>NZ_JBVHTA010000016.1:0-145830 GCF_055566095.1 Streptomyces sp. NPDC027962
TCGTACTGGACGTACCTGGATGACTCCGACAACGCAGCGAGTGTGCGTGCCAGGCGTCGTGGGCCAGGCGGGACTTTCGAAACACGCCCTAGCCCGGGGTTCTCCAGCCTGAACCGGCAGGAGTGCGCCGGCGGAAGAGGAATGCCGCCGTGACCCCCGCCAGCAGGCCGAAGAGGTGGCCCTGCCAGCTCACGCCGGTGTCGGTCGGGGCTATGCCGAACCCGATCGAGCTGCCCCAGATCGCGCCGACCGCCAGGCCGACGGCAATCTGCCACGCGTTGCGCTCCACGAATCCGCGCACCACGAGGTAGCCGAAGAGGCCGAAGACGAGACCGGACGCGCCGGCCGTGTTGGCACCGGACGGCGAGAACAG
The DNA here is from genome assembly GCF_055566095.1 of Streptomyces sp. NPDC027962. Taxonomy (NCBI): domain Bacteria; kingdom Bacillati; phylum Actinomycetota; class Actinomycetes; order Kitasatosporales; family Streptomycetaceae; genus Streptomyces; species Streptomyces sp. NPDC027962. Next base: position 374 of record NZ_JBVHTA010000016.1, read on the forward strand.
CCACACGCCCAGGCCGGACACCAGGATGATCATCAGTGACACGGCGAGGAAGCGGCGGATGCCGCCGAGGGCGGCGAGGAAGCCGAAGATCAGCAGCGGAACGCTGTTGGCGGCGATGTGGGCGAAGCCGAAGTGAATGAACGCGGCAGGGACCACGTCGGCCAGCTCACCGGGCTCGCGGGCCACGATGCCGTAGGCGTCGAGGGAGTGGCCCAGGGCCACGTCGATCCCTTCCAGCGCCCACAGCAGCGCCACCCAGGCCAGCATGAGCAGGGCCGCGGCCTTTGCCCGGCCGGATCCGGTCCACTGGGTGGATTCCGTGTGCGCCATCGCTGCCCCCTGCGCCGTGTGTACGCCTTGCTCCCAGAACGTGCCGCCCACCTTGCTCAGTTCCGGGTCCGCGGCGCCGGATAGGCTCAACGGTGTGGAGCAGAACCAAGTGAACAGTCGTCGGCCCTGGGTCGTGGGGGTGTCCGGCGCTTCCGGTACGCCGTACGCGGCCGCCGTGCTGCGCGGGCTGCTGGCCGCCGGCGAGAGCGTGGACCTGGTGGTCAGCAGGGCCTCGCGGCTGACACTGCTCGACGAGACCGGTATCGCCTTCAGGGACGCGCACTGGCAGGACGACCTGCGGCAGTGGCTGTCCCGGGGAGCCGACGGGAAGCCGGACAGCTTCGACGTCGATGTGACGGACGTGCGGCACTGGGCGGCCGGCGATCTCGCCGCCGGGCCGTCGTCGGGGTCGTACCCGGTCAAGGGGATGTTGATCGTGCCGGCGTCCACCGCCTGTGTGGCGGGGGTGGCACTCGGGCTCTCGAAGGATCTGCTGCAGCGTGCGGCGAGCGTGACGCTCAAGGAGCGGCGCGCTCTGGTGGTCGCCGTACGGGAGACGCCGTTGAACGGGCAGACACTGAGGCACCTGGTGACGCTGGACGAGGCGGGCGCCGTGGTGCTGCCCGCCTCTCCGGCGTTCTACGCGGGGGCGACGCACATCCAGGATCTGGTGGACTTCGTCGCGGGGCGGGCGCTCGATGCGGCAGGGGTGCCGCATCGGCTGTACCGCCGTTGGGAGGGGGAGCTGGGTGGTGGCTCCGGAGGCGATTAGCGCTTCTTGCCGGTGCGCGGCGCGCGGGTCCGGTCGACCTTGCGGGCGGCAGAAGGCTGGTGGGCACGCGAGCGGTTGGCCAGCTCCTGCAGCTGTCGCATGTGGGCGTAGGCCATCTCGATCGTGTACACGGTGAGTGTCAACTCCTGTATGGATCGTGATCCTGTGGGATCAACTGTGATCGTTTGAATGAATCGCAGGGTGTCGTCCCTGCGTGCCTTAGATTCTACACGTAAACTTGCGGCATCGCTGAATAATGGAAGGCTTGAGTCTATGGACGCCGTGGATAGGCAGCTCATCCAGGCCCTGCGCGAGAACGGCAGGGCTTCGTACGCCGAGCTCGGTCGGCTCGTGGGGCTTTCCGGCCCCTCCGTGACGGACCGCATCAACCGTCTCGAGGCGGCCGGCGTCATCACCGGCTACCGCGCCACCGTCGACGCCGCCTCCCTCGGGCTCGGCGTCACGGCCCTGATCGGCATCTCCCTCTCCGACGCCGCCGACCACGAGGACGTCGCGCGCAGACTCAAGGACCTGGCGGAGATCGAGGACTGCTGGTTCATCGCGGGCGACGACTCGTACATGCTCAAGGTGCGTGCGAGCGACGTGGACGGCCTGGAGAAGACGATCCGCAGGCTCTCGGGGACGCGTGGTGTCTCCCGTACCCGCACCACGATCGTGCTCTCCACCAAGTGGGAGAACCGGGTCGGCGACCTGCCGGAAGAAGCCTAGGGATACCGTTGGCGGAGCCCGATTGGCAGACGTATGGGAGGCGGCCCCAGTGGACGCAGGACTCAAGCGGGAGCTCGAGGAGAAGGTCCGGGCCGGTGAGCGGCTGACCCGTGAGGACGGCATCGCCCTCTACGGGTCGGACGACCTGGCATGGCTCGGCGGCCTCGCGCACGAGGTGCGCACCCGCAAGAACGGCGACGTCGTCCACTTCAACGTCAACCGCCATCTCAACATGACGAACGTGTGCACCGCGTCGTGCGCCTACTGCTCGTTCCAGCGCAAGCCGGGCGAGAAGGACGCGTACACCATGCGCATCGAGGAGGCCGTCCGCCTCGCCAAGGCGATGGAGGGCGAGAACCTCACCGAGCTGCACATCGTCAACGGGCTCCACCCCAACCTCCCCTGGCGCTACTACCCGCGCTCCCTCTCGGAGCTCAAGAAGGCGCTGCCCAACGTCTCGCTGAAGGCCTTCACCGCCACCGAGATCCACCACTTCGAGACGATCTCCGGGATGTCGGCGTCCGACATCCTCGACGAGCTGATCGAAGCCGGCCTGGAGTCGCTGACCGGCGGCGGCGCCGAGATCTTCGACTGGGAGGTCCGGCAGCACATCGTCGACCACCGCACCCACTGGGAGGACTGGTCGCGCATCCACCGCCTCGCGCACGAGAAGGGCCTCAAGACCCCGTCCACGATGCTGTACGGGCACATCGAGGAGCCGAGGCACCGCGTCGACCACGTGCTGAGGCTGCGTGAACTGCAGGACGAGACCGGCGGCTTCCAGGTCTTCATCCCGCTGCGCTACCAGCACGACTTCGTGGACATGCAGGACGGCAAGGTCCGCAACAAGCTCCAGGCCCGCACCACGATGGCGACCGGCGCGGAAGCGCTCAAGACGTTTGCCGTCTCACGGCTGCTCTTCGACAACGTCCCGCACGTCAAGGTCTTCTGGGTGATGCACGGAGTGCAGACCGCCCAGCTCGCCCTCCAGCACGGCGCCGACGACATGGACGGCTCGGTCGTCGAGTACAAGATCACGCACGACGCGGACAACTACGGCACGCCGAACAAGCTGACCCGCGACGATCTGCTCGACCTGATCCGCGACGCTGGCTTCCGCCCCGTGGAGCGCAACACCCGCTACGAGATCATCCGCGAGTACCCGGGCCCCGACGCCGACCGCCGCGAGTCGCCGCAGCCCATGCGCGTCTGAGGAGGCGGGGGTCCGCCCCGTCCCGAACTGCGAAACCCCGGCTCGAGCCCGGGTTCTCGTCTTCTACCCTGCCTCCATGGCCCTCACCTTCGAACTCGACCCGCCCGGCGGAAACAACCTGCGCGACGGCGTCATCGCCCTCTGGACGGACGTCAGCAACGCAGGTGGGGCGGTCGGCTTCGTCCCGCCGGTGACGGCCGAGCAGATCCGGCCGGAGTGGCGCAAGCACCTCACGGCCATCGCGGAAGGCCGGATGCGGTTGCTCGTCGGCCGTGACGAGCGCGGCGACATCGCGGCCACCGCGTTCCTCGCGCACAACACCCACCGGCTGATGACGCACTGGGTCTGGCTCTACACGGTGATGGTCCACCCCAGGCACCAGGGCAAGGGCTACGGGCGCGACCTGATGGCCGCCGTGGCAGAGGCCGCCGGCGGCCTCGACGGCATCGAGGCGATACGGCTCACCTGCCGCGGCGGCACGGGCGCCGACCGCTTCTACGCCGCCTGCGGCTACAAGGAAGTCGGACGGGTGCCCGGCGCGATCAGGGTCGCGGACGGCGACGACCGCGACGACATCATCATGCTGCTGCCCCTCGGCTGACCGGTTTGCGCGGCATGCTTCACTGGACGGGCATCCAAGCCGCAGAAGGAAGAAGGCCCGCCGTGCCCGCTGCAAGGACGAGTGCCGTGATCCGGTACACCGCACTGCGACTGACGATCTTCGTCGGCTGCTTCGTCGCCGTCCTCGGACTCGTGCAGGTCGGCATCCTGCCCAAGGGTCTCGGCGACTCCAACTTCGTGTGGGTCGTCCTGCTCGCCCTCGTGATGTCCGCGCCGCTCAGCTTCGTCCTGCTGCGCAAGCAGCGCGACGCGATGTCCGAGCAGATCGCGCCCAAGGTGGACCGGGTCAAGGCCCGCCTGGACGCGAACCGCACCCAGGAGGACGGCGCGACCCGGTAGGTCCGCGCGCCGGCATCAAGCCGGCTCGGGCCGGGGCAGACGCCACGGTGGCGCCGCCCGCCGGCGCCGTTCCGGATCGCGTCCGGACAGGGGAAGGCTGGAGCCCAAAGGGCAGCTTTGAGGTTCCATAAGTTGAAGTGTTAACGTGTTCCGCATGACGACAGCAGTGCGCCCCTCCGACGCCGCGAGCACCCCGCTCGTGGCGCGCCTGCATGTCGACCTGTGCCGCTGTATGTCCGCGGTCTGTTGCCGGTAGTCCTCCGCGCAACCCGGCATCACACTGCGGCACCGCGCCTTCGCGCGCCCGGGCGCCGCACCCCCGTCCCCTGTTCTTCCCCACACGCCATCACTGGAGTGCGTCCGTGTCCGCGACCACCGCGTCCGCCCCTGCCGCCGGCCAGCAGCCCGGTTCCGGTTCCCGAATACCCAAGGTTCCCTTCTGGGCCCAGATCGTCGCCGGTCTGGCCCTCGGTGTCCTGCTCGGCTGGCTAGCCCGCAGCCAGGACATCGGCTGGCTGAAGACCACCCTGGACCAGATCGGCTCGATCTTCGTCCAGCTGCTCAAGCTGGCCGTCGCGCCGCTCGTCTTCTTCGCGATCCTGGTGTCGATCACCAATCTGCGGAAGGTCAACAACGCCGCCCGGCTGGCCACGCGGACACTGCTGTGGTTCATGATCACCTCGCTGATCGCGGTCGCGATCGGCCTGGCGCTGGGCCTGCTCACCAACCCCGGCGCGGGCACCGGACTGACGCCCCAGGACGGTCAGAAGCCGGAGAACTCCGGCAGCTGGATCGACTTCCTCACCGGCATCGTCCCGACGGACATCATCACGCCGTTCACCGAACTGGAAGTGCTCCAGATCGTCTTCATGGCCGCCGTCGCCGGTGTCGCGGCCCTGGGACTCGGTGACCGCGCCAAGCCGATCCTCGCCCTCAGCGAGTCGGTGCTCCAACTGCTCCAGAAGGCCCTGTGGTGGGTCATCCGCCTTGCGCCCATGGGCACCGTCGGCCTCATCGGCTTCGCCATCGCCGACTACGGCTGGGAACTGATCGGCAAGTACGCCACGTTCACCGCAGACGTCTACATCGGCTGCGCCCTGGTGCTGTTCGGCGTCTACCCGCTGCTGCTGGCGACCGTCGCCAAGGTCAACCCGATCCAGTTCTTCAGGGGCGCCTGGCCCGCCATCCAGCTGGCGTTCGTCTCCCGCTCCTCGGTCGGCACCATGCCGGTCACCCAGAGGGTCACCGAGCGCCTCGGCGTGCCGAAGGACTACACGAGCTTCGCGGTCCCGTTCGGGGCCACCACCAAGATGGACGGCTGCGCCGCCGTCTACCCGGCACTCGCCGCGATCTTCATCGCGCAGATCTTCGACGTCCAGCTCGGCATCCAGGACTACCTGCTCATCGCGTTCGTGTCCGTCGTCGGCTCCGCCGCTACGGCCGGCCTGACCGGCGCGACCGTCATGCTGACCCTGACCCTCTCCACGCTGGGCCTGCCGCTGGAGGGCGTGGGTCTGCTGATGGCGATCGACCCGATCCTGGACATGATGCGCACCGCCACGAACGTCGCGGGCCAGGCGCTGGTTCCGGTCATCGTCGCGGCCCGCGAACAGATCCTCGACCGCGACGCGTACAACGCCGCCACGTCGTCGCCGATCGACAGCGCCGAGGTCGACGCCGACCCGGCCGCCGACTCCGCCGCCGTGGGCGCGGAGCCGAAGGTCGCGGTGCCTGTCTCCGCGTAGCCGGTCCGCCGCGACAGCGGCCGGCGCACAGGACCGTGGGCCCCTCCCCTTTCGCGGGGAGGGGCCCACGGCATGCGGGCAGGACACCTGTCCGCAGCCGTGCTCGCCGCCCCGAGCCGATCCGGCCGAGACCCGTCGTTGCCGGTTGACCCCGCCCCGCGGGCTGCACCTTAATGCGGGCCATGAACGCCGCCATGACGCAGTCATCTGCCAGGGTCGTACGCTTACTGCCGAGTAAGGGCGTGGGGCGGGAGGAACACTGACATGAGTGCTGTGAAGGGCGTGAGGGCCAAGCGCATGCCGCGCGCCGTGCGCGAGCAGCAGATGATGGACGCCGCCGTGCACACCTTCGGGCAACGCGGCTACCGCGCGGCCTCGATGGACGAGATCGCGGAGCTCGCCGGCGTCTCCAAGCCCCTGGTGTACCTGTACCTGAACTCCAAGGAGGAGCTGTTCACCGCGTGCATCAGGCGTGAGGCGCAGCGGCTCACCGAGGCCGTGCAGGCAGCGATCCAGCCGGGGCTGACGGCGGACCAGCAGCTGTGGGCGGGGCTGGAGGCGTTCTTCCGGCACACCCAGGAGAATCCCGACGGCTGGTCCGTGCTGCACCGCCAGGCGCGTACGCACGGGGAGCCGTTCGCCGCGGAGGTCTCGAAGATGCGGGAGGAGATCGCCGCGTTCGTGACCGTCCTGATCGGCGCGGCGGCCCGTCAGGGGGCGCTCCCCGCGCCGAGGGCGGCGGGTTCGCACCGCAGCGGCGAGCTGGCCGACCGTGACATCGAGGGGCTGGCGCAGGCTCTCGTGGGGGCTGCCGAGTCGCTCGCCGGGTGGTCGAACGACTCGGGTGGGATGTCGGCGAAGGAGGCTGCGGGCCTGCTGATGAACTTCGCGTGGACCGGCCTCGGCGGCCTCATGGACGGGGAGCGCTGGTCCTCCCGCTGAGGCGGCCCGGCTGCCGGCCACCGAGGCGGAGATCGAGTCCCTCTGCGACGGCCGTCGCAGAGGGACTCGCCGTCGAGCCGGAAAAGGCAGGAGCCCCGCCCCGTACGAGACCGTACGGGGCGGGGCTCCTTGGGTACTGCTGAGTCGTGCGCGATCGCCGACCCGCGGCTGACTAGGCCGGGGTGACGTTCTCCGCCTGCGGGCCCTTCGGACCCTGGGTGACGTCGAAGTTCACGACCTGGTTCTCCTCGAGGGAGCGGAACCCGGACGCGTTGATCGCGGAGTAGTGGACGAAGACATCCGGGCCGCCGCCGTCCTGGGCGATGAAGCCGAAGCCCTTTTCAGCGTTGAACCACTTGACGGTTCCGGTAGCCATAAGCCCTCCTATGGGCCAAAGGGTTGCCCTGCTCCAGAACCTGCAAGAAGTCTGAAAACTACAAAAGCCTGCGGGTTACATGCTCCGCAGGCTCTGTACTGCAAGGGAAACCAAACTGCAACTTGCGGCGAGCCTAGCACGCACCGTCTGCGCAGCGGTAGAGGGAAAGATCACGTCACCCGGACGTTTGACAGCACCCGTTCAGCTGATCGAAGGCCCAGCTCGGGCGGGGGGCGCCGAGGTTGCCGGAGCCCCCGGCGGGGGAGAGCCCGGCGGGCAGGTCTAGCCTCACGATGTGGACAGCCTTGGAGAAAGCACAGCAACCGACCTCCGTCCCAGCCGGCCGCGCGTCGGTCACATCCAGTTCCTCAACTGTCTCCCCCTTTACTGGGGCCTTGCGAGGACCGGCACTCTCCTCGATCTCGAACTGACAAAGGACACCCCGGAAAAGCTCAGCGAGCGGCTGGTGCGGGGCGAACTCGACATCGCGCCCGTCACGCTCGTGGAATTCCTGCGCAACGCCGACGATCTCGTCGCCTTCCCAGACCTGGCCGTCGGCTGCGACGGCCCGGTGATGTCCTGCGTGATCGTGTCGAAGCTGCCGCTGGACCAGCTCGACAGGGCCCGGGTGGCGCTCGGCTCGACCTCCCGCACCTCGGTGCGCCTCGCCGAGCTGTTGCTGGCCGAGCAGTACAAGGTCGCTCCCGTCTACTACACGTGCCCGCCCGACCTCGGCGTGATGATGCAGGAGGCCGAAGCGGCCGTCCTCATCGGCGACGCCGCGCTGCGGGCGTCGCTGCACGACGCTCCCCGCCTCGGGCTGCAGGTCCACGACCTCGGCCGGATGTGGAAGGAGTGGACCGGGCTGCCGTTCGTCTTCGCCGTGTGGGCGGCGCGCAAGGACTACCTGGCCCGCGAGCCCGTCGTGGTGCGCAAGGTGCACGAGGCCTTCCTCGCCTCGCGGGACGTGTCCCTGGAAGAGGTCGGCAAGGTCGCGGAGCAGGCGGCCCGCTGGGAGGCCTTCGACGCGGAACTGCTGGAGCGGTACTTCACGACGCTCGACTTCCGCTTCGGGCCGGACCAGCTCGCCGGTGTGCGGGAGTTCGCCCGCCGGACCGGACCGACGACCGGCTTCCCCGCGGACGTGACAGTCGAGCTTCTTGGTCACAACGCCCCTTCGTGGTCCTAGTCTTGGGGCCGAACGGGGGAGGGTGGATGCAGCCGCTGGATCCGGGAGAGCCGCGCAGCATCGGCGCGTACCGGTTGCTGGGCAGGCTCGGCGCGGGCGGGATGGGACGTGTCTACCTGGGCCGCAGCGCCGGTGGGCGCACCGTGGCCGTCAAGGTCGTCCATCCGCATTTCGCGCTCGACAGCGAGTTCCGGGCCAGGTTCCGGCGCGAGGTGGAGGCGGCGCGGCGGGTCGGTGTGGAATGGACCGCACCCGTCCTGGACGCCGAACCGGACGCGCCCGTGCCGTGGGTCGCGACCGGCTACGTCGCGGGCCCCGCCCTCTCCCAGGCGGTTGTCGAACACGGGCCGCTGCCCGCCGCGTCGGTCCGCGTGCTCGGCTTCGGCCTGGCGAGGGCGCTCACCGCGGTGCACGCGCTGGGGCTCGTGCACCGGGACGTGAAGCCGTCCAACGTGCTGCTGACCCTCGAGGGCCCACGGCTGATCGACTTCGGGATCGCCCGCGCCACGGACGGCGCCGCATCCCTCACCTCCACCGGTGTGTCCGTCGGATCGCCGGGCTACATGTCTCCCGAGCAGATCCTCGGCAAGGGCGTCACCGGCGCCGCCGATGTCTTCTCGCTCGGCGCGGTCCTCGCGTACGCGGCGACCGGCACCGCTCCCTTCGCCGGTGACTCCTCCGCCGCGCTGCTCTACAAGGTGGTGCACGAGGAACCCGAACTCGGATCGATCGAGGGCAAGCTGCGCGAGTTGGCCGCCGCGTGTCTGGCCAAGGACCCGGCCGCCCGGCCCGCCCCGGACGAGGTGGCGGACCGGCTGGCGGCCGGACCGGCGGGGTCGGCCGGGTGGCTGCCGGGGCCACTGGTCGAGGAGATCAGCCGCGCGGCCGTGGAACTGCTGCACCTGGACTCCTCGCCGTCGCCACTGCCGACCGGGCCCGAGCCGGATCCCGCTGCGGCCGCCGAGCCGGACGCGTCGGGGCCCGTGGCGTTCAGCAGCCCCGCCGTCGGCGTCTTCGGACCGCCGGTCGACCCGGGTACGCCGGCGGAGGCCCCTGCAGCATGGGGGCCGCAGCCCGGCGGCGCGGCGGGCACCCCGCCGCAGCCGGGTCCGGCACAGCCGTCCGGAGGCGGCCTCTCGTTCTCCGCGGGTGGTGGCCGGAGGATCAGCTGCACCCTCGCGCTCACCGTCGCGGGCGCCCTCGCCGCCGTCACCGTCGGCGCCGGGGTCCTCCTCGACACCTGGCGGAACGGCGGCGCCGACGCGGACAAGGGCGACGTCGGGGCCCAGCCCCCGCCCTCCGCGACGGCCTCCAAGTCACCGCCGGCCGCCGGCGGTGCCGAGCCGGTCGACGAGGTGCCCAAGGGGTTCGTCGGCACCTGGAGCGGCCCGGCGTTCGAGCGGACCGGCCTGCCGCACGGCACGCTCACGGTCACGGTCACCGAGGGGAAGAAGGGCGAGGACGTCGTCCGTACGACCAACTCGCTCTCCGTGCCGAGGGTGACCGTGGAGTGCCACGGCGTCGGCAGGCTTGCCGCCGGCAGTACCGCCCGCAAGCTGCGGATCGAGGAACGCACGGACACCGAACGGGCCTCGCGGGGCCCGTGCACCGGCGGCGACGCGCTCCTGGACCTCACGCTCGCCGGTGACGGGACGCTGCGCTACCAGTCGCACGAGGACGCCGCGGGCCGCCCGACCGCGACGCTCACGAAGAAGACCGGCTGACGGCCCGGCCCGGGCGGTGGCGTAGCCTGGCTCGGTCCGTGGAACCAGCAGAAAACCGCCGAAGGGTGACGCCCGGTGACCGAGAAGGCCGATCTTCAGCCCGTCCTGGACCGTGCCGCCGAAGGCGGCCGGATCACCCCGGAGGAGGCGCTCGAGCTCTACCGCTCCGCCCCTCTGCACGCCTTGGGCGCGGCGGCCGACGCCGTCCGCAAGCGCCGTTACGCCGGTACGGAGCACATCGCGACGTACATCATCGAGCGCAACATCAACTACACCAACGTGTGTGTCACGGCGTGCAAGTTCTGTGCCTTCTACGCCCCGCCGAAGGACACGGCGAAGGGCTGGACCCGCGACCTCGACGACATCCTGCGCCGCTGCGCGGAGACCGTCGAGCTCGGCGGCACGCAGATCATGTTCCAGGGCGGCCACCACCCGGACTACGGCGTCGAGTACTACGAGGAGCACTTCGCCGCCATCAAGAAGGCGTTCCCGCAGCTGGTGATCCACTCGCTCGGCGCGTCCGAGGTCGAGCACATGGCCCGGATCTCCAAGGTGTCCGTCGAGGAGGCGATCTCGCGCATCCACGCCGCCGGGCTCGACTCCTTCGCGGGCGCCGGCGCCGAGCTGCTGCCCGAGCGGCCGCGGAAGGCGATCGCACCGCTCAAGGAATCCGGCGAGCGGTGGCTGGAGATCATGGAGATCGCGCACGGCCTGGGCGTGGAGTCCACCTCCACCATGCTGATGGGCACGGGCGAGACCAACGCCGAGCGCATCGAGCACATGCGGATGATCCGCGACGTACAGGACCGGACCGGCGGATTCCGGGCGTTCATCCCGTACACGTACCAGCCGGAGAACAACCACCTCAAGGGCCGCACCCAGGCCACGATCTTCGAGTACCTGCGGATGATCGCGATCGCCCGGCTCTTCTTCGACAACGTCGCCCACATCCAGGGCTCGTGGCTGACCACGGGCAAGGAGATCGGCCAGCTGTCGCTGCACTACGGCGCGGACGACCTCGGCTCGATCATGCTGGAGGAGAACGTCGTCTCCTCGGCGGGCGCCAAGCACCGCTCCAACCGCCAGGAGATCATCGACCTGATCCGCACGTCGGGCCGCGTCCCGGCGCAGCGGACGACGACGTACGAGCACATCGTCGTGCACGACGACCCGGCCGACGACCCGGTCGACGAGCGCGTCGTCTCCCATCTCTCGTCCACCGCGATCGAGGGCGGAACGGCCCACCCCGAGCTGAAGCTGCTCCCCGCGAACTGACGCGACCGTGCTGACGATCCACGTCGCCGAGGCCTCGCCCGAACTCGCCGTTCTGGTCGACGGCGCGCACATCGCCGCCGTCGGCCCGTACCGCGAACTGTCCGCCGCGCACCCGCAGGCGCGGGTGCGCCGGTGGCCCGGCATCCTCACCCCCGGGCTGCTCAACCCGTACGGGCCCGAGCTGCTCGAAGGCACCTACCACCCGGACCCGCGCGAGGCCGACGCGTTCGGCACCGGGCCGATCACCGGGGAGCGTGCGCAGGCCATCTTCCGCGCCGACAGTGCACGGCGGGGCGCCAGCGCGCGCCGCGGTGTCCAGCAGCTGCTGGCGCACGGAACGGTCGCCATCGCGGGTGAGCTGCGCGGACGGCCCGCCCTGGACGCCGTGCGCCGGGCCGGGCTCGCCGTCGGCCGGCGCCCGGCGGTCCTGCCGGGGCCGCCGTCCTTCTCGCCGGTGCCGCTCGTCCTGCTGCCGGGCCTGGTCGCGGGCGGTCCCGCCCGCTTCGCCGTCTTCGACGTGCCGGACCGGGCCGAGCTGGTGCGGCGCGGGGCCTCGACCTGTGTGGCCACCGTCCTCGGCGGCCGTCTGGTCCACCGACGCAGGTAGCCGCGCCGAGCGTCCTCGCTCCGGGACGTCAGCCGCCCGGGATCGACGTCTGCTTCTCCTCCATCGGCCGTTCGTCCGCGACCCGGATGAGGTCGAGGAAGGCGGGGTCGGCGGCGACGGCCAGCAACTGGTCGTTGGTGACCGGGGCAGAGGTGTTCGACGCGTCGTGCGGGTTCAGCCACAGTGACACGTCGCTGCTGCCGTAGTGGAAGCTCACCCAGGTCCCGGTGACCTCGCCGGAGTTCATGGGCGCGGTGGTCGCCTCGGCCTCGATCCCGCCCGGCAGCGTCGCCTTCTTGCACACCATGTCCTTGACGGCGTCGAGGCACGGCTTCTGCGAGCGGCTCGGATCACCGGGGCGGACCGAGAAGATCAGAACGAACTCCTTCTCGCCCTTCGTCACCTGGTACCGCGTCACGTCGAGGTCCGTCCGCTGCACGGTGCCGATGCCCTCGGGCAGGAGCTCCTGCAGGACGCCGACGGCCTGCTGCTGGAAACCCTCCTGACGTGCCCGCTCCGCCTCCGGCAGATCCGCCATCGACTTCTCCCCCGGGGAGGGCTCGATGTGGATCGGCGGGAACGACGGGGCGGGCGAGACGGTCGAGGGGTGCGGCGGGGACGGCGAGACCGTGGCGGCCGGCGCCGCCGGTGCCGTATGCCCGCCTCCGGGCAGGCCCGCCACGGCCCCGGCCGTGCCGATCGCCGCGACGGTGAGCAAACCGGAGGCGATCGCCAGCCGCGTGCGGAACCTGCGGCGACGCCCCTCGGTGAGGGCGGGGCCGACGAGGTCGGGCAGCGGGGGGAGGTCGTCGGACGCACGGTCCATGGCGTCCCGGACCAGCAGGACGGTCCGGTCCTCTGTGTGTTCCTGGTCGTGCATGGCGTTCCTCACCTCTCCGATGTGTAGATCTCTGCCTCGCCCAGCTCACTGCGGAGCCGCGAGAGCGCGCGTGAACACTGGCTCTTGACCGTGCCTTCGCTGCACCGCATCAAGGTGGCGACCGCCTCCACGCTCAGGTCCTCCCAGTAGCGCAGGACGACCATGGCCCGGCTGCGCGGCGGCAGCGTGGACAGCGCGGTCAGCAGCGTCACCCGCAGCTCGGTGCGGCGGGGCGGGGGCGGTGTGTCGACGTGTCTGTGGGCCATCAGGTCCCGCAGGCTGCGGCGCCGCTCGGAGAGGAAGGTCCGTGTCAGTACGGTCTTCGCGTACGCGTGGGGGTGATCGGCGGCGGCCACCCGCCGCCAGTGCTGGAACAGCTTGGCGAGGGTCGTCTGGGTGAGATCGCGTGCCGCTTCGGCGTTGCCGCTCAGCAGATACGCGGTCCGGTAGAGCCTGTGCTGGCTCGCCCGGGCGAATGCCTCGAAGTCGTGCTCGCTGTCGGGTGGCATCGGCGCCCGCCCCTCCGTGGTGATGATCATCCGTTCCCCGCTGTCAACCGTTCCTTGAGCGTCGCCGGGCGGAAAAGGTTGCGTGCGCGTTCATGGCAACAGGCACAGCGACCGGCGTGACGATCTGCCTGGCGACCGGCATGGCGACCGGTCTGGCACACGGCATGGAACGCGGTTCCAGCGCGGCGGGGCCGCACCCTGGTCCGTCCGGGAGCGGGCCGGGTTGCACAATGGGTCCGTGACCCGAGCCTCCCTGGAAAAGCAGCCGCACGAAGTCGCCTCCATGTTCGACGACGTGGCGGCGAAGTACGACCTCACCAACGATGTGATCTCGCTCGGCCAGGCCCGGCTGTGGCGCAAGGAGGTCGCGAAGGCGGTGGACGCCCGCCCGGCGGAGAAGGTCCTCGACCTCGCCGCGGGCACCGGCACCTCCTCGCTGCCCTTCACGGCCACCGGCGCGTACGTCGTGCCCTGCGACTTCTCGCTCGGGATGCTGCGCGAGGGCAAGAAGCGCAACCCCTGGCTGCCGCTCACCGCGGGCGACGCGACGAAGCTGCCCTTCGCCGACGACGTCTTCGACGCCGTGACCATCTCCTTCGGCCTGCGCAACGTGCAGGACACGGACGCGGCGCTGCGCGAGCTGTACCGGGTGACCAAGCCCGGCGGCCGCGTGGTGATCTGCGAGTTCTCGCACCCCACCTGGGGGCCGTTCCGGACCGTGTACGAGGAGTACCTGATGCGCGCGCTGCCGCCGGTGGCCCGCGCCGTCTCGTCCAACCCCGACGCGTACGTCTACCTCGCCGAGTCGATCCAGGGCTGGCCCGACCAGTCGGCGCTGGCGGGCCGGCTCCAGCAGGCCGGCTGGTCCAAGGTCGCCTGGCGCAACCTGACAGGCGGCATCGTGGCACTGCACCGCGGTACCAAGCCGCGGTAGGAGCCCCGTGGAACACGCAGGAATCGCCGTCGACTACCAGGCGGTCCTCGAGCAGATCGCCGACGACGTCGCCCCGCTGGTCGGCAGCGGCACCCCCGCCGAGTACATCCCGGCCCTCGCCGGTGTCGACCCGGGGTGCTTCGGCATGGCCGTCGCCGACGTCAGCGGCAAGGTGTATGGAGTGGGGGACTGGCAACACCCCTTCTCCGTGCAGTCGATCACCAAGGTCTTCACCCTCGCGCTCGTGCTGGCCGCCGACGACGCCAGCGTGTGGGAACGCGTCGGCCGCGAACCCTCCGGCAACCCGTTCAACTCGCTGGTGCAGCTGGAGTACGAGAACGGGATCCCGCGCAACCCGTTCATCAACGCGGGCGCGCTCGTCGTCACCGACCGGCTCCAGACCCTCACCGGCGACGCGAGCAGCGAGCTGCTGGAATTCCTGCGGCAGGAGAGTGGCAACCCGGGGCTGGCCTTCGACCCGGAGGTCGCCGAATCGGAGTCCGCGCACGGCGACCGCAATGCCGCCCTCGCCCACTTCATGGCCTCATACGGCAACATCGGCAATCCCGTGCCGATGCTGCTCGACCACTATTTCTGGCAGTGCTCGATCGAGATGAGCTGCGCCGATCTCACGCTGGCGGCCCGCTTCCTGGCTCGGCACGGGCTGCGCGCCGACGGCTCCCGGCTGCTGACCCGCAGCGAGGCCAAGCAGATCAACGCCGTGATGCTCACCTGCGGCACCTACGACGCGGCCGGCGACTTCGCCTACCGAGTCGGTCTGCCCGGCAAGAGCGGAGTCGGCGGCGGGATCGTGGCGGTCGTGCCGGGGCGCTGCACGCTGTGCGTATGGAGCCCCGGGCTGGACGCGCGCGGCAACTCGGTGGCGGGCGTGGCGGCGCTGGACCGCTTCACGACGCTGACGGGTCTTTCCGTGTTCTGAGGTCCGCGCCACTGCCCGGGCGGGGAGGGCGAGTTGACGGGAACCGGCCGGTGGTGAAGATGTGTCAGTTGTCTACGACATCTTCCCGTGTCCACGAGCATCTTCCTTGTTCACGACCAGCTCCCCGTCCTGCCTGCCGTTTCGGAGTCACCCCATGGCGTCGTACTGCCAGCACTGCGGCACCCCATCCCCGGATGAGGCGCGCTTCTGCATGAGATGCGGGAAGGAGCGGCTGCCGGAAGGGCCGGTGGTGCCGGAAGAGCCTCCTCCTCCTCCTCCTTTGGTGGCGCCGGAAGAGCCTCCTGCTCCTGCGATGCCGCCCCCTCCGGCCTACGGGCCCGGCCTCGTGCAGCCCTCGCCCGTCGGGGCCTTCCTCGGCCGCGTCTTCCGGGGCGACTGGCTGTCGTCCGCCAAGGCCGCGCTCTGGCCCACCGGACTGCTGCTCGTGCTCGCGACGGCGCTGGCCGTCCCCTCGTACGGGCAGGGTGACGAGGTCGTCGTCGGCTGGAGCGACCGGCTGCGCATAGCGCTCGCCATGCTGTTGCAGGGCTTCGGCGGCGGCTTCGAACTGTCGGCGGCAGGGCCTTCGCAAATCGGCCCCGGCGACCCGGACTTCGGGTCCGGCTACGGCTCCGGTTCCGGCTACTGGTCCGGCTACGGCTTCGGCTCCGGTTACGGTTCCGGTGCGGAGGACTTCGCACAGGGAGCGGCATCGCTCTCGCTCGTACCGCTGACGGTGACCGTGCTGTGGATCGCGGCGCTCTGGCTGGGCGCGCGGACGCTGCGCGCCCGGGGCGAGGGCCTGGAGGCCGCCGTGCGCCTCTCCGTACTGGTGACGGGCGTGGTGCTGGTTCTCGGCCTGTTCGCGCAGCCCGAGATCGTGGGTGTGGAGGTCTCCTCCTCGCCCGTGCTCGCCGCGCTCGGAGCCCTCGCCCTTTCGCTGGCCGTCAGCGCAGGGGTGCTCCAGCGCGACGCCCTTGCGGGACGCCTCGCGCAGCACCCCGCCGCCCTGTCGACGGTCCGCGCCCTGGGCACGGCGGTCCGCGCACTGTGCCTGGTGGTCGCCCTGTGCTCCCTCGTCGGCTTCGCCGTGTACGCCAACACCGACGACGTCGACGGCACGGCGCTGCTGATCGCCCTGCCGGTCCTGCCCAACATCGGATTCGCGGTGCTCGGGCTGAGTTGGGGCGCACCCGTCGAGTACAACTTCAGGGGCAGTGTCGGTTCGCTCGGCTCCGGCACCGAGAGCGGCAGCGTCGGGCTCGGGGAGATCTCCGACGAGTGGGGCGGCAGCGCGGTGGCCGGTGTCCTGGTGCTGGGTGTCGTGTGCGCGCTGATCTTCGGCCTGGCAGCGGCGCGCCGCTCCGCCGAGCGCCGCGAGCAGGCGCTGACGGGTACCTTCGCGCTGGGACTCGTCCTGCTGTTCACCGGGTTGAGCGGGGTCTCCTTCGAACTGGCGGGCGGCCTGGGCGACTTCGGAGGCAGGGGCACGACAGCGGCTGCCCCGAGCATCCCGGACATGCTGCTGTTCGGTCTGCTGTGGCTGGGCGCCGCGGTGCTGCTCGGGCCGCTGCTGCTGCGCCTGGTGGGCGCCGGGTCCGCGCCCGGCGTCGCGCCCCCGCCGGGGTGGTCCGCCCCTGGACTGCCGCCGACCGGCAGCGCCGGCCCCCACCCGTACGCGCCCGCAGCCCCGGGCACGCCTGTCGAGGCCGGTTCACCCGCCGGCCCGGCCTTCGGTCCGGGTGCCGCCGCAGGTTCCGGTGCGCCTGCCGGTCCGGGTTCGCACGCCGTGCCCGGCCCGGGTTCGGCCGGGTCTGTCCCCGCGCCGGAGGGCACCCCTGCGGAACCCGTGCCCGTCGCCACGCCCACCGCCGTCGACGGGGCCGCCGCCCCCTACGCTCCCGGACCGTACGTGCCACAGCCCCAGCCGCACCCGCCGCTGGCCGTCGGCGCCTACAACGAGTCACCCGCCCCCGACGGTGGCCGGCGCCGCGCCGTCGTATGGGCCGTCACCCTCACCGCCGCGTTTGTCGTCGGCGGCGGTGCGACGGCCGGTGTGCTGGTGCTCCAGGACAAGAACGACGAGCAGGCATCCCCGTCGCTCGAGATCGTCGAGACGCCCGGCGGGTCCCCTGCAGCCGACCCGGAGGTGTCCTTCTCGCCCTCCCCCACCCAGCCGCCGGCCTCCACGGCCTCCGCCAGCTCGGCCCCCTCCGAGGGCGCGGCGGGCCCGTCGGCCGGCCCCGGAGGCGGCACCGGGCTCCCGGCCGGCTTCGCGCTGCGGCAGGACCCGGCCGGTTTCACGGTCGCGGTGATGGAGGGATGGTCACGCCGGCAGGCCGGCAGCCAGGTCTTCTACGAGGCCCCGACCGGAGGCGAGTACCTCCAGATCGGGATCGTCGAGAACACCCCGATGAGCTCGTACGAGAACTTCGCCGGCCTGGAGAAGAAGCACCTCGCGAACACCGGGAGCGATTACAGGCGGGTGCGGATGGAGGAGAACACCTACCAGGGACGGCCCGGGGCTGTCTGGGAGTTCACCCACATTCCCGAGCCCGACGAGAGCGACAGCAGGCGCCACATCATCGACCAGGCCTTCGTCGCCGCCGACGGCACCGAGTACGCGATTCTCGCCGCCGGCCGCGCCGACAACTGGGACGCGGCGAAGGACCAGGTGTTCTCCACCGCCCTCAGCACGTTCAGGGCAGGCTGATCGCGCCCAGCTCGAGACGGAAGCAGTACGCCTCCTGCCGGGAGGCGGTGACGAAGGTCTCGGCGTGGTCCATGCCGAGCCGCCGAGTCACGGCGATGGAGCGCTCGTTGCGCGAGTTCACCATCGCCACCACCCGTGCCACACCGGCCGCCCGTACCCGCTCCAGCGTGGTGCGGGCGGCGGCGGTCGCGTAGCCCCTGCCCCACGCGGGCCGGGCCAGCCGCCAGCCGATCTCGATCTCGCCGACGGGACCGAAGTCGTCGTGCGGCCAGGGCTGGGCACCGGTGAAGCCGATGACCTCGCCGTCCTCGTCGAGCATCGTCCAGAGGCAGAAGCCGTGCTCGGCGTCGTGCTTGCGCTGCCGCGCGGTGAGCTCTTCGTACACCGACAGTTCGGCCGACCTGCCGCCGTGGAACTCCATGACCTCCGGGTCGTCGAAGACCCGGTGCCAGGCCAGGGCGTCCTCGTCGGTGGGGACGCGCAGCTGTATGACGGGAAGCGGCCTGCTGGTCATAGACGGAGCCCTTCGGTCGGTTGATCGGTACGTCACCATAGACTGCACACGTCCTGTGCCGTTCGGTACGCAATATCGCAGCGCAACATCGAATCGAATCCTCGGGAGAAGCCGCCGTGACCGAAGCCCTCACCGAGCACACTGCCGATGTGATCGTCGTCGGGGCAGGCCCGGCCGGCTCCACCACCGCGTACTACCTGGCCAAGGCCGGCTTGGACGTACTGCTGCTGGAGAAGACCGCCTTTCCGCGAGAGAAGGTCTGTGGCGACGGACTCACCCCGCGCGCCACCAAGCAGCTGGTCTCCATGGGGATCGACATCTCGGAAGAGGCCGGCTGGCTGCGCAACAAGGGCCTGCGGATCATCGGGGGCGGTGTGCGGCTCCAGCTCGACTGGCCGGATCTCGCCTCGTACCCGGACTACGGCCTGGTACGCAAGCGCGACGACTTCGACGAGCAGTTGGCGCGGCAGGCGCAGAAGGCGGGTGCCCGGCTGCACGAGAGGTGCAACGTGGGCGCGCCCGTCATCGACGACCGCACCGGCCGGATCACCGGCGTGCACGCCAAGCTCGGCGAGGAGAAGACCCCGGTCACCTTCCACGCCCCGCTCGTCGTCGCGGCGGACGGCAACTCCTCCCGTATCTCCCTCGCCATGGGCCTGCACCGGCGCGAGGACCGTCCCATGGGCGTCGCGGTCCGTACGTACTTCACCTCCCCGCGCCACGACGACGACTACCTGGAGTCGTGGCTGGAGCTGTGGGACCGGCGTGGTCCGGGCGAGGACCGGTTGCTGCCCGGCTACGGCTGGATCTTCGGCATGGGCGACGGCACGTCCAACGTCGGCCTCGGCGTGCTCAACACCTCCGCCTCCTTCAAGGAGCTGGACTGGCGCGAGGTCCTCAAGGCATGGTGCGCGTCGATGCCGGAGGACTGGGGCTACACCGACGAGAACATGACCGGCCCGATCCGCGGGGCAGCCCTGCCCATGGCGTTCAACCGCCAGCCCCACTACACCAAGGGCCTGCTACTCGTCGGCGACGCGGGCGGACTGGTCAACCCGTTCAACGGCGAGGGCATCGCCTACGCCATGGAGTCCGGCCAGATCGCCGCCGACGTCATCGTGCAGGCGCACGCCCGCCGGACCCCCGCCCAGCGCGAACTGGCCCTGCACCACTACCCGAAGGTCCTCAAGGACACCTACGGCGGCTACTACACACTCGGCCGCGCCTTCGTGAAGCTGATCGGCAACCCGAAGGTCATGAAGATCGCCACGCAGCGCGGTCTGACCCACCCGATGCTGATGAAGTTCACGCTGAAGATGCTGGCGAACCTGACCGACCCGTCGGGCGGTGACGCGATGGACCGCATCATCAACGGGCTCTCGAAGGCGGCCCCGAAGGCGTGAAGCCCGATCGGCTCACCTCCGGGCTCCCTGGCGGTGTGGTGCTTCGCATCGCGTCACCCGGCGACGCAGAGGCGCTGTGCGCGGCATACGCGGCGAACCGGGAACACCTGGCACCCTGGGAGCCCCGCCGCGACGGCGACTTCTTCACCGTCGAGGGCCAGGCCCACCGCCTCGGCGAACGGCTGCGCGAGTACGAGGACGGCCGTCTGGTCCCCTGGCTGCTCGAGGCCGACGACGGGCGCGTCGTGGGGACGATCACGCTCAGCGGCATCGTCCTGGGCCCGTTCTGCGGTGCCCACCTCGGCTACTGGACGGCCGCCGGACACCAGGGCCGCGGTCTGGCGACCGCGGCCGTGCGGCAGGTGTGCGGCATGGCAACGGAGGCGCTGGGCCTGCACCGCGTCGAAGCCGGCACACTGCCGGAGAACGTCCGCTCGCAGCGGGTGCTCGAACGGTGCGGCTTCGAGCTCATCGGCACGGCACCGCGCTACCTGCACATCGACGGCGAGTGGCGCGATCACCGCCTGTTCCAGCGGATCCTGCACGACGGCCCCCCGCGCCCCTGACCATGCCGATGCCCCCGCGGATCAGACGGCGTGGGTGACGCGGAGTTTCGACTGTCCGTGCGGCAGAAGCTCCCAGTCGTCCATGAAGCGGGCCACGAGACCATGCCGCGCGGCCAGCCGGGTTAGGGTCTCGGTGCGGTAGTAGAAGTCCTCGCCCAGTACCTGGTGCTCGCGCGTCTCCGTGCGGTCGTAGGTGAAATCGAAGAAGCCGCCGGGCGCCAGCACGCGTCCGACGTGTCCGAGGCATTCGTCGATGACCTCCAGTGGCGAGTGCGAGAAGACGCTGTGCGCGTGCACGACCGTGAACGACGCGTCGGGCAGGAAGTCCAGCGTCAGGTTCTCCACGGGTGTCAGATACGGCAGCTTGTGCTGGAGGCCGTAGCGGACGAGGGTCTTCTTGGCCTCGATGAGGATGTCCGGCGAGATGTCGACCCCGTAGTAGTGGCCGGGCTCCAGGTGGTCGATGAACCGCCATCCGGCCCGGAGGTTGCCGCAGCCGATCTCCAGCATCCGGTCCTGCGGCCGCAGCCCGTGCTCCCTCAGGTAGTCGAACTGCATCCGGCCGATGGCGAGCCAGCGGTCGTGCGACGGCCCGCCACCCACCGCGGCCTCCGGGCTTTTCGCGGTGTCCGACGCCATCACCGCCCGGTAGTAGGCGACGTGCCCGCCGCGGTGGCGCAGCCGCAGCCAGCAGTCCCGCCCCGCGCGCCGCAGATAGGGCAGTACGCGACGGGGGTGCCGCAGCGCGTACCCCACCTTGTGGCCCAGCCGTGAGCGGTTCGTCGACAGGCGGGATGCGGGTGTGTGCTGCATGACGGCCTCCGTGTCGTCCGTGGGCTGCCCCTCTCGGATGCTAACCACGGACGGCACGGTCCGCCTGGGCTCCGCACCTCGGCGGCCGGCCCGGCAGGGCCCGGAGCCGTCGGCGCATCGCGCCGGAAACGGCGAAGGGCCGTCGCTTCCCCCGAGGGAGCGACGGCCCTTCCAGGCACTGAGGGGACGTCAGAGGACGCGCACGGCGCCGCTCGCCGGGTAACCGGAGAGATCCTGGATGACGACGCCCTTGCTGGGGTTGGCGGCGTCCAGGTACTGACCGTTACCGATGTAGACACCCGTGTGGTACGCGGAGCCGGCGCCGCCCCAGTACAGGATGTCGCCGACCTGAAGGTTGGACGTGCCGACCTGGGTACCGGCCAGGGACTGGTCCTGCGAGACCCGCGGGAGGTCGATGCCGACGGTGCGGTAGGCGGCCTGGACCAGGCTGGAGCAGTCCCAGGCGTTGGGGCCGGTGGCGCCCATGATGTACGCGTCGCCGAGCTGGGCCTTGAGGAAGGCGACGACGGCCCCGGCAGAGCCGCTCGCGGAGGTGCTGGTGGAGGTGCTGGTGGAGCTGTAGGCGGAGAGCGAGGTGCGCTCGGAGTCGCGGGAGGCGCGCTCCTTGGCGGCAGCCTCGGCGCGCTTCTTCGCCTCTTCCTTCTCCTTGGCCTCCGCCTCGCGGTCCGCCTCGGCCTTGGCCTTCTTGGCGGCCTTCGCGGCCTTGGCCGCGGCGGCGTCCTGCTGGGCCCGGAGCTGCGCCTGGGCCTCGAGGTCGAGGGCGACCTGCTGGGTGGCCTCGGCGGACTGCGCGACCGCGCCCCCGGCGTCGGCGGTGAGAAGGGGCATCTCGATGGTCTCGGTCACCGGCTCGGCGTTCGCCGGCCCGGCGGCACCGGCCACCGCGATGGTGCTGAGGAAGCCACCGGCAACTCCGGCGCGTATCGCCATTTTCGAGGCGCTGCGGCGGGGCTTCCGGTGGCTGGGTATGTGAGCGGTGTGGGACATGAGTACAACCGCTATCAGGGCTTCACGGTTCCCTTCAAGAAACGTGTGTTGCGCCACAGTTGCGGCCGGAAGCTGTGAATCCGCTCTGGATGGACCCTTATTGACGCCGTAACGGGCAAAGCGGACAGTCATGATCAGGGCTGTGATCATAGGCTTTCCGTAAAAGGTCCGAATTGCCGGAGGCTTACCACCCCCTTACGTCGTTGGCCAAGCCCGCTTTTGTTGAACTCTTGAGTGAGTGGTGCAGGTCACAGAATGGTCAACGTCCCGCCGCCCGGGAGCTCGTGAATACGCGCACGCGTCCATCGTGATCCGCCCGATCCCCCTGTCGAGTGACCCGCCGTCCAATATCACCCGATGCGGTCCATCTCCAATTTGCCTGCATGCGTCACGGCTTGGTAGAGCGCAGTGGCTCCGACCAGCGGTAACGGCTCCGGATGTCACGTCTGGTGACCACTCGGGAGCTTCGCGTATGAAGATCACCGCTCATCCGGCTTCATGATCCTTCGTCGGGTGGTGGAGATCACAAACTCGATCATCGACCCCGTGTCGCAGATCACAGACCGACAGGCATAGGATGCGCAGCAGTCGGGCTTGTGAACTGCCTCACATGTGCACGATCTTCGAGCGTGATCTTCGGGGTCGGGCACCGCCTTCGAGGCGGCGAGACGGTTGCCCGGTGCGGTCCAACGGTCAAGGACGACTGGAAGGAGCGAGGAGGGTGAATGCTTACGCGCCCATCCTTGTGCTCGGCGCCCTCGGGGCAGGGTTTGCGATCTTCTCCGTGGTCATGGCCACGCTTATCGGCCCCAAGCGGTACAACCGGGCAAAGCTCGAAGCGTACGAGTGCGGCATCGAGCCCACTCCGACGCCCGCCGGAGGCGGTCGCTTCCCGATCAAGTACTACCTGACGGCGATGCTCTTCATCATTTTCGACATCGAGATCGTCTTCCTCTATCCCTGGGCCGTCACCTTCGACGCCCTGGGGATCTTCGGGCTCGTGGAGATGCTGCTCTTCGTGCTCACCGTCTTCGTCGCCTACGCGTATGTATGGCGGCGCGGCGGCCTGGAATGGGACTGAGGGGCTGAGGGGCACACCATGGGACTCGAAGAGAAGCTGCCGAGCGGTTTCCTGCTGACCACCGTCGAACAGGCCTCGGGGTGGGTGCGCAAGTCATCCGTCTTCCCTGCGACCTTCGGCCTGGCCTGCTGCGCCATCGAGATGATGACGACCGGCGCCGGCCGGTACGACCTGGCCCGCTTCGGCATGGAGGTCTTCCGCGGCTCACCGCGCCAGGCCGATCTGATGATCGTGGCCGGGCGGGTGAGCCAGAAGATGGCGCCCGTCCTGCGCCAGGTCTACGACCAGATGCCCAACCCCAAGTGGGTCATTTCCATGGGGGTTTGCGCGTCATCGGGTGGAATGTTCAACAATTACGCAATTGTGCAGGGCGTTGATCACGTCGTCCCCGTCGACATCTATCTGCCGGGCTGCCCGCCGCGCCCCGAGATGCTGTTGGACGCGATTCTCAAGCTCCATCAGAAGATCCAGAGCTCCAAGCTCGGCGTGAACGCGGAGGAAGCGGCCCGCGAGGCGGAGGAGGCGGCCCTCAAGGCGCTCCCGACGATCGAGATGAAGGGGCTGCTGCGATGACGGACCAGCCGAACCCGGAGAAGGAACTCTCCGAGCAGAATCTCCCCGGACAGCGCGGTGAGCACGGCGAGGAGATCCGCGTCCAGCGCGGCATGTTCGGCGCCAACAACGGAGGGGATACGTCCGGTTACGGTGGGCTCGTACGCTCCGTACGCCTGCCGGGCCCCTCGTCCCGCCCCTACGGCGGATACTTCGACGAGGTCGCCGACGAGCTCGAGGGCGCACTGGAGGAGCAGGGACTCCTCCCGGAGAACGCCATCGAGAAGACGGTCGTCGACCGCGGGGAGCTGACCTTCCACATCGCGCGCGAGCACCTGCTGCAGGTCGCCAGGACCCTCCGCGACGACCCGGCGCTGCGCTTCGAGCTGTGCACCGGGGTCAGCGGAGTGCACTACCCCGAGGACAAAGGCCGCGAGCTGCACGCCGTCTACCACCTGCGCTCGCTCACCCACGGCCGGCTGATCCGGCTCGAGGTCTCCGCCCCGGACCGCGATCCGCACATCCCGTCCCTGGTCGCGGTCTATCCGACCAACGACTGGCACGAGCGCGAGACCTACGACTTCTTCGGGCTCGTCTTCGACGGCCACCCCGCCCTCACCCGGATCATGATGCCGGACGACTGGCAGGGCTTCCCGCAGCGCAAGGACGTTTCCCTCGGCGGTATCGCCGTCGAGTACAAGGGCGCCCAGATCCCGGCTCCGGACCAGCGGAGGTCGTACTCGTGACCACCCCACCTGCAAGCTCCCGCCCGTCTCCCGATGACCGCCCCTCATCGGGTCCCTCCGGGACGCTGAGTTCCCCGCGAGAGACCACCGAGGGGACCGTCTACACGGTCACCGGCGGCGACTGGGACGAGGTCGTCCAGTCCGCGGCCAAGGCCGACGACCAGCGCATCGTCGTCAACATGGGTCCGCAGCACCCCTCCACGCACGGCGTGCTCCGCCTGATCCTCGAGATCGACGGCGAGACCGTCACCGAGGCCCGCTGCGGCATCGGCTACCTCCACACGGGCATCGAGAAGAACCTCGAATACCGGACCTGGACGCAGGGCACCACCTTCGTCACGCGCATGGATTACCTGACGCCGTTCTTCAACGAGACGGCGTACTGCCTGGGCGTGGAGCGGCTGCTCGGCATCGAGGACCAGATCCCGGACCGGGCGACGATCATCCGTGTCCTGCTGATGGAGCTCAACCGGCTCTCGTCGCACCTCGTGTGCATCGCCACCGGCGGCATGGAGCTCGGCGCCACGACGATCATGATCTACGGGTTCCGTGATCGTGAACTGATTCTCGACATCTACGAGCTGATCACCGGCCTGCGCATGAACCACGCGTACATCAGGCCCGGCGGCCTCGCCCAGGACCTGCCGCCCGGCACGATGGACCAGCTCCGCGAGTTCGTGAAGACCATGAGGAAGAACCTGCCGGAGTACGACAAGCTCGCCACCGGCAACCCGATCTTCAAGGCCCGTATGCAGGACGTCGGGTACCTGGACCTGAGCGGCTGCATGGCGCTCGGCGCGACCGGACCGATCCTGCGCTCCACGGGCCTCGCCCACGACCTGCGCAAGACCGACCCGTACTGCGGCTACGAGACGTACGACTTCGACGTCCCGACCACCGACACCTGCGACTCCTACGGCAGGTTCCTCGTCCGCCTCGAGGAGATGCGCCAGTCGCTGCGGATCGTCGAGCAGTGCCTGGACCGGCTCGAGCCGGGACCGGTGATGGTCGCCGACAAGAAGATCGCCTGGCCCGCTCAGCTCGCCCTCGGTGCCGACGGTCTCGGCAACTCCCTGGACCACATCAAGAAGATCATGGGCACCTCCATGGAGGCTCTGATCCACCACTTCAAGCTGGTCACCGAGGGCTTCCGGGTGCCGGCCGGGCAGACCTACGCCGCGGTCGAGTCACCCAAGGGCGAACTCGGCGTCCACGTCGTCTCCGACGGCGGCACCCGCCCCTTCCGGGTCCACTTCCGCGACCCGTCGTTCACCAACCTGCAGTCCATGGCGGCGATGTGCGAGGGCGGCCAGGTCGCCGACGTCATCGTCGCCGTCGCGTCCATCGACCCCGTGATGGGAGGCGTCGACCGATGACCGACGTCAGCTTGGGGATGCCTCAGCTTCCCGCACCCGACTATCCGGCCGAGGTGCGCGCCGGGCTCGAGGCGGACGCCAAGGAGATCATCGCCCGCTACCCCGACAGCCGGTCCGCCCTGCTGCCGCTGCTGCACCTCGTGCAGTCGCAGGAGGGCTACGTCTCCCGTACGGGCATGCGGTTCTGCGCGGACATGCTCGGCCTCACCACGGCCGAGGTCACCGCCGTCACCACCTTCTACACGATGTACCGGCGCAAGCCGTCCGGTGAGTACCAGGTCGGTGTCTGCACCAACACGCTGTGCGCGGTCATGGGCGGCGACGCGATCTTCGAGGAGCTCAAGGAGCACCTCGGCGTCGGCAACAACGAGACCACCGAGGACGGCAAGGTCACGCTCGAGCACATCGAGTGCAACGCGGCCTGCGACTTCGCGCCCGTGGTGATGGTCAACTGGGAGTTCTTCGACAACCAGACGCCCGAGTCGGCGAAGCAGCTCGTCGACGACCTGCGGGCCGGGCAACAGGTTGCTCCCACCCGCGGCGCACCGCTGTGCTCGTACAAGGAGACGGCCCGCATCCTGGCCGGCTTCCCCGACGAGCGTGCCGGTGCCGTCGAGGCCACCGGCGGCGCCGGCCCCGCCTCGCTGATCGGACTCAGGCTCGCCAAGGGCGAGGCCGCCCCCGCGCGCGTGGTCCATCCGCGCGGCGAGGCTCCCGAGGACCGTCCCCAGCCCGGCGCCGAGCACCTCAGCTCGCACGACGCACCGCAGAAGACTTCGGCGTCCGACCCGGAGAACCCGGCCGGACCTGTGGCCGAGGAGGGGGAGTGATGACCTTGTCCACCGAGTACGGCGGCGGCTCCCGGCCGGAGGCCGGGGGAGGGACGGGCCCGGAGAAGCTGCTCGCTCCCGTACTCTCCGCCTTCTGGGACGAACCGGAGTCGTGGACGCTCGCGACCTACCGCAGGCACGACGGCTACGAGGGTCTGCGCAAGGCGCTCGCCATGTCGCCCGACGATCTGATCGCCTATGTGAAGGACTCGGGCCTGCGCGGCCGCGGCGGCGCGGGCTTCCCCACCGGGATGAAGTGGCAGTTCATCCCGCAGGGCGACGGCAAGCCCCACTACCTCGTGGTCAACGCCGACGAGTCGGAGCCCGGGACCTGCAAGGACATCCCGCTCCTCTTCGCGAACCCGCACTCCCTCATCGAGGGCATCGTGATCGCCTGCTAC
The DNA here is from genome assembly GCF_055566095.1 of Streptomyces sp. NPDC027962. NCBI lineage: Bacteria > Bacillati > Actinomycetota > Actinomycetes > Kitasatosporales > Streptomycetaceae > Streptomyces > Streptomyces sp. NPDC027962. The sequence continues at coordinate 27,502 of NZ_JBVHTA010000016.1, forward strand.
GCGATCCGCTCCAACCACGCCTTCATCTACCTGCGCGGTGAAGTCGTCCCCGTGCTGCGGCGCCTGCACGAGGCCGTGCGCGAAGCCTACGAAGCGGGCTTCCTCGGCAAGGACATCCTCGGCAGCGGACTCGACCTCGACGTCACCGTGCACGCGGGCGCGGGCGCGTACATCTGCGGTGAGGAGACCGCACTGCTGGACTCCTTGGAGGGACGCCGCGGTCAGCCCCGGCTCAGGCCCCCCTTCCCCGCGGTCGCCGGTCTGTACGCGTGCCCCACTGTGGTGAACAACGTCGAGTCCATCGCCTCCGTTCCCGCGATCCTGAACAAGGGCAAGGGCTGGTTCAAGTCGATGGGTAGCGAGAAGTCCCCGGGCTTCACGCTCTACTCGCTCTCCGGCCATGTCGCGAGCCCCGGCCAGTACGAGGCGCCGCTCGGCATCACGCTGCGCCAGCTGCTCGACATGAGCGGCGGCATGCGGCCGGGCCACCGGCTCAAGTTCTGGACACCGGGCGGCTCCTCGACCCCGATGTTCACCGACGAGCACCTCGACGTCCCGCTGGACTACGAAGGCGTGGGCGCGGCCGGGTCGATGCTCGGCACCAAGGCGCTGCAGTGCTTCGACGAGACCACCTGCGTGGTGCGGGCCGTCACCCGCTGGACCGAGTTCTACGCGCACGAGTCCTGCGGCAAGTGCACACCGTGCCGCGAAGGCACGTACTGGCTCGTCCAGTTGCTCCGCGACATCGAGGAGGGCAAGGGGCTCATGTCCGACCTCGACAAGCTGAACGACATCGCCGACAACATCAACGGCAAGTCCTTCTGCGCCCTCGGCGACGGTGCCGCATCGCCGATCTTCTCCTCGCTCACATACTTCCGCGACGAGTACGAACAGCACATCACCGGCGGCGGCTGCCCCTTCGACCCGGCCAGGTCGACGGCCTGGGCGGACAAGCACATGGAGGTGAACGCATGACGGTCACCACTGGCGCTCCCTCCGGGAGCGGGGCGGCCGCCCAGCCGCCCGAGGACCTCGTCTCGCTGACGATCGACGGCGTCGGGATCTCCGTCCCCAAGGGGACGCTGGTCATCCGGGCCGCCGAGCAGCTCGGCATCGAGATCCCGCGCTTCTGCGACCATCCGCTCCTCGACCCCGCCGGCGCCTGCCGCCAGTGCATCGTCGAGGTCGAGGGGCAGCGCAAGCCGATGGCGTCCTGCACCATCACCTGCACCGACGGCATGGTCGTCAGGTCGCAACTCACCTCGCCCGTCGCCGAGAAGGCGCAGAAGGGCGTGATGGAGCTGCTGCTGATCAACCATCCGCTGGACTGCCCCGTCTGCGACAAGGGCGGCGAGTGCCCGCTGCAGAACCAGGCCGTCTCGCACGGTCAGGCCGACTCACGCTTCGAGGGGAAGAAGCGCACCTTCGAGAAGCCGGTGCCGATCTCGACGCAGGTGCTGCTCGACCGTGAACGCTGCGTGCTGTGCGCACGCTGCACCCGGTTCTCCAACCAGGTCGCGGGCGACCCGATGATCGAGCTGCTGGAGCGCGGTGCGCTGCAGCAGGTCGGCACCGGCGAGGGCGACCCCTTCGAGTCGTACTTCTCCGGCAACACCATCCAGATCTGCCCGGTCGGCGCGCTCACCTCGGCCGCGTACCGCTTCCGTTCCCGCCCGTTCGACCTGGTCTCCTCGCCGAGCGTGTGCGAGCACTGCGCGGGCGGCTGCGCCACCCGCACAGACCACCGCCGCGGCAAGGTCATGCGGCGGCTGGCCGCCGAGGACCCCGAGGTCAACGAGGAGTGGATCTGCGACAAGGGACGCTTCGGCTTCCGCTACGCCCAGCAGCGCGACCGCCTCACGACACCGCTGGTCCGCAGTGAGCAGGGTGTGCTCGAGCCGGCGAGCTGGCCGGAGGCGCTGGAGGCCGCGGCCCGCGGTCTGGTCAGGAGCCGCACCGGTGTCCTGACCGGCGGCCGGCTGACCGTCGAGGACGCCTACGCGTACGCCAAGTTCGCCCGGGTCGCCCTCGACACCAACGACATCGACTTCCGTGCCCGCGTGCACTCCGCGGAGGAAGCCGACTTCCTGGCCGCCCGGGTCGCAGGCCGGGGCAAGGACCTGTCCGGCACCGGAGTCACGTACACCGCGCTGGAGAAGGCTCCCGCGGTGCTGCTCGCCGGCTTCGAGTCGGAGGAGGAGGCCCCCGGCGTCTTCCTGCGGCTGCGCAAGGCCCACCGCAAGCACGGGCAGCGCACCTTCTCCCTCGCCACACACGCCACCCGCGGCCTCGAGAAGGCGGGCGGCACCCTGCTGCCCGCCGCGCCCGGCACCGAGACCGAGTGGCTGGACGCACTCGCCTCCCGCACCGGCCTCGACGGCGACGGCGCGGCCGCGGCCGAGGGGCTGCGCGCGGAGGGCGCGGTGATCGTGATCGGCGAGCGGCTCGCGGCCGTGCCCGGCGGTCTCACCGCCGCCGTACGCACCGCGACCGCGACCGGTGCGCAGCTGGTGTGGATTCCGCGCCGTGCCGGTGAGCGCGGCGCCGTGGAGGCGGGCGCGCTGCCCTCGCTGCTGCCCGGTGGCCGGCCGGCCACCGACCCGCGGGCACGTGAGGAGACCGCGGAGGTCTGGCGGGTACGCGAACTCCCGCACCGCTACGGCCGCGACACCGGCCAGATCGTCGAGGCCGCGGCCACCGGTGAACTGGGTGCGCTGCTCGTCGCGGGCGTCGAGGTCGCCGACCTGCCGGACCCGGCGCGAGCACGTGAGGCGCTCGACGCCGTCGGCTTCCTGGTCTCGCTCGAACTGCGGCCCAGCGAGGTCACCGAACGCGCGGACGTCGTCTTCCCGGTCGCGGCCGTCGCGGAGAAGCCCGGCACCTTCCTCAACTGGGAGGGCCGGGTCCGGATGTTCGGGGCGGCGCTGAAGCCCGAGCACATGACCCGCCGCCTCGCACCGGCGGACGCGCGGGTGCTGCACATGCTCGCCGACACGCTCGACGTGCCGTTCGGCCTGCCGGACCTCAAGTCCGTACGCGCCGAGATGGACCGGCTCGGCAGCTGGGACGGCCCCCGGGCCACCGAGCCGCTGGAGAGCGCGAAGCCGCTGCCCCGGCCCGGCGCGGGCGAGGCGGTCCTTGCAGGCCACCGGCTGCTGCTCGACCAGGGCCTGCTGCAGCAGGGCGACGAGGCACTGGCCGGCACGCGGCACGCCGCCGTGGCGCGGCTCTCCGCGGCCACCGCGGCGGAGACGGGCGTCAAGGACGGCGACGAGCTGGAGATCGCCGGACCGTCCGGAACCGTCCGGTTGCCGCTCCAGGTGAGCGAGATGGCCGACCGGGTGGTCTGGCTGCCGATGAACTCCGTGGGCGGCGGCGTGACCTCCGACACGGGCGCCCGCCCGGGCGAGCTCGTCCGTATCGCGGCCGTGACCGAGGCCGCTCCGGCGGCACCGGAGGTGCGGTCATGACCGCCCGCGACACCCGCCGGCCGGCAGCCGCCCGCACGCGCGGCGCCGCGCGGCCGAGCGGGTCCCCGACCCTTGCCGGCCTGCCGGGCGCAGCCCCGGCCACCCCCGCATCGGAGGTGCGCGCATGACCACCCTGGCTCATGTCGCCGAAGCACAGCGCAGCGTCCTCGCGCTGGAGGACCTGTCGATGTTCGGACGCGACCCGTGGTGGCTCGTCGTCATCAAGGCCGTGTTCTGCTTCGCGTTCCTGATGGTGACCGTGCTGTTCTCCATCGTGTGGGAGCGCAAGGTCGTCGCCTGGATGCAGCTGCGCATCGGCCCCAACCGGCACGGCCCGTGGGGTCTGCTGCAGTCGCTCGCCGACGGCATCAAGCTGATGCTGAAGGAAGACGTGATCGTCAAGCGGGCGGACAAGGTCGTCTACGTCCTCGCGCCGATCGTCGCGGCGATCCCGGCCTTCATGGCGATCGCCGTCATCCCGTTCGGCCCGGCCGGGAACGAGATCTCGATCTTCGGTCAGCGCACCACGATGCAGCTGACCGACCTGCCGATCGCGATGCTCTACATCCTCGCGGTCGCCTCGGTCGGCATCTACGGCATCGTGCTCGCGGGCTGGTCGTCCGGGTCCACGTATCCGCTGCTCGGCGGATTGCGCGCCTGCGCGCAGATGATCTCCTACGAGATCGCGATGGGCGCCGCGTTCGCCTCCGTCTTCCTCTACGCCGGATCGATGTCGACATCGGCGATCGTGGACGCGCAGGCGGACCGCTGGTTCGTCGTCCTGCTGCCGGTCTCCTTCATCATCTACGTCGTCACGATGGTCGGTGAGACCAACCGGGCGCCGCTCGACATGCCGGAGTCCGAGGGCGACCTCGTCGGCGGGTTCAACACCGAGTACAGCTCCATCAAGTTCGCGATGTTCATGCTGGCCGAGTACGTCAACATGGTCACCGTCGCCGCCGTCTCGGTCACCCTCTTCCTGGGCGGCTGGCGGGTGCCGTACCCGGTCTCCACCTTGTGGGAGGGCGCGAACCACGGCTGGTGGCCGATGCTCTGGTTCGTCCTCAAGGTCCAGTTGCTGCTGTTCTTCTTCATCTGGCTGCGCGGCACGCTGCCCCGCGTGCGCTACGACCAGCTGATGAAGCTCGGCTGGAAGGTCCTGATCCCGGTCTCCGTCGTCTGGCTGATGCTGGTGGCGACCGTGCGCGCGCTGCGGAACGAGAACTACGACTTCCAGCAGATCGTGCTGTACGTGGGCGGCGCGGTGATCGCGGTGCTGCTGCTCTCCTTCGTGGCGGACACCTTCCGGGGCAGGAAGGAGAAGGCCGAGCGGGCCGCCCAACCGCCGCCCACCGCCTTCGATCCGATGGCGGGCGGCTTCCCCGTACCGCCGCTGCCCGGACAGGAGTTGCCGCCGGTGCCGCGCAGGCCCTCTCGCCAGGAGCGCGAACTGATTGTCAGTGGTGGGCCCAATACTGACAGTGATGGTCCTCGGGACGGAAAGGAGGCTGACGGTGTCTGAGGAATCCGAGAGCAAGTTCCTGAATCCGGTTGCCGGCTTCGGCGTGACCTTCAAGGCCATGTTCAAGAAGCGGCTGACCGAGCAGTATCCGGAGCAGCAGAAGGTCACGGCGCCGCGCTTCCACGGCCGGCACCAGCTCAACCGCCATCCGGACGGGCTCGAGAAGTGCGTCGGGTGCGAGCTGTGCGCCTGGGCCTGCCCGGCGGACGCGATCTATGTGGAGGGCGCGGACAACACCGACGAGGAGCGCTACTCCCCGGGCGAGCGCTACGGCCGCGTCTACCAGATCAACTACGCCCGCTGCATCTTCTGCGGACTGTGCATCGAGGCGTGCCCGACCCGCGCGCTCACCATGACCAACGAGTTCGAGCTCGCCGACACCAGCCGGGCCAACCTCATCTTCACCAAGGAGCAGCTGCTCGCCGGTCTGGAAGAGGGCATGGTCGACTCGCCGCACGCGATCTACCCCGGAATGGACGAGCAGGACTACTACCGGGGCCTGGTCACGGAGGCCGCGCCCGGCACCGTCCAGCAGGCGGCCGCCTCCAAGGACCAGGAGGCCCAGGAGGGGGAGTCGACCTTCGGTGAGGACGAGCCCGCGTCGAAGAAGGTGATCGGCGCATGAGCACGCTCGCAGCCACCGTCACCTCCACCGGCGAGGCCGTCCAGTTCTGGGTACTCGGCACCGTCGCGGTCATCGGGGCGCTGGGCACGATCCTGATGAAGCGGGCCGTGCACAGCGCGCTGTGCCTGGCCGGGACCATGATCACCCTCGCGGTGTTCTACCTGGCCAACGGCGCGTACTTCCTCGGTGTGGTCCAGATCGTCGTCTACACCGGCGCGATCATGATGCTGTTCCTCTTCGTCGTGATGCTGGTCGGTGTCACGGCCGCCGACTCCCTCAAGGAGACATTGAAGGGCCAGCGCTGGCTGGCGGCGGCATGCGGACTCGGCTTCGGCATCCTGATGATCGCCGGCATCGGCAACGCCTCGTTGAAGAACTTCAACGGACTGGGCGCCGCCAACTCCGCCCATGGCGGGAACGTCGAAGGCCTCGCCGCACTCATCTTCACCAAGTACGTCTTCGCCTTCGAGATCACCGGCGCGCTGCTGATCACCGCTGCCGTCGGTGCGATGGTGCTCACCCACCGGGAGCGCACCGAGCGCGCCAGGACCCAGCGCGAACTATCGGAGCAGCGCGTACGGGAGGGGAAGCACCTGCCGCCGCTGCCCGCGCCCGGTGTCTACGCCCGGCACAACGCCGTGGACATCGCCGGTCTGCTGCCCGACGGCACCCCGTCCCAGCTGACCGTCAGCAAGACACTGCGGGACCGCGGTCAGATCCGCGATGTGTCGACCGATGCGCTGAACGACCTCAAGGCGCTGGAGCAGCGCTCCGAGGAGCGCCTCGGCCGTGACAAGGACGAGCACGACCGGGACGGACAGGAGGCCAAGCGGTGAATCCGGTCAACTACCTGTATCTCGCCGCCCTGTTGTTCTCCATCGGCGCGGTGGGCGTGCTGATCCGGCGGAACGCGATCGTGGTCTTCATGTGCGTCGAGCTGATGCTCAACGCCTGCAACCTCGTGCTTGTCGCCTTCTCCCGGATGCACGGCAATCTCGATGGCCAGATCATCGCGTTCTTCACGATGGTCGTCGCCGCCGCCGAGGTCGTGGTCGGGCTCGCGATCATCGTGTCGCTGTTCCGTTCCCGCCACTCGGCCTCGGTCGACGACGCCAGCCTGATGAAGCTGTAAGGGGTCGGAAGAATCGTGGAGAACCTGATTGCGCTGCTCGTCGCGGCGCCTCTGCTCGGAGCGGCGGTCCTGCTGTGCGGCGGACGCCGCCTCGACCGGACCGGTCACTGGCTGGGCACCCTGCTCGCGGCCGCTTCCTTCGTCGTCGGCGTCGTGCTGTTCACGAACATGCTCGGCAAGGGTGCAGAGGACCGCGCCCTGGACCAGAAGCTGTTCAGCTGGATCCCCGTCGAAGGGTTCCAGGCGGACGTAGCCTTCCAGCTCGACCAGCTGTCGATGACCTTCGTCCTGCTGATCACCGGTGTGGGCACGCTGATCCACATCTACTCGATCGGCTACATGGAGCACGACGAGCGGCGCCGCCGCTTCTTCGGCTACCTCAACCTCTTCCTCGCGGCGATGCTCCTGCTGGTCCTCGCCGACAACTACCTGCTGCTGTACGTCGGGTGGGAAGGCGTCGGTCTCGCCTCGTACCTGCTCATCGGCTTCTGGCAGCACAAGCCCAGCGCGGCGACGGCGGCGAAGAAGGCGTTCCTCGTCAACCGCGTCGGCGACATGGGTCTGTCGATCGCGATCATGCTGATGTTCACCACGTTCGGGACCTTCGCCTTCGGGCCGGTGCTGGAGTCGACCGGCGAGACGTCCGAGGGCATGCTGACGGCGATCGGCCTGATGCTGCTGCTCGCCGCGTGCGGCAAGTCGGCCCAGGTGCCGCTGCAGTCCTGGCTCGGTGACGCGATGGAGGGTCCGACCCCGGTCTCCGCCCTCATCCACGCGGCCACCATGGTGACCGCGGGCGTCTATCTGATCGTCCGTTCCGGCGCGATCTTCAACGCCGCTCCGGACGCACAGCTCGCGGTGGTCATCGTCGGCGCGGTCACGCTCCTCTTCGGTGCGATCGTCGGTTGCGCGAAGGACGACATCAAGAAGGCACTGGCCGGTTCGACGATGTCGCAGATCGGCTACATGATCCTCGCGGCCGGTCTCGGCCCGATCGGATACGCCTTCGCGATCATGCACCTGGTGACGCACGGCTTCTTCAAGGCCGGGCTCTTCCTCGGCGCCGGTTCGGTCATGCACGGCATGAACGACGAGGTCGACATGAGGAAGTACGGGGGTCTGCGGAAGTACATGCCGATCACCTTCGTCACCTTCGGCCTCGGCTATCTGGCGATCATCGGCTTCCCGGGCCTGTCCGGCTTCTGGTCCAAGGACAAGATCATCGAGGCGGCGTTCGCCTACGACGACGGCATCCGCGGCTGGATCTTCGGCGGCGTTGCGCTGCTCGGTGCGGGCATCACCGCCTTCTACATGACGCGCGTGATGATCCTGACCTTCTTCGGCGACAAGCGCTGGCAGCCGGCGCCCGACCCGGACAAGGACGGGGATGTCGAACCGGGCGTCGAGGTGACCCCCGGCGCGATGCCGCACCCGCACGAGTCGCCCAAGTCGATGACGATTCCCATGATCGTGCTCGCCTTCGGGTCGGTCTTCGCGGGAGCCTTCTTCTCGATCGGCGACCGGTTCGCCAACTGGCTGGCCCCGGTCACCGAGTTCGAGCACCCGCACCCGGTGATCAGCGTGCCCGCCATCACGACCGCGACCATGGTCGTGCTGCTGATCGGCGCCGCGATCGCCTATGTGATGTACGGACGCCGGCCGGTTCCGGTCACCGCGCCGCGCGGCTCGCTGCTCACCCGGGCCGCCCGCCGCGATCTCCTCCAGGACGACTTCAACCATGTGGTCCTGGTCCGCGGTGGCGAGCACCTCACCCGGTCCCTGGTCTACGTCGACCACTCCCTGGTCGACGGAGTGGTCAACGGTACGGCCGCCTCGTTCGGCGGGCTCTCCGGCCGGCTGCGCAAGCTGCAGAACGGCTACGCCCGCAGTTACGCGGTCTCGATGTTCGGCGGTACGGCGATCCTGGTCGCCGCGACCCTGCTGATGAGGGCGGTCTGACATGTCCTTCCCGATTCTGACGGCAACGGCGGTGCTGCCCGCGGTCGGCGCCATCGCGACCGCCGCGGTGCCCGCCGCGCGCCGCACGGCCGCCAAGTGGCTGGCGCTGCTCTTCTCGCTGGCCACCCTCGTGCTCGCCGCGACCGTGTTCGTACGGTTCGAACCTGGCGGCGACCGCTACCAGCTCACCGAATCGCACGCCTGGATCGCCGACTTCGGCGTCCGGTACGAACTGGGCGTGGACGGCATCGGGGTCGCGCTGATCGCGCTGACCGCGCTGCTGATCCCGTTCGTGATCCTGGCCGGCTGGCACGACGCCGACCCCCTCGAGACGAAGTCGTCGAGGTGGCGGCCGACCCAGGGCTTCTTCGCCCTGATCCTGATGGTCGAGGCGATGGTGATCCTCTCCTTCGAGGCCACCGACGTCTTCCTCTTCTACATCCTGTTCGAAGCCATGCTCATCCCGATGTACTTCCTCATCGGCGGCTTCGGCGACCGGGCGCACGCCGGTACGGACGAGAACGCCGCGGCCCAGCGCTCCTACGCTGCCGTGAAGTTCCTGCTCTACAACCTCGTCGGTGGCCTGATCATGCTGGCCGCGGTCATCGGGCTGTATGTGGTCGCGGGCAGCTTCTCGCTCTCCGAGATCACGGAGGCGCGGGCGTCCGGCTCCCTGGAGATGGCGACCACCACCGAGCGGCTGCTGTTCCTCGGCTTCTTCTTCGCCTTCGCTGTGAAGGCGCCGCTGTGGCCGCTGCACACCTGGCTGCCCAATGCGATGGGCGAGGCCACCGCCCCGGTCGCCGTGCTGATCACGGCGGTCGTCGACAAGGTCGGCACCTTCGCGATGCTGCGCTTCTGCCTCCAGCTCTTCCCGGAGGCGTCCAAGTGGGCCACGCCGGTCATCCTGGTGCTGGCACTGATCAGCATCGTCTACGGTGCGCTGCTGGCGGTCGGCCAGCGGGACATCAAGCGCCTGATCGCGTACGCGTCGATCTCGCACTTCGGCTTCATCATCCTGGGCATCTTCGCGATGACGAGCCAGAGCCAGTCCGGTGCGACGCTCTACATGGTCAACCACGGGCTGTCCACGGCGGCGCTGATGCTGGTGGCAGGCTTCCTGATCTCGCGGCGTGGCTCGCGGCTCATCGCCGACTACGGCGGTGTGCAGAAGGTCGCCCCGGTGCTGGCGGGCACATTCCTGATCGGCTCGCTCGCCACCCTCTCACTGCCGGGACTCGCGCCCTTCGTCAGTGAATTCCTGGTCCTCGTCGGCACGTTCGCCGCGTATCCGGTTGCGGGCATTGTCGCGACCCTCGGCATCGTGCTCGCCGCTCTTTACACCCTCGTGCTCTACCAGCGGACCATGACCGGTCCGGTGAAGCTCGAGGTGCGGGCGATGCCGGACCTCAAGGCGCGTGAACTGGCGGTCGTCGCACCGCTGATCGCCCTGCTGATCTTCCTCGGCGTGTTCCCGAAGCCGCTGACCGAGATCGTCAACCCGGCCGTGGAGCACACGATGTCCGACGTACAGAAGAAGGACCCCCGGCCCGAGGTGGAGGCAGCCAAGTGAGCCCTACAGCTGTCCACAGCCTGTGGACAACGGCCGCGGAGGCCCAGCCGCTCGGCAGGATCCCCGCGCCCCACATCGAGTACGCCCAGCTGGCGCCGACGTTGATCGTCGTCGGCGCGGCCGTCCTGGGCATCCTCGTGGAGGCCTTCGTCCCCCGCAGGGCCCGCTACTACACCCAGGTGTTCCTCACCGTCGTCGCGCTCGCTGCCGCCTTCGCGGCGGTCGTCGGGCTCGCCGCGGGTGGATACGCCGCCGCCAAGGCGCACATCGCCGCGATGGGTGCCATCGCCGTCGACGGACCCGCGCTGTTCCTGCAGGGCACCATCCTGCTGGCCTCGCTGGTGGCGATCTTCACCTTCGCCGAGCGCCGGCTCGACCCTGCGGCCCACGGCAACCGCATCGACTCGTTCGCCGCGGAGGCCGCCGCCGTCCCCGGCAGCGAGCACGAAAAGGCCGCGGTCAAGGCCGGGTTCACCACCACGGAGGTGTTCCCGCTCGCGCTCTTCGCCATCGCCGGGATGCTGGTCTTCCCGGCCGCCAACGACCTGCTGACGCTGTTCATCGCCCTTGAAGTCTTCTCGCTCCCGCTGTACCTCCTGTGCGCCGTGGCCCGTCGCAAGCGGCTGATGTCGCAGGAGGCCGCGGTGAAGTACTTCCTGCTCGGCGCGTTCTCCTCGGCCTTCCTGCTGTTCGGCATCGCCCTCGTCTACGGCTACGCGGGCTCGGTGTCGTACGCGCGGATCGCCGAGGTCGTCGAGGGCAGCGTGCGCACCATCGACCCGGCGCTGGCCGACACCATGGGCAACGACGCGCTGCTGCTGATCGGCGGCGCGATGATCCTCATGGGTCTGCTGTTCAAGGTCGGCGCGGTGCCGTTCCACATGTGGACGCCGGACGTCTACCAGGGCGCGCCGACCCCGGTGACCGGCTTCATGGCCGCGGCCACCAAGGTCGCCGCGTTCGGCGCGCTGCTGCGGCTGCTGTACGTGGTGCTGCCAGGCCTCGCGTGGGACTGGCGGCCGGTCATGTGGGCGGTCGCCATCGTCACCATGCTGGGCGGTGCGATCGTCGCCATCACACAGACCGACATCAAGCGCCTGCTGGCCTACTCCTCCATCGCGCACGCCGGCTTCATCCTCGCCGGTGTGATCGCGATGACGCCCGACGGCATCTCGTCCGTCCTCTTCTACCTGTTGGCGTACTCGTTCGTGACGATCGGCGCGTTCGCAGTCGTCACGCTGGTGCGCGACGCGGGCGGCGAGGCGACGCACCTGTCCAAGTGGGCGGGCCTCGGGCGGCGTTCGCCGCTGGTGGCGGCGGTGTTCGCGGTGTTCCTGCTGGCCTTCGCCGGTATCCCGCTCACCTCGGGATTCGCCGGAAAGTTCGCGGTCTTCACGGCGGCGGCCGAGGGAGGCGCGGGCGCCCTGGTCGTGGTCGGTGTGATCTCCTCGGCGATCGCCGCGTTCTTCTACATCCGGGTCATCGTGCTGATGTTCTTCAGCGAGCCGAAACCGGAGGGCCCGACGGTCGCCGTGCCGTCGCCGCTGACGGTGACGACGATCGGCGTCGGCGTTGCCGTCACGCTGGTCCTGGGCCTCGCACCGCAGTACTTCCTGGATCTGGCGGGCCAGGCGAGCGTGTTCGTGCGCTGAGCGGCCCGCAGGCACAGCAGAAGGTCCGGCGCCTCCTCGGGGGAGGGGCCGGACCTTCGTGGTGTTCAGGATCCGGAGCCCGCGGCGCGCACCGACCCGGTGCTCGGCCCGGAGGCGTCGCCCAGGAAACAGGTGACCTCGCGGTCGCCGAGGACCCACCCGGGGGACTGGGGGTGGTAGTAGTACACCTCCAGCGTCTCGGCGAGCTTCGGGTCGTCGCCCACGTAGTCGGTGAGCAGCATGCCGGCGCACTTCTCCTGGGCGATGGAGACGACCTCGTCCGTGCCGGGGTACGGCCCGTCCTCCAGGTCGAAGACGGCGTACGCCTCGGCCTCGTGGGGCTCGCTGCAAGGCACGATGCTCACCGAGAAGGCGGCTTTGCTGCCCCCGCTCTCGTACTCCTCCAGCTCGTCGTTGGTGTTGAAGCAGTCACCCTTGCGGATGTCCTGCACCTGCTCCGACCCGGGGCTGGTCACCTGCCCACCGCTGTCGCGCTGCGCCGGGGGACCGTCGTCGAAGGCACCGGACACCCCCAACCCGATGATCAGGGCCCACAGGGCGAGGGTCGCGCCGTGGATGGAGATCGCGGCGACGGCGAAGCCCTTGCCCCTCTCGCCGTTCCGGCGGATCTGGGAGAGGGCGACGATGCCGAGGATCAGCGGCAGCAGAGGAAACGGAAAGACGAGCGAAAGGACGAACGCGACGATGGCCAACGCGCTCATCTTCTGGGGCGGTTGCGGGTACCAGCCCTGCGGGGCGCCGTACGGCCCCGGCTGAGCCGGCCCGTACGGGCCCGGCTGCGAGTACGGTCCCGCGGAGGGCGGTGGCGGGGGTATGGACATGCTGCGCGGCGCTCCTGATACAGAGGGTTGAGATCCGCAACCTATAGCCATGCGGTGACAGCACGAACACCGGTCTCACGCTGTCCCGGCCACCGGGGCCCCTTTGTGTGCATCCAGCGTATCGGGCACGAACGGATCAGTACCGCCCGCACGTGTGTACGTCTCATGCCGTGTTGACCCGCCCCGCGTACGCCCCCACATCCGTGTCCGCTCCGGCCAGGTCGTCCGGGGGCCGGCACGGCCGTCCGGCATCTCGTCGCGGCCGCAGCCGTAGCCGTCCTGATGCTGCTCCGCCGGGCCCTGTGCGGCCGGGCGGCCGACGAGCAGCGGAGGGACACGGCAGCCACGAGATCCCGGACGCCGCGCGTCATGCCGAGGGGACGATCCGTCCGGTGACCTCGCCGAGGCCGACGCGTACACCGTCCGGGCCCGGAGCCCACGCGGTCATGGTCACCTCGTCGCCGTCCTCCAGGAACGTCCGCTTGCCGTCAGGCAGTTCGATGGCGTCGCGGCCGTTCCAGGTCAGCTCGAGCAGCGAGCCGCGCTGGTTCACCTCGGGGCCGCTGACGGTCCCGGAGCCGTACAGGTCGCCCGTGCGGAGCGAGGCGCCGTTGACCGTCATGTGGGCCAGCTGCTGCGCGGCCGTCCAGTACATCGTGGCGAACGGCGGCTCCGCGACCACCTGGCCGTTGATCGCCACCGAGATCCGTACGTCGAAGCCGCCCGGCTCCTCCTCCGCGGAGTCGTCGAGGTAGGGCAGCAGGTCGAAGTCCCGCGCGGGCGGCGCGGTCCTGGCCGCATCCAGCGCCTCCAGCGGGGTCACCCAGGCGGCCACGGACGTGGCGAAGGACTTGCCGAGGAAGGGGCCGAGCGGTACGTACTCCCAGGCCTGGATGTCGCGCGCCGACCAGTCGTTGAGCAGGAACAGCCCGAAAACGTGGTCACGGAAGTCCGAGAGGGCGACGGTGCTGCCCGGCTCGGAGGGCGTGCCGACGAGGAAGCCGACCTCGGCCTCGATGTCGAGCTTGACCGAAGGGCCGAAGACGGGGTTGGCGTCGGCGGGTGTCTTCCGCTGCCCCGAGGGCCGCACGACCTCGGTGCCGGAGACGACGACGGTGCCCGCCCGGCCGTGGTAACCGATCGGCAGATGCTTCCAGTTGGGGGTGAGCGCGTCGCCGTCCGGGCGGAAGATCCGGCCGACGTTCGTGGCGTGGTGTTCGCTCGCGTAGAAGTCGACGTAGTCCGCGACCTCGTACGGAAGGTGCATCGTCACGGCGTCCAGCGGGTGCAGCAGCGGCTCTATGTCGGGCCGGTGCGCGGGCACCGTCACCCATGCCGTGAGCGCGCGGCGCACATCGCGCCATGCCGTCCGTCCGGCCGCCAGCAGCGGGTTGAGACTCGGCTGCGCCAGCAGGCCGGCGTAAGGGGAGCCGAGTGCGTGCGCGGCGGCGCCGGCGTCGAGCACATGGTTCCCGATACGGACGCCGAGCCGCCGACGGTCCGGTTCGCCGGCCGTGGTGAAGACGCCGTACGGAAGGTTGTGCGGGCCGAAGGGATCGCCTTCGGCCAGATCGAGCGGGCTCTGCTCGGGCATCGGTGCTTGCCTCGCTTTCCACGGGTGTGGACGACACGTTACGTGGCAGCCCCGGGATCGCGGCAGGGCCTAAAGGATCACACGTGCCGGTCGGTTCGGGTCATGCGCTCGCCCCTCGGCCTGGTCAGGGGCGCGCCGCCCGGGTCACACGCTCGCCGGTCGGCCCGACAGCCGGGGAATGCGCTTCTCCCAGGTGCGGTGGAAGACGATCTCGTCGCCGTCCCTGCACACCACCTCGTTCGACGCGATGAAGTCCGCCGCGTCGCAGGCGAGCTCCGAACGAGTCTCGATCCGCACGTCCCAGGCCAGTTCGGGCCGGTGCAGCCGGATCGTCCAGTCGGAGCGGGTACGCGCCGACAGCGGGTCGCGCTCCTGGATGGTGAAGGTCTCCCGGCCTTCCTCGGTGTACTCCAGGCCGTCCGGATGGACGAGGGTCCCCTCGTGCCGCGGGTCGATCTCCAGCCGCCACTCGCCCTTGGCCACATCCCTGACGATCAGTCGCTCCGGTCGCTCCTCGTCCAGGGTTGCCGGGGAGCTGACGCCGAGCGGCTCGGACTGTTCGGGCGGCTCGAAGCGGATGCCGGTGTCCTCCGGGTGCTCGCCCGGTTCGCGTACAGGGAGCTCGAGGCCGGAACCGGCGGGGTCCAGCGAGAAGCCGGCCGAGTGGGCCTGCGGCCAGATCCAGGGCCAGTACGCAGAGGAGACCGCGAGCCTGATGCGGTGCCCGGGAGGAAAGGTGTGTCCGACGGCGTTCAGCCCGAAGACGATGTCCTCAGTGGCGCCCGGCGGCCATGCGTCCGCCCGGTCCGGGCCGTGGCGTGCCGACAGGTTCAGGGCCCCGCGGGTGACCAGGGTCGACGAGCCGTCCGGCGCCACATCGCAGAGCCTGGCGACCACCTGGCCCAAGGGCACGTCCATGCGCAGCCGCAGCGTCACCCGGGGCCGCCCCAGGATCTCGACGGCGGGCCCGGCCACGGGGACCTCGAAGCACGCCGAGCGGGCGTCCTCGTCCCGCTGGTCAGGGGGAAGGTCGGCGTCGTTGCCGGAGGGGAGGAAGCGTCCGGCGTCCATGCCGGTGTGCTGCGGGGAGCGGACGGTGACCGGCTCGCCCTGGAACGCCCAGGCCGTCGGCGTGACGTACGGCGACGGCCAGGCGGAGTCGCCGACCCAGCGTCCCGGCAGCTCCTGGAGGACGGTCGCGGGGCGGTACGAAGCGGTGATCCACGACCTCAGCAGCGGCTCGTCCATCACCCCGGTGTCCCGGTCCTTCAGGTGCTGGTCCCACCACCGCAGGGTCTCCTGCAGAAAGCCGATCGCCGGCCCCGGCGGCCGGCCGCGGTCGGGGTACTGGTGCGACCACGGACCGATCAGTCCTCGCACCCGATCGGACGGCAGATGTTCGACCAGACGGAGCACCGCGTCCCGGTGGGGGTCGTGCCGGCCGCCCACGGCGAGAACCGCCGCGTCGATCGCCGCGAGGTCCTCGCCCACGCTGCCGTGCTTCCAGTAGTCGTCGCGCAGCTGGTGGGCGAGCCAGGTGTGGAGAAGGGGCTCGACCGACTCGAGCCGTCGCAGCCACATCGCCCGCCACTCCTCGCCCGCGTACCGCGGGTCCGGGGGCCGGGCGACGAAGGCGAGCAGGGTGGCGGCCCAGGCGGGCATGGCTTCGGCGAGGACCGAGCCGCCCATGTAGTGCATGCCGTCCGACCGGTCGACGGGCGCGCAGACGGTGACGACCGCCTTCAGCGGCTCGGGCGCGAGGGCCGCGATCCGCAGTGAGTTGAATCCGCCCCAGGCGATGCCGAACATGCCGACCCGGCCGGTGCACCACGGCTGTCGTGCCAGCCACCGGACGACCTCCACCCCGTCCGCCAGCTCGGTGTCGTCGCACT
Organism: Streptomyces sp. NPDC027962; assembly: GCF_055566095.1. Taxonomy (NCBI): domain Bacteria; kingdom Bacillati; phylum Actinomycetota; class Actinomycetes; order Kitasatosporales; family Streptomycetaceae; genus Streptomyces; species Streptomyces sp. NPDC027962. Next base: position 43,763 of record NZ_JBVHTA010000016.1, read on the forward strand.
CGTCGCCCGGCAGGCCCTCGCTGTTGCCGTGGCCGCGCACGTCGACCCGCACGGAGACGTATCCGTGGCCCGCGTACCAGGGGTGGCGCTGCCGGTCGCGGGCGGCGGTCCGGTCGCTGAGCCGGAACGGGAGGTACTCGAGCAGTGCGGGGACGGGCTCCTCGGTCAGCGGCCGCCAGATCCGGGCGTACAGCCGGGTGCCATCCGGGAGCGGAATGCGGATGTCCTCGTGGGTGGTCTCGTACGGGAGATCGGTACGGATGCGCATCGCGGCAACCTTCCGGCGGACCTGCGGCCTCTCGTTCGGGTCATGCCCTTGGGCGGCCTCGGCGGACGGGGTCCTGGGCGCTTCGTCGGAGTCGGTGAAGGGGCCGCTGTCGGTCCCGACAAAGCGCTCACCTTTGTGCAACAGGTGTGGAAGAGAACATACCGGCGGCGGTAGGAAGGCGCTCATGGTGATCGAAAGAGGACCGGATACGCTGACTCGAGTGAATCCAGCGACACATCGACAATCCGCGTGATCGTCAGCAGACAGGAGACTCCCTCGTGACCGTCGTCGAGCCGTTCGGGCTGAGCGTGCGGGACCAGGCTCTTGAGGCCGATGTCCAGACCGGGTTGTCGGCTGTGGAAGCGGGCCTGCTCGACGCCACCAAGAGCGAGGTCCCGTTCATCACCGATGCCGCGCAGCATCTGGTGCGCGCGGGCGGCAAGCGCTTCCGGCCGCTGCTCGTGATGCTGGCGGCCCAGTTCGGCGACCCCTACGCGCCGGGCATCGTCCCTTCCGCCGTCGTCGTCGAGCTCACGCACCTGGCGACGCTGTACCACGACGACGTCATGGACGAGGCCGACGTGCGCCGCGGCGTCGACAGCGCGAACGTCCACTGGGGCAACTCAGTGGCGGTGCTGACCGGCGACTTCCTGTTCGCCCGCGCCTCGCACATCCTGGCCGACCTCGGCCCGGAGGCCGTACGCATCCAGGCGGAGGCCTTCGAGCGGCTGGTGACCGGCCAGATCCTGGAGACCGCGGGACCGCGCGACGGCCGCGACCCGGTGGACCACTACCTCGACGTCCTCGCCGGCAAGACCGGCTCGCTGGTCGCCGTCTCCGTCCGCTTCGGCGCGATGATGTCCGGCGCCGACGACCGGATCGTGGAGACCCTCACCCAGTACGGCGAGCGGCTCGGCGTGGCCTTCCAGCTCGCCGACGACGTGCTCGACATCGCGTCCGATGCGCAGGAGTCAGGCAAGACGCCCGGCACCGACCTGAGGGAAGGCATTCCGACCCTGCCGGTGCTGCGGCTGCGCGCCCAGGCACAGGAGCACCGGCGCCCGGAGGACCTGGAGCTCGTCGCGCTCCTCGACGGCGACTTGACGGACGACGGCCGGCACGCGGAGGCGCTGCGCAGGCTGCGCGAACACCCTGCGCTGGAGCAGGCCCGCAGGGACACCGTGCGGTACGCCCAGGAGGCGCGGGCGATGCTCGACCCGCTGCCGGACTGCTCGGCCAAGGCCGCGCTGGCGGAGCTGTGCGACGCGGTGGTCCACCGCGCCGGCTGACCCGTCGCGCGCCCTGGACCCCTACGGGGCGGGTGAGTTGCCGGCCCCCGATGTCATCCCAGAGGGGTACGCCAAGTTGCGCCCGCGGGCTGACGCTTCCTGGCGGCCCGTTTGGTCATATGGAGAGCACCACCCCTGACCAACCACGGAGGTAGGGCACACCATGGCACCGAACGACAGCGCACAGACCACCGAAGAGGCCAAGGACCTCGCAGCGGGACAGCGCAAGGCCGCCCGCTACATAGTCCCGGTCGCGGTGGCCGGGGTGGCGGCGGCGACCATCGGGCTCGTCCCGGCGCTCGCCGCCTCCGGTGACCCGGATCTGCCGAAGATCAGCGCGCAGCAACTCATCGAGAAGATGGCCGCGTCGGACACCCAGCAGCTCTCCGGCACGGTGAAGATCAGCACCGACCTCGGTCTTCCGGCCCTCGACGGTCTCGCCGGTTCGCTCGGAGGCGGCGAGGGCGCGGACGGCGAGGGCTCCTCCGCCGATCCCGACTTCAAGCTGAGCGGACTCGCGACGGGTACCCACACCCTGCGGGTCGCGGCCGACGGCCCCGACCGGCAGAAGGTGTCCATCCTCGAGGACTCCTCCGAGTACAGCCTCATCCACAACGGCGACGAGGTGTGGGGCTACGACAGTGCCTCGAACGAGGTCTACCACGCCAAGGACGGCGGCCGGCACGACGGCAAGGACCGCAAGGCTCCCGAGGACCTGCCGAAGGACCTGCCCACCACGCCCAAGGGCCTCGCGGACGAGGTGCTGAAGGCCGCGGACGACACCACCTCCATCACCGTCGGCGGCACCTCCCAGGTGGCCGGCCGTGACGCGTACAAGCTGGTCGTCAAGCCCAAGCAGGGCGGCTCGACGGTCGGCGCGATCACCGTCGCGGTGGACGCGGAGAACGGCGTACCGCTGAAGTTCACGCTCACCCCGAGCAGCGGCGGCAAGGCCGTGATCGACGCGGGCTTCACCAAGGTCGACTTCTCGAAGCCGACGGCCTCGACGTTCGACTTCGCCCCGCCCAAGGGCGCGAAGGTGACGGAGGCCGACGAGGAGGCGCACCGGAAGGCACCCGAGAAGTCCGAGAAGTCCGAGGGCTTCAAGGGCCTCGAGGACTTCGACGGTCTGAACGTGATCGGCGAGGGTTGGACCTCCATCGCCAAGATCGAGGGCCCGGGCGGCGAGGGCCTCGGCGGCGGTAAGGGCGGCGAGGGGGACGCGCCGCCCGAGGCGCAGCAGTTCCTCGACGCCTTGGGCGACAAGGTCGAGGGGAAGTTCGGCTCCGGCACGGTGTTCAAGACGCGCCTGGTCAACGCCCTGATGACGGACGACGGCACGGTCTACGTCGGAGCCGTGACCAAGGACGCCCTGGTGAAGGCCGCGAACGCCGACAAGTAATGACGCCGCGCGACAGCCGGCCGGCGGTCCGCTCGGCCCGTCTCCGCCCCGTCGTACGCTCCACGGCACCGGATCCCGCTCACGGATCCGGCCTGATCCAGTCGAAAGGCCCTGGCCGCGGACGACGCACCTGCGTGCGTGTGCGGTATGCACACGCACGCAGGTGCGGGTGGATGGAGCGACGAGCCGCTAGAAGGTCAGCTTCCAGCTGTCGATGTAGCCCGTGTCGTAGCGCGCCACGTCCTGGACGCGCAACTTCCAGTCACCGTTGGCCGTCTCCGCGGACGCGTCCACGGTGTAGGTGGTGATGACGTTGTCGGCCGAGTCGCTGCCGCTCGAGTTCTTCAGCCTGTACGCGGTGCCGTCCGGCGCCAGCAGATCGACGACCAGGTCGCCGCGCCAGGTGTGCTTGATGTCCACGCCGACCTTGAGCGCGGAGGGAGCGTTCCCGCTGCGGCCGGAGACGGTGACGGTGGAGGTGACGGCGGCGCCGTTGTCCGGGACGGTGACATCGGCGGCGTTCTCGTAGAAGTCGCCGGGCGGCTCGGTCGTGCCCGCGGACAGCGTCCAGATCGTGTGGGCGATCGCGTCGCTGTTGCGGTCCAGGGCGGTGTCGTTGATGTTCGACGTCGTGTCGCACGAGGAGTGGTAGCAGCGGTCGAAGGACTGGCCGGCCGTGCCGCCCCACTTCTGCGCCTGGGCGCTGGTCTTCGTGCGGCTCGCCCCGGTGAACAGACCGCCGACCGGTATGCCCACGTTCTTGAACGACGCGTGGTCGGAGCGGCCGTCGCCCTCGGTCTCGATCTCGGTGGGGACGCCGATCCCGGCGAAGTAGTCCTTGAAGGTCTGCTCGATCTCCGGATCGTCGTCGTAGACGAAGTAACCCGGGTTCGACGAGCCGATCATGTCGAAGTTCAGATAGCCCGCGATCTTCGAACGCTCCGAGGACGGCAGGCTGTTCACGTAGTACCTCGAGCCGACCAGGCCCAGCTCCTCCGCGCCCCACCAGCCGAAGCGCAGATGCTTCGCGGGCTGGAGCTGTGCGCGCGAGACGGCGAGCGCGGCCTCGAGCACGGCGGCGGAACCGGAGCCGTTGTCGTTGATTCCGGGACCGGAGCTGACGGAGTCGAGGTGGGCGCCGGCCATCACCGTTCGGTTGACGTCGCCGCCGGGCCAGTCGGCTATCAGGTTGTAGCCGGTGGCGCCGCTGGAGGTGAACTGCTGGACGGACGTGGTGAATCCGGCCGCGTCGAGCTTGGCCTTCACATAGTCGAGGGAGGCCTTGTAACCGGCCCTGCCGTGGGCGCGGTTGCCGCCGTTGTCGGTGGCGATCGTCTGGAGCTGACTGAGGTGTGCCTTGACGTTCGCGAGTGGTATGTCGGGTGCGGCGAGCGCGGACACCGGCGCCGCCGGTGCTGCGGATGCCATGGGTGCGCCGGACGCGAGCAACCCTGCCAGGGCGAGCGCGGCGGCCGCAGCGGCACGTCTGGGAACGGAGAGCTTCATGTGGGGGCTCCGGATTCCGTATGGGGAAGGGACGGAACGTGCATGACGCCCCGGTTCGGCGGTGCCCGGGGCGCTGGAGCTTGCTGTGCGCGGTGCGGATGCGTGTGCGTAGTGCGTGCTGATGTTCGTGAGAGTTTGACTTACCGTCAAGGGCGGAAATCGGTCACGGCCGTTCGTATTGCGGACGACCCGGACCATCCGCATGTCAGTGCCCCCGGACTGTGCAGCCCCAAAGGCCCAAGCAGCTTGGCTGCTTGGGCCTTTGGCCGTCTTGCGATCGCACGCACCGGACGCCGCGGACCCGTTCTCCGGGCGGACGGCGATGCTCGGCGGGCACGGGGCGGGCACTCTGTGGGCACTGCTAGTGCACGCAGAACTCGTTCCCCTCGGGGTCCGCCATCACGACCCATGTGCCGCCCGGCTCTTTCACCCGGCGCAGCACCGCCGCCCCCAGCGCCTCCAGCCTCGTGGTCTCGGCCTCCATGTCGCCGGGGGGCGTGTGCAGGTCGATATGGAGCCGGTTCTTTCCCGTCTTCGTCTCCGGCACCCGCTGGAAAAGCAGTCGGCGTCCGAGCCCCGTGCCGCTCCGCTCGTCGTGGGCGTCGTCCGGATGCCGGACCGCGGCGAGATCGCGCCAGGCCCGTCGGCCGTGTGATTCCACGGTCGCCTCGGGCGGCGCCGCGCCGTTCGCGAGGAGTTGCTCGATCAAGGGGCTGTTGTCCTCGACCAGGTATCCGAGTGCTTCGGCCCAGAAGTCCGCCTGGGCGTGCGGGTCGGTGGCGTCGATCACGAGCTTCCAGTGCAGAGTCATAGAAACTGGTTATAGTGGTTACGTGACGAAAGTTGCAATGGACACGCCGGGAATGCTGCTGCACCCGCCATCGGGCGGATCCTTCCGCTTCGACCCGGGCGCGCTGTGCCTGGAACTGCTCCCCACCGGCGGCCCCGGAAGGCTCGCCGCGTACGAGGTGCTGAACGACCGGGCAGCGCTGCTGCGCTGGGTGACGGACAGCCGGCTGCCCGCCGCTCTTCGGCTGACGGTCGACCCGGCGGACGTGGCCGCCGCCCGGGCGCTGCGGGACGCCCTGTGGGGGATGGCCTCCGCCCGGGCGCACGGCGGAGACGCGGACCCGGCCGATGTGTCCGTGGTCAACGCGGCGGCTGCGGCTCCGCCCCTGGTGGCCCGCATCGCCGCCGACGGATCGCGGGAGTGGGCGCCCGGCGCGACCGCGCAGCAGATGCTCTCGACCGTGGCTCGGGACGCCGTGGACCTCTTCACCGGTCCCTACGCCGACCGCGTCCGCGAATGCGGCTCCCACGACTGCCAGTTGCTCTTCGCCGACACTTCGCGCCCGGGCCGCCGCCGCTGGTGCGCGATGGAGCGGTGCGGCAACCGCAACAAGGTGCGGGCGCACCGCGCCCGCCACGCAGAGGGGGACGGAGCACGACCACCGGACTGACGAAGGGCGCGGGCCGGGAGATGGGTGTCTCCAGGACCTGCCGCCCGCGACGGTATGCGACTTCCTCGCGAGCGCCGAAGGCGTCGCACTCTGGCTGGGGAGCGGTGTCCGACTGCCCACCGCGAAGGGGAGGCGTACCGGACCGCACCTCGCCGACTACGACCTTGGGTTCACTGATCGGCTCTCGGAGATCGACTGGTCCGAGCCGGTCGGCTACGGCTTCGCGACGCTGCGGCTCACAGCGGTCCGCCGGCTGATCCGCGAGTACGACCTGCTCGCCGTCTGAAGCAGCACCGAACCGGCCGGTGGGAGTCATCGGCCGGTTCGTCGTTCCTGCGCCGGCCGGTGGGAGTCATCGGCCGGTTCGTCGTTCCTGCGCCGGGTCCGCCGCTGCGTCACATGGGGTCCCGGCCGTTTCCCAGGGGAGGGCCCTCGCCGGTGTCGCGTCCGCGGTCCATGTCGCGCCCCCGGCCCATGTCCCCACCCCGGCGCATGTCCCCGCCGCGCCCCGTGTCTTGGCCGCCGCCCATGTCGCCGGTGCGTCCGGGCCGGCGCTCGGTGGCGGGCCGGCCCGCTGCCGCGTCCGCGCGTCCGCGCTGGTAGGCGGAAAGGGTGTCCTTGGCGCGGCCCGATTCCGCCTCGGCCGTCGCGAGCCAGCGCTCCCAGCGCTCCCGCATCGGATTGATGAGACCGCCGCCCACGCCGACGATCAGGATGCCCGCCATGGCGGCGAGCACGGCGGTGAGCACCGGGCCGGTGACCGAGGTCGCGATCTGTGCCTGGCCGAGGGCGGCGATCACGCCGAGCGCCACGATGAAGCCCCAGGCCACGGTGGCGAGGACACGGCCGTACGACGTCTGGCCCAGGGCTCCTTGGATGATGTCGCGGACCGCACGCGCGACGGCCATGGCCACGACGACGATGACACAGGCGACGATCCCCTTCGGGATCCAGGAGACGATCCCGTTGATCATCGTACTGATCGGGTTGGGGCCGAAAACCCCGAAGCCCAGCTGCAGTGTGATCAGTGCGATCGCATAAAAGAGGAGCTTCGAGATGATCCCGGTGGCGTCGTAATTCGACCCTCTGAGGGTGTTGGACACACCGCTGCGCTCGGCCATCCGCTCGAAGCCTGCCTTGCGCAGCAGACGGTCGGCGGCCTTGGCGATCAGCTTGGCTATGAACCAGCCGATGACCAGGATCGCCAGGAAGGCGATGAACCTGGGGATGAACCTGGCCACGGCGGTCCACGCGGCGCTGAAGCCCTGACCGAAGTCGATCGTCAGTGCGAGGTGTTGAGGCATGACGCACTTGCTCCACTCTATGGACCGGCGCGGTCCCTGTGACCGGGGCCTGGGCTTCCGGGGTAACACCGGTGGCCCAATGGCGGCCTGTGCCCAGAGGTGGTACTGAGCCGTTCGAGTGGGAATTGAGTCCTGGTGGGGGTGGCGGGTTCAGGATGCGGCGCTTGCTGTGCATGCCCGCGCCCGCCCGTGCGTCAGCCGGCCGCCTCCGCATGCGGCTCGTCGCGCGACGTGCCGTCGGCGGCGGTGCTCGCGGCGGTCGTGGTGGCGGCCGTATTGGTTGGGGCAACGCCCGGGGCGGTCTGGGCCACGACCGCGCCGGTGGGCCCTGCCGTGGCCGTCGGTCCTGCCGGTGCCGTTGTCAGCGGTCCCGCGCCCGAGGCCGCGGCCTGGGCGGCGAGCCGCAGCGCCTCCGCCTTGTTCCGGCGGGCGGTGCGCAGCGCGTCCCACGTCAGACAGGACAGCGCCAGCCATACCAGTGCGAACCCGGCCCACCGCTCGGCAGGCATCGCCTCATGGAAGTACAGGATGCCCAGTGCGAACTGGAACACCGGTGCCAGATACTGCAGCAGCCCCAGCGTGGACAGCGGCACACGGATCGCCGCCGCCCCGAAGCAGACCAGTGGCGCGGCCGTCACGATGCCCGTCGCGGCGAGCAGCGCCGCATGCCCGGCCCCGTGCGCTCCGAAGGTGGCGGAGCCGTCGGCGCCGAGCCAGAGCAGGAAGGCGAGGGCCGGCAGGAACTGGATCGCGGTCTCGGCCGCCAGCGACTCCAGGCCGCCGATGTTGACCTTCTTCTTCACCAGACCGTAGGTCGCGAACGAGAACGCGAGCGTCAGCGAGATCCACGGCGGCCTGCCGTAGCCGATCGCCAGGACCAGCACGGCTGCGAAGCCGATGCCGACGGCCGCCCACTGGGCCGTGCGCAGCCGTTCCTTCAGCAGCAGGACACCCATGGCGATGGTGACCAGGGGGTTGATGAAGTAGCCCAGCGAGGCCTCGACGACATGGCCCGCGTTCACGGCCCAGATGTAGACGCCCCAGTTGACGGTGATCACGGTGGCCGCGACGGCTATCAGGCCCAGCTTCCTGGGGCTGCGGAGCAGTTCACGTATCCAACCCCACTGCTTGAGCGCAAGCAGCGCGACCGCCACGACAGCCAGTGACCACACCATCCGGTGGGCGAGGATCTCGCCGGCTCCGGAGGGTTTGAGCAGCGGCCAGAAAAGCGGGACCAGTCCCCACATTCCGTAGGCGCCGATCCCGTACAGCAGTCCTGCCCGCTGTTCGTTCTGCGACTTCACCGGCCCTCCTGTCCCGCGCACGTTCTTGAAGACGGTACGCCGTGCCGGGCCAGGATGTCATGCCCGTATCGCCATACGGTCATGACCGATCCTGGCGGGCGGAGAGACCGGGAACAGGGCGGGACACACAAACGGGAGGCGGCACCCTTCGCCGCCTCCCGCCAGGACCCGCCGTCTGTCAGCCGACGACCGTCCAGGTGTCGTTGCCGGCGAGAAGCGCGGCGAGGTCCCCCTTGCCGTCCCTCTCGATCGCCGTGTCGAGCTGGTCGGACATGAGCACGTCGTAGACCGGGCGCTCGACGCTGCGCAGCACACCGATCGGAGTGTGGTGCAGCGTGTCGGCGTCGGCCAGGCGGGAGAGCGCGAAGGCGGTGGTCGGTGAGGTGGAGTGCGCGTCGTGGACCAGGATCCGCGACTCGTTCTCTGCCGTGACGGCGACGACCTCGAGGTCGCCCGTGGACGGGTCGCGCACGACGCCCTTGCTCCCTCCCCCAGAGCCTGCGGCCTGGGAGGTGCCCCCAGCCCCGAAGCGGATGGGCTGCCCGTGCTCGAGACGGATGACGGCTTCCTGCGCCTGGTCCTTGTCCTTGAGGATCTCGAAGGCACCGTCGTTGAAGATGTTGCAGTTCTGGTAGATCTCCACGAGCGCCGTGCCCTGGTGCTCCGAGGCCTGGCGCAGCACCTCGGTGAGGTGCTTCCGGTCGGAGTCGACGGTGCGGGCGACGAACGACGCCTCCGCGCCGATCGCCAGCGAGACCGGGTTGAAGGGCGCGTCGAGGGAGCCCATCGGCGTGGACTTGGTGATCTTGCCGACCTCGGAGGTCGGGCTGTACTGGCCCTTGGTGAGCCCGTAGATCCGGTTGTTGAACAGCAGGATCTTCAGGTTGACGTTGCGGCGCAGGGCGTGGATCAGGTGGTTGCCGCCGATGGACAGCGCGTCGCCGTCCCCTGTGACGACCCAGACGGACAGGTCGCGCCGGGAGGAGGCCAGACCCGTCGCGATGGCGGGCGCGCGGCCGTGGATGGAGTGCATCCCGTAGGTGTTCATGTAGTAGGGGAAGCGGGAGCTGCAGCCGATGCCGGAGACGAAGACGATGTTCTCCTTCGCCAGCCCCAGCTCGGGCATGAAGCCCTGTACCGCGGCGAGGACCGCGTAGTCGCCGCAGCCGGGGCACCAGCGCACTTCCTGGTCGGACTTGAAGTCCTTCATCGACTGCTTGGCCTCGGCCTTGGGCACGAGCTTGAGCGCCTCAGTCATCGATGGCCTCCTTGAGCGCCGTGGCGAGCTGCTCCGCCTTGAACGGCATGCCGTTGACCTGGTTGAAGGAGCGTGCGTCGACCAGGTACTTCGCCCGGATCAGGGTGGCGAGCTGGCCGAGGTTCATCTCGGGCACGACAACCTTGTCGTACTGCTTCAGCACGGAGCCGAGGTTCTTCGGGAACGGGTTGAGATGGCGCAGATGGGCCTGCGCGATGGGGATGCCCGCCGCACGCAGACGACGTACGGCGGCGGTGATCGGCCCGTACGTGGAGCCCCAGCCGAGCACCAGCGTGCCGGCACCGTCCGGGTCGTCGACCTCGACGTCCGGCACCTCGATGCCGTCGATCTTGGCCTGGCGGGTGCGGACCATGAAGTCGTGGTTGGCCGGGTCGTAGGAGATGTTGCCCGTGCCGTCCTGCTTCTCGATGCCGCCGATGCGGTGCTCGAGCCCTGGCGTGCCCGGCACGGCCCAGGGGCGGGCCATGGTCTGCGGGTCACGCTTGTAGGGCCAGAAAACCTCGGTGCCGTCGGACAGTTCGTGGTTGGGGCCGGTCGCGAACTGGACCCGCAGGTCGGGCAGCTCGTCGAGGTCCGGGATCCGCCACGGTTCCGAGCCGTTCGCCAGGTAGCCGTCGGAGAGCAGGAACACGGGTGTGCGGTAGGTGAGCGCGATCCGTGCCGCGTCCAGGGCCGCGTCGAAGCAGTCCGCCGGCGTGCGCGGCGCCACGACCGGCACCGGTGCCTCGCCGTTGCGGCCGTACATCGCCTGAAGCAGGTCAGCCTGCTCCGTCTTCGTCGGCAGGCCCGTCGACGGGCCGCCGCGCTGGATGTCGACGACCAGCAGGGGAAGCTCGAGGGAGACCGCGAGACCGATGGTCTCCGACTTCAGCGCCACGCCCGGTCCGGAGGTCGTGGTGACCGCGAGGGAGCCGCCGAACGCGGCGCCCAGCGCCGCTCCGATGCCCGCGATCTCGTCCTCCGCCTGGAAGGTCCGCACGCCGAAGTTCTTGTGGCGGCTGAGTTCGTGCAGGATGTCGGAGGCCGGGGTGATCGGATAGGAGCCCAGGTAGAGCGGCAGATCCGCCTGCCGGCTCGCGGTGATCAGCCCGTACGACAGGGCCAGGTTCCCGGAGATGTTGCGGTAGGTGCCCGTCGGGAACGCCGTGCTCGCCGGCGCCACCTCGTAGGAGACCGCGAAGTCCTCCGTGGTCTCGCCGAAGTTCCAGCCGGCCCGGAAGGCGGCGATGTTCGCCTCCGCGATGGTCGGCTTCTTGGCGAACTTCTGCCGCAGGAAGCTCTCCGTGGCGTCCGTGGGCCGGTGGTACATCCAGCTCAGCAGGCCGAGCGCGAACATGTTCTTGCTGCGCTCCGCCTCCTTGCGGGACAGCCCGAAATCCTTCAGCGCCTCGATCGTCAGCGTCGTCAGCGGCACCGGATGCACCTGGTAGGCGTCCAGCGACCCGTCCTCGAGCGGGGAGGCGTCGTATCCGACCTTCGCCATGGCGCGCTTCGCGAACTCGTCCGTGTTGACGATGATCTCGCCGCCGCGCGGCACATCGCCGATGTTCGCCTTCAGCGCGGCGGGGTTCATCGCCACCAGCACGTTCGGTGCGTCGCCCGGGGTGAGGATGTCGTGGTCGGCGAAGTGCAGCTGGAAACTCGAGACACCCGGCAGTGTCCCGGCAGGCGCCCGGATCTCGGCCGGGAAGTTCGGAAGGGTGGAGAGGTCGTTGCCGAAGGATGCCGTCTCCGCGGTGAATCTGTCACCGGTGAGCTGCATGCCGTCCCCGGAGTCACCCGCGAATCGGATGATCACCCGGTCCAGGCGGCGGATCTCCTTGTCGCCGGCGCGCCTGCGCTGCTCTCCGACGAGGGCCTCATCGGACCCGTTGACCTCATCGGCCTGCTCGGCCGGGCTACTGACCTGGCTGGTCACTGAACTGGACCTCCCTCGAGGCGGTTCCTCGGGCCCGACCGGCCCGCCGGCCGACCCATTGGCAACCCTACGACGGTAAGGGTGGCCTTCCCCGGACCGCTCACATGTCGGACGTCCTGCCGAGACGCCGCGACGCCTTGTCTTGCCCTGTCTTCTGTGTAACCCGGCCTCCCGGGAAGACGTTCCCGTTCATTCTTCGGTCCTGCGGCTAATGCGCCACTCGACGACCACTCGACGACCCTCGGTGTGTCGGTGGAGGCCCGTCGTCCGTTCGGTTACCGAGCGGATCCGGTGGGTCATTGCGTGGCATTCGGGTGACTCGGGGAACGGGCGGCGTCAGCAGGCGGGCGCGTCGGGGCGGCGGGTACGCGAATGGCTCAGGAATTCAGATAGGTCAGTACCGCGAGCACGCGGCGATGGTCGCCCTCACTGGGGGAGAGCCCCAGCTTCAGGAAGATGTTGCTCACATGCTTCTCCACTGCCCCGTCGCTCACCACGAGCTGCTTGGCGATCGCCGAGTTCGTACGGCCCTCGGCCATCAGCCCGAGCACCTCCCGCTCGCGGGGCGTGAGGCCGGCGAGCACATCCTGCTTGCGGCTCCGGCCCAGCAGCTGTGCCACGACCTCGGGGTCGAGCGCGGTACCGCCCCGGGCGACCCGCACCACGGCGTCCACGAACTCACGCACCTCGGCCACCCGGTCCTTGAGCAGATAGCCCACTCCGCGGGTGCTGCCGGCGAGCAACTCCGTGGCGTACTGCTCCTCCACGTACTGCGACAGGACCAGCACGCCGACTCCGGGATGCTCCCGCCGCAGCTGTACCGCGGCCCGCACGCCCTCGTCGGTGTGCGTGGGCGGCATCCGTACGTCCGCGACCACGACGTCCGGCAGCGCGTCCTGTGCCCCGAGGTCGTCGACCGTCTTGATCAGGGCCTGCGCGTCACCCACACCGGCGACCACATCGTGTCCCCGGTCGGTCAGCAGCCGGGTCAGGCCTTCCCGCAGCAGTACGGAATCCTCGGCGATGACCACCCGCACTCTGTCCTCCACAACCCTGTAGCCCCCCTGTAGATGTGCTTCCCGAGCCTGCGCCCACCAGCATTCCAGGATCAGGACACGCTCGGGGCCGGGCCGCGGTTTTCCCGGTCACCGCATCGGGGGACGCAGAAACGGGCGAAGGGGTTGCCGTGGGTGGTCGAGAGGGAGGGGGCGCCGCGGGCGGGCGTTCAGCCGCGCCACGGGAGTTCTGCCGTGACCGCCGTCGGGCCCCCGGCGGGGGAGTCCACGGCCAGGACGCCGTCCACCGCGCTCAGCCGTTCCGCGAGACCGGCCAGCCCGCTGCCGGCCGCCGTGTCGGCCCCGCCCCTGCCGTCGTCCACGACCTGGAGCATCAGCCGGTCGGCCGACCGCCACACGTCCACAGAGGCGCGGGTGGCGCATGCGTGCTTGCTGACGTTCTGCAGGAGTTCGGAGACGGTGAAGTAGGCGATGCCTTCTATTGCGGGCGCCGGCCGCCGGTCCAGGTCGACCTCGACCGTCACGGGCACGGCGCAGCGCGACGCGACGGAGGAGAGGGCGGCGTCCAGGCCGCGGTCGGTCAGTACGGCGGGGTGGATTCCGCGGGCCAGGTCCCGGAGCTCCTGCAGGGCGACCTTCACCTCGCCGTGCGCCTCGTCCACCATCCGGGCGGCGGCTTCCGGGTCCTGGGCCAGCTTCTCCTTCGCGAGCCCGAGGTCCATGGCGAGGGCCACGAGCCGGGCCTGCGCGCCGTCGTGCAGGTCGCGTTCGATCCGGCGCAGGTCGGCGGCCGCCGTGTCCACGACGACGCCACGGTCCGACTCCAGCTCCACGACACGGGTCGCGAGGCGGGACGGCCCGAGCAGCCCGGCCACGAACAGGCGGTCGACGCTGGTCAGAGCACGCATGATCCACGGTGTGGCGATCGTGAGCACGAGGCCGACGGCGCTGGTGGCGGCGATCTCGAGGGGGGTGTCGAGGTAGAAGTTGTGCGTCCCGTCCCCGTACAGCTGCAGACCGTCCACGCCGCCCCACGTCGGGAAGGCCCACTGCCACAGCGGGTACAGCAGCAGCGCCCAGCCGGTCACCCACAGGGTCACGGCAACGCAGAAGCCGAAGACGGCCCACGGGAAGTGGAAGAGCGCATACAGAAGGTGGCGCCAGGACGCCCCGCTCTTGAGGATGCCGCCCATCCAGGCGGCGACGCCGCTGTTCTTCGGACCCAGAGTGCTCCGCACCGACTCCGGCGCGGCCACGTCCAGCCCGAGCAGCGCCCGAGCTCGCGCGCGCTCCAGTGCGCCGAAGCCGCGCAGGCAGGCGAGGCAGGCGGCGAACACGGGGATCCCCAGGAACGTGACGAGCAGTCCGGCGCCCAGCGAGGTCATGGTGACCGCGAACGAGAAGACCGCGGTGGCGAGGGGGAGGCTCAGCACCAGGTACCCGAACTCGCGCCAGGCCCGGCCCTCGAAGGGTGCGCGCAGCACGGGAGGGAAGAAGTGTTCCCGGGGGGCCGGGGGACCGTATCCGTAATCCGTATCCGTGCTGGCCATCGAAGTCGTCCGTTCTGCGGGGCGGCGTTCTGCGGGGCGGGCTGTCATGTCCCCAAGCCTGCTGTGGCGGGCCGGCGTGCACCATGCGGCCGGTATCCGTCTTGGGCGGGGGGTTTTCCCCACCATGCCGCCCCGGCGGGCCGGCAGGATGGCGTTCGCTCAGGCACGAGCCCGGCGCTCCCCGCGGTCCCGCCACGGCAGCTCCGCCGTGACCGTCGTCGGCCCGCCCACCGGCGAGTCCAGGGCGAGGAGGCCGTCCACCGCGCCCAACCGCTCCGCCAGCCCGGCCATTCCGGTGCCACCGTCCAGCCGTGCTCCGCCCCTGCCGTCGTCCACGACCTGGAGCATCAGCCGGCCCTCCGACCGCCACACGTCCACAGTGGCGTGCGTGGCTCCCGAGTGCTTGCTCACGTTCTGCAGCAGCTCGGAGACGGTGAAGTAGGCGATGCCTTCGATCGCTTCAGCGGGCCGCGCGTCCAGATCGACGGTGACCGTCACCGGAGCCGTACAGCGCGACGCGACGGAGGAGAGCGCGGCGTCCAGGCCGCGGTCGGTCAGCACGGCGGGGTGGATCCCGCGGGCCAGGTCGCGCAGTTCCTTGAGCGCGAGCTTCACCTCGCCGTGCGCCTCGTCCACCATGTCCGCCGCCGCGTCCGGGTCCTCCAGGAGTTTCTCCTTGGCGAGGCCCAGCCCCATGGCCAGGGCCACCAGCCGGGCCTGCGCACCGTCGTGCAGGTCGCGTTCGATCCGGCGCAGGTCCGCGGAGGCCGTGTCGACGACCACGCCACGGTCCGACTCCAGCTCGGCGATGCGGCGTTCCAGTTCGTCGGAGGGCGAGAGCAGCCCTCGCACCATCGCGCGGTCGGCGTTGGAAAGTCCCCGCGCGATGAAGGGCAGTACGGGCCAGAGCACGAACAGGCCCACCACCATGAAGGTGAAGGTGAGGACGCCCCAGGGCAGCCGGATCACTGAGTACAGCACGGTGCGCCAGGCCACCGGATCCTTCAGGTGGGACCACACCCAGGTGATCAGGCCCCCACCGCGCGAAGCCCCGAGCAACGGGCTCGGCTCGTCGACCTGTACGCCGAGCATCGCACGGCCCCGAGCCCGCTCCGCCCGTCCGAGCATGCGCGCGCCCGCGAGCCCGAGTGCCAGCAGGGGCAGGCCGATCACCGTCACGGCGAGCCCGGCGCCGACGCTGACCGTGACCGTCACATAGACGAACCCGAGCAGTGCGGCCGGCAGGTTGCCGAGCAGATGCGCGATCTCTTTCCACGTATGACGGTCGAAGACGAAGCGCACGGAGGGCGGCCGGTCGTTGTCGGGGGCGGTGATGCTCGCGGTCATGGAGGCCAGCCTGCCGGGCCGGACCGGCGCACGCCATGGGGTACGTGGGTGGGGCGAAGTAGGGATAACCCCACCCGCGGCCGACCGATGCGTGACACAACTGCTTACGCTCTCTTTAGCAGGGCCTAGACTCCCGTGCGTACAGATCGTTCGCGCTCGTCGAGCAGGGCACAAAGCGGTGACGAGGCGACGACAGGCAGCAACAAGCAGCCGCAAACGGCAGCAAACAGCAACAGGAACCGACAAGCAGCGACAAGTGGCGACAAGGTCGACTGGGTCAGGGAGCGAGGGGCGGACGTGCCGGAACCGACCGTGGTCATGCTCGCGGCGGACTACTTCGAGAGCTACGCCGTCGTCGGGCTGCTCGCGCTGATCGGCGTGCTGTTCGTCGCCGTTGCCTTCGCCGCCGGCAGGCTGCTGCGGCCGGTCGTCCCGACGCCGGAGAAAATGCTCACGTACGAGTGCGGAGTCGACCCCGTCGGCGAGGGATGGGCGCACACCCAGGTCCGTTACTACGTCTACGCCTTCCTGTACGTGATCTTCGCGATCGACTCGATCTTCCTTTTCCCGTGGGCGACGGTCTTCGCCGCCGACGGATACGGCGGGACAACTCTCGTGGAGATGTTCATCTTCCTCGGCTTCCTGGCCGTGGGACTGCTCTACGCATGGAAGAAGGGGGTCCTGACATGGACGTGACCCCGACCCCGTCCCAAGCTCCGGACACGGCCTCGGCTCCGGACACGGCCTCGGTCCCTGCTCCGGAGCTGCTTCCGGAGCCGCGGCGACTGGGAGCCCTCGCACGCCTGGCGCCCGAACCGATGAAGGTGGTCCTCAACTGGGGCCGCCGCTACAGCCTCTGGGTCTTCAACTTCGGACTGGCCTGCTGCGCCATCGAGTTCATCGCGGCCTCGATGGCACGCCACGACTTCATCCGTCTCGGCGTGATCCCCTTTGCGCCGGGACCGCGCCAGGCGGACCTGATGATCGTGTCCGGCACGGTGACGGACAAGATGGCGCCGGCGGTGAAGCGTCTGTACGAGCAGATGCCCGAGCCCAAGTACGTCATCTCCTTCGGCGCCTGCTCCAACTGCGGCGGGCCGTACTGGGACTCGTACTCCGTCACCAAGGGCGTCGACCAGATCATCCCCGTCGACGTCTACGTACCCGGCTGTCCGCCCCGCCCGGAGGCGCTGCTCCAGGGGATCCTGAAGCTCCAGGAGAAGATCGCGCGAGAGTCGCTCGGAGAGCGCTACGGGCACGGTGGGAAGAGTGCCGGCGCCCGCACCTCCGCCACGGCCCTGCAGAGCGGGCTGGTCACGCCGCCTCCACCGGCCGGCGCCGAGGGGGCGACGCGGTGAACCAGTACGACCTGCTTCCCGATGCCGTCACCGAGATCTTCGGCGAGGAGGCGACGGCCGAGCGGGCCTACGACCTGCTCACGGTCGACGTCCCGGCCGGCTCCTGGATCGCGGCACTGGAGATCGCACGCGACAAGCTGGGCTGCACCTATTTCGACTGGCTCAGCGCCGTCGACGAGCCGGGTACCGGCTTCCGTGTCTGCGCGCACGTCGTCTCGCTGGAGGGCCGTGCCGTCCGGCGGCTGCTGGTGCGCACGACCGTTACGCACTCGGCTCCGTCGCTGCCCTCCGCGGTCGACATCTACGCGGGCGCGAGCTGGCACGAGCGCGAGACCCACGAGATGTTCGGTGTCGACTTCACCGGCCATCCCCACCAGGCACCGCTGCTGCTGCCCGACGGCTTCGAAGGCCATCCGCTGCGCAAGGACTTCGTGCTGGCCGCCCGGGTCGCCAAGGCCTGGCCGGGCGCGAAGGAACCGGGAGAGTCGGAGCACGGCGGGCCGAAGCGCCGCCAGATGCTGCCGCCGGGTGTCCCGGACCCGAACGAGTGGGGTCCCCTCAAGGGCCAACTCCCGCCCGCGCCCGCCCGCCCCGCCCGCACACCCCGCGCCGCCGGAGCGGCCGGAGCCGCGGCAGCGGCCGGCGAACGCCCGCCGCGTCGCGCGCGGAGTGCGAGTGAGGGCTCTGCGTCCCAGGGCGGAGCAGTCCCTGCGGAGCCGCAGGCCCCGACCGCTCCGCGTCGCTCCCGCAGCGCGAGTGAGGGCTCGGCGAGCGTGCGCCGCTCACGTGACACGACGCCGCCCGAGGCGGCCGGAGCGCCCGAGACGCCGGTTCCTTCGCCGACGCCGGGCGCGCCCGAGGTATCCCAAGAGCCCCCGGCGTCGGGCGCGGGCACCACGCCGCCGCCCAAGGCGTCGCAGCCCTCCGGTTCGGAGGCCGACGCCACGGGTTCCCCCACGACCCCGGCCATGCCGTCACGCTCCCGCAGCGCCGACGCGCCCTGGCATCACGCCCGCCCCGCGTTCGACGACAGGCACTCCGCAGCGGCGTCCCCCGACGCAACCGTGGCGGAACGGCCGGTACCTGCCGGACCCGACGCCGCCGAGGCAACCGTGGCGGAACGGCCGGTACCTGCCGGACCCGACGCCGCCGAGCAACCCGTCGCCTCCGAGAGCGACTCCCCAGAAACCGAGACCCCCCGGCCCGCGACCGGGTCCACCGACGGACCCGAACCCGATGACGAGCCGAACCGACCTGCCGGAGGCGAGCCCGCGTGAACGACGCACTGGACGTCGCCCTCCGGCTCATCGTCGTTTTCGCGGTGTTCCTCGTCCTCCCCCTTGCCATCGGGCAGACCGAGCACAAGGTGATGGCCCATATGCAGGGCCGCCTCGGTCCCATGTACGCCGGCGGCTTCCACGGATGGGCCCAGCTCGTCGCGGACGGCGTGAAGTTCGCACAGAAGGAGGACGTTGTCCCGGCCGACGCCGACCGCCGCGTCTTCCAACTCGCCCCGGCCGTCGCGCTCCTGCCCTACCTCCTCGTACTCGTCGCGATCCCGATCGGACCGAACGAGGGCGCGGTCGGTCAGGTCGTCGATGCCGGCATCTTCTTCGTCCTGGCCGTCATGGGCGTCGGTGTGCTCGGCTCCCTCATGGCGGGATGGGCCTCGGCCAACAAGTTCTCCCTCCTGGGCGGTCTGCGCACGGCCGCCCAGCTGCTCGCGTACGAGCTGCCGATGCTGCTCACCGCTGCCTCCGTCGCGATGGCGGCCGGCACGGTCTCCCTGCCCGGCATCCTGAACGCCTTCGAGTGGTGGTGGCTGCCCTGGCAGATCGTGGGCGCCATCGTGTTCTTCGTCGCAGGCCTCGCCGAGCTGCAGCGCCCTCCCTTCGACATGCCGGTCGCGGACTCCGAGATCATCTTCGGCGCGTACACCGAGTACACCGGTCTGCGCTTCGCGCTCTTCCTGCTCGCCGAGTACGCGGGAATCGTCGTGCTGTGCGGTCTGACGACCGTCCTCTTCCTGGGCGGCTGGCACGGCCCGTTCGGCGCGGACGGCCTCGGCTGGGTATGGACCCTCCTCAAGACCGCCGTGCTCGCCTTCATCGTCATCTGGCTGCGCGTGACATACCCCCGGATGCGCGAGGACCAGCTGCAGAAGCTCGCCTGGACCGTCCTCGTCCCACTCGCTCTCGCCCAGATCGCCCTCACCGGCATCGTCAAGGTGGTGATCTAGTCGTGTCCCCGATCCCCGGATCCGGTCTCGCCAAGGGCCTGGCCGTCACCCTGCGGACGATGACCAAGAAGACCGTCACCGCGCAGTACCCGGACGTCCAGCCCCAACTCCCGCCCCGTACGCGCGGCGTGATCGGACTGTTCGAGGAGAACTGCACGGTCTGCATGCTCTGCGCCCGCGAGTGCCCAGACTGGTGCATCTACATCGACTCCCACAAGGAGACGGTCCCGGCCGCCGTCCCTGGTGGCAGGGAGCGCAGTCGCAACGTCCTCGACCGGTTCGCCATCGACTTCTCCCTCTGCATGTACTGCGGTATCTGCATCGAGGTGTGTCCTTTCGACGCGCTGTTCTGGTCGCCCGAGTTCGAGTACGCGGAGACGGACATCCGCGAACTCACCCACGAGCGCGACAAACTCCGCGAGTGGATGTGGACCGTTCCCGCGCCGCCCGCGCTGGACCCCGGAGCGGAAGAGCCGAAGGAGGTCGCCGCGGCCCGCAAGGCGGCGGACAAGCTGGCAGCCGCACAAGCTGACGCCACGCCCCCGACGACCCCGTCCGCCCCGCAAGGCACGCCGGGCGCGGCCCCGGAGGCCCGGGACGCCCAGCAGGGCGCGCCGCCGCCCGGCGAACGCCCCGCCGAGGGAGAAGACGGCCCGACTTCGGGTCAGGGAGGTCCGGCATGACGCTCGCCGCCGCCGCGACGCACGGTTTCCTGTCCCCCACCGGGGTCGAGATCGCCTTCCTGCTCGTGGGCATCGCCACGCTCGGCGCAGCGGTCATCACCGTCACGACCAGGCAACTGGTGCATGCCGCCCTGTGGCTGGTCGTGGCGCTCGGTGGCCTCGCCGTCGAGTACCTCCTGCTCACCGCGGAGTTCATCGCGTGGGTGCAGGTCCTGATCTACGTCGGTTCCGTGGTTGTCCTCCTTCTTTTCGGGCTGATGCTCACCAAGGCACCCATCGGCCGCTCACCGGATGCCGACTCCGGCAATCGATGGGTCGCTCTCGCTGTGGCGCTCGCCGCAGCGGCGTCCCTGGTCTGGGTCGTCGTCGACGCCTTCCGCACCACGTGGATCGACCTCGACGGGCCGGTCCAGGGGTCCACCAAGGTGTCCGGGGAGATCCTCTTCCGGCACTGGGTGCTGCCGTTCGAGGCGCTCTCCGTACTGCTGCTCGCCGCACTCGTCGGCGCAATCGTCCTGTCCCGCAGGGACGCAGAGCCGGCCGGCACGCCCCGCACACCCCCCACCGGCACTGCGGACCGAACAACCCAAGAGGGGAACAGCTGATGCACCTCGCTTATCCAGCCGTGCTGGCCGTGCTCCTCTTCAGCGTCGGGCTGTACGGGGTGCTTGCCCGCCGCAACGCGATCCTTGTCCTGATGTCCGTCGAGCTGATGCTCAACGCGGTCAACCTCAACCTCGTGGCCTTCGACGTGTGGCTGCGCGACACCCTGCACGCCGGCCAGGCGCTCACCCTGTTCATCATCGCCATCGCCGCGGCGGAGATCGGTATCGGCCTGGCGATCGTGCTCATGGTGTACCGCAACCGCGGCAGTTCGGATATCGACCGTCTCCGCGACACCGCGGAATCGCCGGACGGTCCCGAAGGTTCCGGCCCCGGCCACGGTGTTGCCGGCGAGACATCCACAGACCGCGAGGAGAAGGCCGAGGCCACCGCGTGACCACCACGACCCTCGCCGTCCTCGTACCCCTCCTTCCTTTTCTGGGCGCCGCGGCCGGGCTGCTGCTCGGCCGCCGTGCACCCGGGTTCGTACGTCCGCTGGCCGTACTGCCGACGCTCGCCGCGGCCGTGCTCGCCGTGCTCGTCGCCGTACGCCAGGGCGGCGGCAAGGCGATCGAAGCCTCGACGCAGCTCACGCCCACCGGCTCGGTCCCGATCGACCTCGCCCTGTACCTCGACGGTTTCGCCGCCCTCGCGGCCGTCCTGGTGGGTGTCGTCGCCTCGTGCGTGCAGATCTACTCGACGGGCTACCTGCGCGACGACCCTCGCTATCCCTCGTACGCCGCTCTCGTCTCGCTGTTCACCTCCGCGATGCTGCTCGTCGTCTACTCCGGCGACCTGATGGTGCTGCTGGTCGGCTGGGAGATCATGGGCATCTGCTCGTACTTCCTCGTCGGCCACTACTGGGAGACGCCCGAGGCACGGGCCGCCTCCCTCAAGGCGTTCCTGGTCACCAAGCTCGGTGATGTCCCCTTCCTGATCGGTCTGTTCGCGCTCGCGGCCGACGCGGGCACGTTCCGGATCACCGGGATCCTCGGAGCCGTTGCCGCCGACGCCGTCGAGCACCCCACGCTCATCGCCCTGCTGCTCCTCGCGGGCGTGGCGGGCAAGTCGGCGCAGTTCCCGCTGCACACCTGGCTGCCCGACGCGATGGCGGGCCCCACCCCCGTCTCCGCGCTGATCCACGCGGCGACGATGGTCGCGGCCGGCATCTACTTCGTGGCCCGGCTCCTTCCTCTCTTCGCGGCGTCCGCGGCCGCCATGACCGTGCTTGCCGTGATGGCCGCTGTGACGATGGTTGGCTCGGCGCTCGCCGCGCTCGCCCAGGACGACATCAAGCGGGTCCTCGCCTACTCGACCATCGGCCAGCTCGGCTACATGTCGGGCGCCCTGGCCGTCGGAGACCGAGGCGCCGCCGTCTTCCACCTCCTGTCCCACGGTGCGTTCAAAGCGCTGCTCTTCCTCTCCGCCGGCGTGATCATCCACGCCGCCGGCACCAACTCGCTCGCCGCCATGTCGCGGATGAGCGGACTCGCCAAGCGCGTCCCCGACGCGTACTGGACGATGACCGTCGCGCTTCTCGCCCTCGCGGCGATCCCGCCCTTCGCCGGCTTCTTCTCCAAGGAAGCCGTACTCGTGGCCGCCGAGCACACCGCTATCGGCGACTCGGCCGTCGCGCCCACCGCCGCCGGCTGGTTCGTGCTCGTCGCCGCGCTCGTGACCGCTCTTCTCACCGCCGCATACGCGATCCGGCTATGGCTGCTCGCCTTCCGGGGACGCGGCACCGAGGCTCCCGACCACGGCAGGCAGCCCATCGCGATGACCAGCGTGCTCTGGGTCCTCGTCGTCCCGTCGCTCGCTTTCGGGCTGACCGCCGGCCGCCTGCCCCGCTGGTTCGACGGCCATGAGCTCACCCCGACCCTCACCACCGCCGTCCTCGGCACAGGCGTCGCCCTCGTCGGCGGGCTGATCACCTACGGAGCCTGGCGGCATTCCACCGCGGTCGCCGCCCGACCCCCCATCGGCGCGGTCGCGGCGCACCCGGACGCCGAACCTGCCGTCTCCGAGGCCGAGGCCATCGTCACCCACAAGCCTGCCTACGGCGACATCGCCGCGGCCCCCGACCCGGCCGACCCGGCCCGGCTGCTGCTCGGCCCCCTCCACCGGCACGCTGCCGCGGGCTTCCACGTCGACGCGCTCTACACCGCGATGTTCGTCCGTCCCGTCCGGGCGGCCGCCCAGTTGGTCAGCTTCCTGGACCGCGAGGTCGTCGACTCCTATGTACGCGGCTCCGGCACGGGCACGCGCTGGCTCGGCGCGGCTGTCCGCCGCGCGCAGACCGGCAATGTGCAGACCTACCTGAGCGCTCTGCTCGCCGGCTCCGTCGTCCTGGCGATCGCCGCCGTCGTCCTTTCCAACGTCAACGCCGGATCGTGAGCCGTGATCGATATCAGCGCGTCCGTGATGCAGTTCCTTCTCGCGTTCATCGTCGTCGGGCCGCTCGTCGGAGCCGCCGCAGCCCTGCTGCCCGCCCCGCCCGGGCTTCGCGGCAGCAGCCCGGACCAGGCGGTTCTGCGGCACGGCATGACCGTCACTGGCACGGTCCTGGTCGCGGCCGTCGTCCTGGCGCTCGGCTTCGACCACGACCATCCGTCGAAGATGCAGGCCACGACGGACATCAGCTGGATCCCGGCACTTGATGTGCGGATCCACCTCGGCATCGACGGCATCTCGCTCCCCCTTCTGGTTCTTACGGCGCTGCTGACCTTTCTCTGCGCGCTCTACAGCTACTTCAAAATGCCTGCGGGCCCGTCCCCGAAGGCGTTCGTCGCCCTGCTTCTCGTCCTGGAGTCCGGGACTCTGGCGACCTTCGCCGTCCTCGACCTGCTGCTGTTCTTCCTGGCCTTCGAGATCGTGCTCATCCCGATGTACTTCCTCATCGCCCGCTGGGGCGGGGAGGCGCGGCAGCCTGCCGCCTGGAAGTTCATCCTCTACACACTGCTCGGCTCGGTCGTCATGCTGCTCGGCATCCTGCTCATCGGGCTGAAGGCGGGCACATTCGACATGGTGGCACTCGCCACTGACAACGGCCGGGGACTCACAGCATCCGTGCAGGTCATCGCCGTTCTGGCGATCGGCCTCGGCCTCGCGGTGAAGACGCCGATGTGGCCGTTGCACACCTGGCTGCCCGATGCCCACACCGCCGCTCCAACGGTGGGCTCCGTTCTCCTCGCGGGCGTTCTGCTGAAAATGGGAACGTACGGTTTCGTTCGTATCGTGCTGCCGATCGCGCCCGACGGCATGCGTACTTTCGCGCCGTACCTCGCCGCGTTCGCCGTCGTCGGCATCATCTACGGCTCCCTCGCCTGCCTCGCCCTCGCGAGGAGCGGCGCGGGCGGCGACCTGAAGCGGCTGATCGCGTACTCGTCCGTCGGCCACATGGGCTTCGTGCTGCTCGGCATCGCGACGATGACGCCCACCGGCGTGAACGGCGCCCTGTTCGCCAACATCGCCCACGGCCTCATCACCGGCCTGCTGTTCTTCCTGGTCGGCGCGGTCAAGGACCGCTACGGGACCGCCGACCTCGATGCCCTTGCGGGTGCGACGGGCGCCGCGCTGTACGGCCATGCCCCCCGCCTCGGTGGTCTGCTCGCCTTCGCCGCGGTCGCGTCGCTGGGGCTGCCGGGGCTCGCCGGTTTCTGGGGCGAGATGCTCGCTCTGTTCGGGGCGTTCGACCCCGCCGACGGCCTCAGCCGTCCCGCGTTCCTCACCTTCATGGCGATCGGCGCCTTCGGCACCCTGCTCACGGCCGCGTATCTGCTCGTCGTCGTGCGGCGGGTGTGCATGGGAGCCAGGCCGCCGGCGGACCGGGCCGAGGCCGAGCCGCTCGCCGATGTCCGGGCGTACGAGTTCGCCGCCTGGACCCCGCTCGTCGCCCTCACCGTCCTCGCCGGTCTGTGGCCCGCGGTCCTCCTCGGCCTCACCGACCCGGCCGTGCAGAAGCTCCTCGCAGGAGGCAAGTCGTGACCGTGGCAGCAGACAGCGTCACCAGCCTCGTCCAGTCCGTCGACTGGGCCGCCGTCGCGCCGCCCACGATCACGGCGGTCGCGGCCCTGATCGTCCTGGTCGCCGATCTCTTTGTCGACGAACGGCGCAAGCCGCTGCTGGGCGCCGTCGCCGTCACCGGTCTCGTCGCCTCGCTGCTCGCGCTCCTGCCGCTCCGCAAGGGCGACCGTTCCACCTTCTGCCTGACTGACAACGCAGCGGCCTGCAGCTACACCGCCGACCACTTCACGCTGGTGATCCAGTTCCTGGTATTCGGCGGTGCTCTCCTGACCGCGCTGCTCTCCCTCACCGAGACGCGGAAGAAGCTCCCGGCAGGAGAGTTCTGGTTCCTGCTGCTCTCCTCCGCGGCGGGTGCGGCGCTGCTGCCCGCCTCACGTGACCTCGCGACCCTGGTGGTCGCCCTGGAGGTCGCCTCGCTCCCGGCCTTCGCGCTGGTGGGTCTGAGAAGGGGGGACCGGCTCTCCAGCGAAGCCGCGCTGAAGTTCTTCCTCTCGTCCGTCGCCGCAACGGCCGTGACGCTGCTGGGCGTCAGCTTCGTGTACGCCACGACCGGGACGCTGCACCTCACCCAGGTCGCCGCGGGCCTCGAGGACGTGCCCGGACAGCTCGACACGCTCGCCAAGGCAGGCGTCGCGCTGACTCTTGTCGGCTTCGCCTTCAAGACGGCCGCGGTGCCCTTCCACTTCTGGGTGCCCGACACCTACGTGGGAGCGCCGCTGCCGATCGCGGGCTACCTGTCCGTCGTGGGCAAGGCCGTCGGCTTCACCGGGCTCATCCTGGTGACCGTCATCGCCTTCCCCGGATACGCGGACATCTGGGGCCCCGCTCTCGCGGTCCTCGCCGCTCTGACCATGACCGCGGGTAACGTCGCGGCCCTGCGCCAGTCGGCGACACGCGCGTGGAGCGCGGTCCGTCTCCTGGCCTGGTCCTCCGTGGCGCAGGCCGGCTACCTGCTGGTCCCGATCGCCGCCGCTGCCTACTCCAGCGACGTGCAGATCGGCGCGACGGTCGCGTACGCCCTGATGTACGCCGTGGTGAACCTGGGCGCCTTCGCGGTGGCTGCGCTCGTGGCCCGCAGCCGGCCGCTGAACCGGATCTCCGACTACCGCGGCCTGTACGCCACCCGCCCGCTCACGGCCCTCGCCATGGGCTTTTTCCTGCTCTGCCTGGCAGGACTCCCGCCAGGCATCGTGGGCCTCTTCGCGAAGGTGACCGTCTTCTCTGCGGCCGTCGACGCCGGCCTCGGCTGGCTGGCCGTCGTCATGGGCGTCAACGTGGTGATCGCCCTGTACTACTACCTGCAGTGGACGGCGATTCTGTTCCGCGCCCCCGAGGCGGCGGAAGGGGCGGCGGAGCCCAGCAGGAAGCGTGCCCCCGCCTCGGTCACCGTCGCCGTGGTCCTGGCAGCTGCCGTCGGTGTCGTGCTCTCCGGATACCCCCAGCTGGTCCTGCGCTTCGCCGCCACCAGCCTGTTCTGACGCCCCACCCGAACGGCCCACGCCCGGGGCCGTGGCGTGCAAGGGAACCAGTGTCCTTCGCCTGGCGTTGACCAGTTCAGAAGGGTCCACTGGAGAGTGGAGCACCACCACGCAAAGGGTCCCCTGCCGCACCACTTGGAGGGCGTAGCGTGCACCGCCGGCACAACGGGCTGAAGACCGCCGTACTCCTCGGGGGGCTGTCCGCACTCATCCTTGTCATCGGCAGCTTCTTCGGCCGGACAGGGCTGCTCGTCGCGCTTGTCGTGGCGCTCGGCACCAACGCGTACGCCTACTGGAACAGCGACAAGTTGGCGTTGCGGGCCATGCGCGCCCGCCCCGTCAGCGAGTTCGAGGCCCCCGCGCTCTATCGCATGGTCCGCGAGCTCTCCACCGCGGCCCGCCAGCCCATGCCGCGTCTCTACATTTCCCCGACCCAAGCTCCCAACGCGTTCGCGACGGGCCGCAACCCGCGCAACGCGGCGGTGTGCTGCACCGAGGGGATCCTGCGGATCCTCGACGAGCGCGAGCTGCGCGGCGTGATCGGCCATGAGCTGAGCCATGTCTACAACCGTGACATCCTGATTTCCTCAGTTGCCGGAGCGCTCGCCTCCGTGGTGATGTTCCTGGTCAACTTCGCCTGGCTGATCCCCATCGGCCGCTCCGACGACGACGAAGGCCCCGGCCTGATCGGCATGCTGCTGATCATGCTGCTCGGCCCCCTGGCGGCTTCCGTGATCCAGCTGGCGGTCAGCCGCTCCCGGGAGTTCGAGGCGGACGCGTCGGGATCCCAGCTCACCGGCGACCCACTGGCCCTGGCCAGCGCCCTGCGCAAGCTCGACGCCGGCACGAAGCAACTGCCGCTGCCGCCGGAGCCACGGCTCGAAACCGCGAGCCACATGATGATCGCCAACCCCTTCGGCCCCGGCCGCGGGCTCTCCAGGATGTTCTCGACCCACCCACCGATGGCGGAACGTATCGCCCGACTCGAGCAGATGGCAGGTCCTCGCCCGTGAAGACAATCCTGAACGTCATATGGCTGGTCCTGAGCGGTTTCTGGCTGTTTCTGGGATACCTGCTGGCGGGAGTGATTCTCTGCATCACCGTCATCGGCATCCCGTTCGGCCTGGCGTCGTTCCGGATCGGCGTCTACGCCCTCTGGCCCTTCGGCTACACAACCGTGGACCGACGCGACTCCGGCGCGCCCTCACTCGTGGGCAATGTCCTGTGGGTGATCCTGGCCGGCTGGTGGCTCGCGCTCGGCCATATCGTCACAGGCATCGCGCTGTGCATCACGATCATCGGCATCCCCTTCGGCATCGCCAACTTCAAGCTGATTCCTGTCTCCCTGATGCCACTGGGCAGGGAAATCGTCCCGACCGAGCGGCCGTTCGCGACGCGTTGAGCGCGGCGTCCCGTTCGGTCGGCGTCCGGACTCCACGCGCATGACCGCACATGGGACGTCCCGTACACCCGAACGGGTGTAACGCCGCCCCGTCCGGAACTCGGCGTCCAAGCCGAGGCGTTGGCGACTGTGTAGTAAACGAGCATTCCGAGCGAAGAGAAGCCGATCGCCCCGCGCAGGTCCACCGTTGCCGCCCCCACCGCGGCGACGGCGCCCACAGCGACCACCGCGCGGTGCGGCACCTGGAAGCACGGACGAACGGCGGCCAGTGCACCCGGCAGATGGCCGTCCC
Source organism: Streptomyces sp. NPDC027962 (assembly GCF_055566095.1). NCBI lineage: Bacteria > Bacillati > Actinomycetota > Actinomycetes > Kitasatosporales > Streptomycetaceae > Streptomyces > Streptomyces sp. NPDC027962. The sequence goes on from NZ_JBVHTA010000016.1 coordinate 71,484, forward strand.
TGGCCGTCGCGAGCGTCGTCCTCCAGACGCCGAGAATCAGCGCGAGCACGAATCCGGTGCTGTCACGACGGCGCCGACACCCACCACCGGCACCAGCCGGCCCCCGCCGCCGCTCACGTGTCATGCGTCGCACCACACTGACCAGCGCAACCGCACCCCAGGCGGATCGCGTCCTCGACAACGACACCGCAAGAAAGGCAGGTTCACGGCATGAGCATCATCAGCTGGATCGTCCTCGGGCTGATCGCCGGGGTCATAGCCAAGATCCTGCTCCCGGGGCGGGACCCTGGCGGGCCGATCGGCACCACGGCCATCGGCGTCGCCGGGGCCTTTCTCGGCGGCTGGATTTCCGCCCGGTTCCTGGACCGGGATATCGCCAACCAGTTCTACGACGGGCCTACTTGGATCGCGGCCATCGGCGGCTCGCTCGTCCTGCTGATCGCCTACCGCATACTCTTCGGCCACTCACGCTCGCGCTGAGGGACGGCCCGCGGCGACGGACCAGGTCAGCCCGCAAGCCCGGTCTCCCGCAGCGTGATGTTCAGCCGCCCGCTGCTCATCCCCGCCGCCAGGTCGGCCGTACCGGGCAGCACCTTCGGCACGCCGTGGTACGCGAAGCGTGAGACGCCACCGAAGACGAACAGGTCACCGGACGCCAGCTCCACGTCCGTATAGGGGCGGCCCCGTGTCTCGGGGTTCCCGAACCGGAACACGCACGCGTCGCCGATGCTCAGCGAGACCACAGGCGCGCCGGACCGTTCCTCCTTGTCCTGGTGCATCCCCATCCGCGCCGCGCCGTCGTAGAAGTTGATCAGTGCCGTGTCCGGCGTGTACCCGCGATGCTCGCCGTACGCCTCGACCAGCGCCTCGCGACCCAACTCCACCAGCCAGTCCGGGAATTCGGCCACCCGGGCACCGTTCACGTCGTCCGCCGTGCGGGAATACCGGTACGGCTGCCAGTGCCAGCCCACGCATACGGTGCGCACCGACATCACACCGCCGCCCGGCAGGACCGTGTGCCGGATCGGTACCGGCCCACCGGCCCATCCGCGGCAGGCGTCCACCAGCTCCCGCCGGCGCTCTGCAGACAGCCAGCCGGGCACATGAACCGCGCCGGGCGAGACGACGGCTCGTTCGCGGGGGAACAGTGCGCCGCTCATGAGGCTGTTCCGGTCATGGGGCCAGTGCGCCCTCGAGTCCGAGGAGCCGAGCCTTGGACTCCAGGCCGCCCGCATAGCCGCGCAGCGCGCCGTCCACGCCGATCACCCGGTGACAGGGCCGCACGACGAGCAGCGGGTTGCGCCCGATCGCCGTCCCCACCGCCCGGACGCCCACCGCGGAGGTGCCGACCCGTTCTGCGATCTCCTTGTACGTGGTCGTCCCTCCGTAAGGGATGCTCTCCAGCGCCTGCCAGACGCGGCGCTGGAAGTCGGTCCCGGCATCGACGTACTCGATCTCGAATCGGGTCAGCCGGCCGGCGAAGTACGACGACAGCTGACGGCCGATCTCCTGGAAGGCCTCCGGCTCGCGCCGCCAGCCGTCCTCGATGACGGCGCCGCCCTGCTGCCCCGGCAGCGAGAGCGAGGCCAGTGCGGTGCCGCCCTTCGCCGTGGCCGAGGCCCGGCCGACGAGCAGCAGCTCGCCCAGCGGGCTGGCGACGGCGTCGTACACCCTGGTCATGGCGTGCGTCCTTCCTTGCAGGTGTTGCCTCTCGCGGGAGGTTCCCTCCGACCCGCGGCTACGAGGCCGTCCGTCCCGCTCCTATGAGTCTGCGTCCGCGGCGCTCGTGAAGCTGGCGGAATTCGGACGTCACACCCGGTGGGTGCCCGGTGCGTCCCGCACCGGCGGGCACAGGGCGGGGGCGGACCGGCAAAGCCACTCCGCCCCCGGTGCCCCAGCGCGCCCGCCAATGTCAGCGGTAGTTCACGAACTGCAGCGCGAACTCGAAGTCCTGGCCCTTGAGCAGCGCCTGCACGGCCTGCAGGTCGTCCCGGCTCTTCGAGCTGACCCGCAGCTCGTCGCCCTGAACCTGCGCCTTGACACCCTTGGGGCCCTCGTCGCGGATGACCTTCGCGACCTTCTTGGCGTTCTCCTGGGAGATGCCCTCCTCGATGGAGGCGAAGATCTTGTACTCCTTGCCGGAGAGCTGCGGCTCGCCGGCGTCCAGCGCCTTCAGCGAGATGCCGCGCTTGACGAGCTTGGTCTGGAAGACGTCCAGGATCGCGTTGACGCGGTCCTCGGAGTTCGCCTGCATCAGGATCTTCTCGCCGGACCAGGCGATCGAGGCACCGACGTTCTTGAAGTCGTAGCGCTGCGAGATCTCCTTCGCCGCCTGGTTGAGGGCGTTGTCGACCTCCTGCCGCTCGACCTTCGAGACGATGTCGAAACTGGAGTCGGCCATGTCCTGTGGCTCCTTGTATCGGGTGCGTGGAGGCGCGGCCCGCTGAGCCGGACCGCTCGGGCAAGCCTAGCCACCCGCGCCCGCCCAGGGCGCTGATCAATCCAGTGGCGAAGCACCCCCACGCATCAGGTATCGTTTACGTCGTTGCCACGGAGCACCGCCCCACAGCGGATGCCTCCAGAGCGACATCCCATGGCGGTGTGCCCGAGTGGCCAATGGGAGCGGACTGTAAATCCGTCGGCTTAGCCTACCCAGGTTCGAATCCTGGCGCCGCCACGCGATAAAGATGGCCCCTGATCTGCGGAAACGCAGGCCAGGGGCCATCGTCGTTGGAGCGTCGACAGAGCCGACTGTCTCGCTCTGTCTCGTTCACGCGCGCTCTCTACCAGCTGCTGTGGACGGGGCGTGGACGCGTCGGTTTCGCGGTCGGCATGCATCCAGCTCTGCTCCAGGCTTGGAGGTTTCCGCTACAGCCCATGCAGATCCTGTGGCGTTGCTAGCCTTCGGCTTGATCGTTGGAGCGCTACGGGGGTTGGCATGGTGGCACCGAGGCGACGGCCAAGCAGGCGGCAGACCACTTGGGTTTTGAGTGGTTTACTCACGGCGGCCGCCCTGTTCCTTGCGACGGCGCTGGCTGCGGGCCTCCTTCCGGACATCTACAAGGGGTACATCAGCGACAAACCAGCCCATCTCGTTTTAGGGGTAATTGTCGTCTCGACAATTGCCATCCTCCTCGTATACATCCAGTACCTGAGGAGCAGGCTGCCGCTGGACGTGATGCCGCAACAGGTCGCGGCTGAGAAACTCGAACGTACCCGCCTAGCGCTGCTTCGATCGGTACGCGAAACGTGGGTGAATCGGCTCGACTTGACTTGGCAACGGTCAGTTCGGGTTGAGCTGGGTCTCCTGGAGCAGCCGTCCGCAATCCACCATCCGTGGGGTTCGCCCGTTCTTTCGTCGGCGGAAGGAGTTCCGGTCCACCCCGGAACTTCGCTGAAAGATTTTTTCGTCCGTCATAACTCTCAAGTCCTCGTTCTTGGCGAGCCGGGGGCTGGTAAGACCTCGCAGATGCTCGATCTCACGGCCGCGCTACTGGAAGCAGCCGAGCAGACCGTAGAGGAACCGGCTCCGGTTTTCCTTCTTCTGAGCAACTGGCACGGGGGGCCATTTCAAGACTGGTTGCTGGACGAGATGCGCACTCGGTACCGCGTGGCGCCGGAGGTGTCTCTGGCCCTATTTCGGAATGATGCGATTGCACTTGTGCTGGATGGGCTGGATGAAGTTGCTCCGCAGCTTCGCCGGAAGTGCGTGGCGGAAATCAATGACTTTATCTCCGTTGATCGGCATCCGCATTGTGCGGTTGCAGTTTCTTGTAGGTCGGGTGATTACAGCGCGCTCGACATTCAGTTGATCTTAAATGGGGCAGTTTCTCTCAAGCCGCTTGAGGTTTCTTCCGTCCATTCATTGCTGAACGGCGCTGGGGAGTCCATGAGGGGGCTTGCGGCTGCCGCTGCTGCGGACCCTGTGTTGGCACGGCTGTTGACGACGCCTTTGATGCTCGGAGTAGCTGTTCTGGCGTACGGGGGCGTGAGTGAAGAAGAGGTAAACGGTTCTGGCACCGTTGAGGAGCGTCGCGGGCGAATATTCGATGCCTACATCGATCGGATGATCCAAAGGGATCGAACTCTTCGAGGAATTCGTGTTCCGCATCGCTGGGCGCCAGCGGAAGTGGAGTACTGTCTTTTGGTGCTCGCGCGTATCATGAGTGCAGTCCACGCGACTGCTTTCTACCCCTCCGACCCGTGGCGTTTGCTTTATCAGGCACCCGAGAGTGCTGTTAGGTCGATGTTCCCTGGAGGGCTGTACTGGCACATTAAGGTCGGGAGGGCTCTTTCGGGGTATGAGGCAGGCAATCCAGAGAGTAGGGCGAACTTCTTTTATCGGAAGCTAGCTGATAGCCTGCCCGACAGATTTTACCCACCCCATATTCGGCGGGATTTCTTGGATTATGTCGCCGATAGGGCGATAATGCGCCGTTCTGGTGATGCCTATGCGTTTCTGCACAAAATGATCCAGGACTACCTGGCAGATAAGACGACGCACATGAGCGCGGCAGAGTTGCTTTCTATGAAACCGCCCTCCCTCTCCTGATGCGGCATCAGATCTGATGGCTTGCCGCATCAGGAGAGATTATTGACTCGAAGCGGCTGATTCTTAGTTATTTGATTCTCAATCGGGCAGAGATCTTGGCGTTGGCCGCCTCGTCCCCGCCCTTGAGGAACTTCGCGTACACCCGGAACAGCACAGCAACGCTGTGGCCGGCGCGTTCGGCTACGAGCTGCGGCTCCACTCCAGAGCTGAGCCACGACGAGACAGCTGCGTGGCGGAGGTCATAGGGCCGCTTGGCGAGCTTCGACGCCAATTCACCGGGCGAGAGCACGTCGGCTCGAGCGCGGGCCCAGACCTCGCCGTAGCCGCTTTCCTGCACCATGCCGCCGCGTGCGGTGCGGAACAGCCGACCGTCCGGCGCCGTGCCGAACCGGACGACGTGCCAGCGCAGCAGGGCCAGCAGCTCCGGAGGTATCGGCACGTACCGAACCGCCTTGCGTGACCGGTGCTTCAACCCTCGCTGGTCGTGAGCCTCACCGCTGTCCGTCCAGGCCGTGCCCGAGCGCGCTCGGCTTTCGGGTAGCCGCAGCATGCCCCAGCCTCGGCTTGTGTGTCGTTTCGGCTGCGCCACCCCCTCTCCGGAGAGGTGTGCCGGATACCGGTTCCCTGAATCGCTGGTACGACGCTGCGTGCGCAATCAACTGCTGTAGGCCAAACGCATGCGGGCCGGTCAGTCCGGCCTCCCACCCGGACGAGGTCGTGACGGGAACCTGGAGCCCTCCGATGCCGAACACCGCCCGGCCCGCCTCGGTGAGTTCGCTTGACAGCCGCCGATCGCGTAGGCCAGTCCCCCGCGACAGCCGTCCATGGCAAGGGCTCGCTGTTCGGGGCTGCGTCAACGGTCTGCGGGGGGTGCTGCCGTCGCCGCGAAGGGTGGGGTGTCCTGTTCGCATGTGGCGCCGGCGGGCGGGAGAGCGCCAATGAGGAAGTAGCGGACCGCGTGGCGGCCGACGCAGCCGCTGGGATTGTCCAGTGCGGTGTGGCCGTACCCCTGCAGCGTGAGCAGTCGTGCGTCAGCCAGTTCTCCGGCCATGGCCTCGCCGCCCTGATAGGGAGTGGCGGGGTCGTAGGTCGGATTGACCACGAGGACCGGATACGCGATGGGCTTGTTCCACGGTCCGAGGTACTTGTCTGCTGCCTTGGCCGGCCAGGTCGAGCAGGGCTCGTTGGCCCAGGACCACCAGTGCCCGAGGTCCCCGGCACGCTTCGTGCTGAACCTGTCGAGTTCGGTGTACCGCTGCGGATGACGCGGGTTGGGGCTCTCCGCGCAGAGCACGGCGATGGGCTGCTCGAAGCCGGGGTACGGCGGGGGGCCGGGAGGCGCCTCCGGCTCCTCGGGGGTGCGGCGCTTCCAGAGCGCCTGCAGCGTGTCGGCGGTGTCGTTCCAGCCCGGATGGACCGTGTAGAGGCCGCCGCGGACCTCGCTGACGGTCTTCGCGTAAGTCCACGCTCCCTGGGGCCGCTGCGCCAGACGACGCATCAGCTCCTCGAACTTGGCACGGGTCTTCGTCGGGCTGCCGGCGGAGAAGGCGCAGCGGCTCGCCGAGGCTCGCCCGCACAGATCCAGGAACTGCCGCAGGGTCGACTCCGAGCCGAGATCCGACTCAAGGCGCAGGAACGTGCTGAGCTTCGGTTCCTGCCGGGAGCCGTTGTTGGCCCAGGCCCAGGGGTCGACGTTGCCGTCCAGTACCAGGCGTCCGACCTTGGACGGGAACAGGTTCGCGTAGGTGGCGCCCAGGAAGGTGCCGTACGAGACGCCCCAGTAGCGCAGTTGCTTTTCGCCGACCGCACGCCGCAGCCAGTCGAGATCACGCGCGGTGTCGGCTGTCGAGACGTGGCGCAGCAGTTCCGGCACCCGCTGCTCGCAGCGACGGCCGAGGTCGGCGTAGGCGGCGACGTACTCCTTGCGCTGCTGTCTGCCGACGGGGAAGGGGGGAACGTCCGCAATCCAGTTTTCTGCTTCTTCGGTGTTGGCGAAGCACCGAACCGCGGTGCTTTGTCCGATACCGCGAGGGTCCCAACTCACGATGTCGAACCGCTGTTGCAGTTCCTTGGGGAACTTCTCGTACTGCGCCGGAAGCCCCACCGTGCCCGCACCTCCGGGTCCGCCGGGGTTGAAGAACAACGAACCCATACGACGGCCCGGAACGGTCGCCCGGGCCCTGATCACCGCCAGTTCGATGGTGGGGCCTCCGGCACGGAAGCCGGAGTAGTCCAGCGGAACCTGCGTCGTGGCGCATTCGAACCCCTTCTGCCCGTCGCCCGTGCAGGGCCTCCAGTCCAGAGCCCACCCCGGACCGCCGACAGGACCCCCTCCGCGAGGACGTTCTGCCGCGCCGGTCCCAGTCACGACACTGGAGAGCAGCGTGGCCCCTGCGGCGCACACGACGCCGCGGCGCCGCCAACTCATCGTCGATCCCGGCATGTGCAAACCCTTCTGGGTGATGACGCGCATCGGGCGCCGGCTCGGGCGAGCGCAATCCATCCGACCGGCCGCCGGGGCCATGGGCAACACGCCAAGGCTGAACGGGTGACGAGCTCCTGCCACGCACATGCGTGCTGATGCGGAGCAGCTGAGCAGCGGCATCATCCGTGCGGCACGGCGGTGGACGTTGCATCGGGGTCGGCGGAGCGGCTTTGGGCGGGAGCTGCCACGGGGCGAGAGATCATGGCCCCGTAAGCTTCCGGCGATTCGGGCAGTCTGTGGACCCGCACGGTAAAGCACGACGTTGGGGCCATGATCTTCGAGGCTCGCTCCATGGTGGCTGCCACAAGCCGTGGAGCCGACCGCCCCAGCCACGTTGGGCTACCGTCCACTGCATCAGGTGTGCTCGTAGGGGCTCGTCCGGCGGAGCCGGGGCCGCGCGCGGCGAGCGGAGCGAGCCGCCTTGATCTAGCGCCGGGCAGGCGATGTTCGAGAAGCTCCGCTCGCTGCAACGGGTGGTGGCGGCAGGCGCCGAGCCGGCATCGGCCGCCTTCCACGGCGCCTATCACCACTACATCGGCGCGGTCTGGACCTATCGGGTTGCCGTACGCGAGGGGTTGGAGGGCAAGTCCCTCTCGCCCGCAGCCTTCGGATGGAGCAGAGGGACGGCACCGACCGGTGCCCGATGTGCCAGGGGGCCGTCGTCACGGGAGCGTGAGACACAGCCAGCGCCCCGCGGCGTCGGCGAAATCCTCCGGCGGCGCCTCAGTCCGCCAGCCGGAACGCCAGCTGGATCTCCCACTTGGACATGTCCGGCTCCACCCGGGGATCGGTCGGATACGACTCCGTCCGGCACGCCCAGTGCTCCACCCCGTCGACCACCGTCATGTCCCACTCCAAGCCTTCCTGCGCCGCCCAGTTGCGCATCGCGGCGGCGACGCCGAAGAGCTGGTCGGGGTGGCCGATGTGGGTGGCCGTCGCATAGCGGCCGGCGGGGAGTACGGCCACGCCGATGTCTCCCTCCGGCTCCGGGGCCGAGGCGACCGGCACGCCCGCCTCCACCACCGACTCCCCATCCATGTCCAACGTGTTGAACCGGAAGAAGGGCGCACCCGCGAACTCCACGCCTTTCCCTGTCAGCCAGTTGACCAGTTCGGGCAGCCGGTCGGCGATCTGTGCGAAAGCGTCCATCCGTACGGACCCGCGGATGTACGCATAGAGCTGCTCCTCGCGCTCCTCGATGTCCGGCCGGATGTCCTGTGTGTGATTGCTCATGACCTCAATGACCCCACGGGCGGAGGGAATTCATCGGACGGGAGGGCCCGGCAGTCCCGGGGACGGAGGGAGAGGCGGCGGCGTCAGTTCCCTGCGATGTCCTTCACCGCGACGGTGACCGGTGTCGAACCGCTGATGAGCTCCAGCGTCAGCCCCGCCGTTGCCGGTGTTTCCACCATCTCCGCGAGCACCGCCGCCACGTCGTCGCGCGGTACCGGCCCGCGTCCCGTCGAGGCCTCCAGCCGTACGAGGCCCTTGCCCGCGTCGCTGGTCAGCGCGCCGGGGCGCAGGATCGTCCACTCGAGGCCGGTGCGGGAGCGCACGTAGTCGTCCGCGGCGCCCTTCGCGCGCAGGTATGCGTCGAAGACATCGTCGCCCTCGTGCTCGGCGTCGGCGCCCATCGACGACACGACGATGTACCGCCGTGCGCCCGCCCGTTCGGCCGCGTCGGCGAAGAGCACCGCTGCGCCGCGGTCCACCGTGTCCTTGCGGTCGATGCCACTGCCCGGCCCCGCGCCCGCGGCGAAGATCGCGGCGTCCGCGCCCCGCAGTACGGCGGCGACCTCTTCCACCGACGCCGACTCCAGGTCCAGCAGTACCGGTTCGGCGCCCGCGTCCCGCAGGTCGTCCCCATGGTCCGGATTCCGGATGATGCCCGCGACCTCGTGCCCGCTTGCCGAGAGCAACCGTTCGAGACGGAGAGCGATCTGACCGTGTCCTCCAGCGATGACAATGCGCATGCCTACGACGGTACGTCCGAACCCGGGGCGGCGCTCAGGAGACCGTGGTTCCGACCGCAGTCAGGGTCCGGCGTCCGGCCCGGAGCCAGGCCCGGGACCCGCGCCAGGTCCCGCCCCCGGCCCGGATCCGAGCCCGTGGTCGGGGCGTCCCTGGCGCGGCAGTTCGAAGGCGACCTCAGCCGCCGAGTCGCAGTACTCGCGCACCGCGCTCGTACGGGCCACCACCCGCCCGCGGTGGATGACGATCCGGCTGTACGCGAGCGACAGCACGCCCGAGATCCGTTCGCCGCGCACCGCGAGCAGCTCCGCCGGGAAACCGGCCTCGACCCGCACCTCGGGGAGCCCCATCACCTCGCGGGCCGTGCCGGCCACGCAGCCGTACGCGTCGGAGGGCCGCATCCCGGCCTGCGACGACAGAAGGTACGCGGCCTCCAGCGGATCCCCCCGCCCCACCGGGTTGCACACGTCCCGCAGCGCACCGCTGCCCGCCGCGACCCGCACGCCCGCCGAGCGCAGCAGCCGGACCGGCGCGTTGCCGCGCTGCTCGACGCCGGCGCAGCCGCCCTGGGGCAGCGAGACGACGGTGACGCCGGCTGCCGCGAGCTGGTCGGCAGTCCTGGAGGCGATGTCGCGTGGCAGCCGGGCGAGACCGGCGCACGGCCCGATCGTGACGCCCGGCCGCAGCCCGCCGGCCATCGCGGCGAGCCGCGCCAGCCGTGCGGGGTCGTCGCCGTGGGTGTGCAGGTCGACGGGGCAGCCGTGTTCGGAGGCGATCTCGAGGACCGCCTCCACGTATCCGGTCGGGTCGGGGTCGGCGTCCGGGCAGCCGCCCACCACCCCGGCGCCCATCTTCATCGCGTCCCTCAGGATCGACAGACCGTCGGCCCCCGCGAGGCCCGTCAGCAGCCGGGGCACCGCCACGGTGGTCAGATCGGCCAGCCCGCGCAGGGAACGCCGCGCCTGCAGCACCGCCTCCAGAGAGTCGAGACCCTGTACGTCCCCGATCCGTACGTGCGAGCGCAGCGCCGTCGCCCCGTGGCCCAGCTGCAGCAGTGCCGCCTCGGTGGCGCGCCGCTGGACGTCTTCCGTGTCGTAGGAGACGGGCCCGGGGGTCTCCGCACTGAGAGCCGTGTCGCCGTGGAAGTGGGGTTCGGCGGGGGCGGGCAGCAGCAGGAAGCCGGTCAGATCCAGTCGGGCGGAGTGCGGCGGGAGGCTTCCCGCGGTGCCGACCGCCTCGATGCGGCCACCGCTGAGCCGGACGTCGACGGTGCGGCCGTCGGTGAGCCGGGCGCCGCAGAGCAGCAGCGCGGCTGAGTCCGCGGCGGCGCCGTCGGGGGGCGGCGGCTGGCTGTCGGGCATCGCGCTCCTGGGTGGGGCGGTCGGGCTCGGACGGCGAGCGGCGCCCGGGCGGGGGTGGGAGCCGCGGCGTGGGAGCCGGAAAGGATCACACAGCGTGAGTCGAGCGTAGGGGCGCACGCGATGCGCTTCGAGGAGGAGCGCAATAGTCGTACCGGTGTGGTCGCAAGTGGCGTGCGGGACGGGCGTGGTGCCGAACGAGAACTGCAGGCGTCACGGGCATGGTGCTGTCAGGAACGGCGCGCGTCACCGGCGTGGGGCCCCGGTGGCGACGGGCGCACGCGTCCGTCCATGGCGCGCGCCGCACGTCCGTCCGCGACGCGGGAGCGGGCGGCCGGCGAGTGCCGGTGCGGGGATGCCTTCCGGGCCGCAAGGGGACCGGAAGGCGGCCGACGGGGCGCGTGGAAACGGATTTGGGCGAACGGCAGCCGACCGTGTAATGTCTTCATCGCTCGCCCCAATAGCTCAGTCGGCAGAGCGTCTCCATGGTAAGGAGAAGGTCTACGGTTCGATTCCGTATTGGGGCTCTGATGTTCGGTGATCCTCACTTTCGGGTGAGGAGATCCAGCATCGCAGCGGTGTAGCTCAGTCGGTAGAGCAAGCGGCTCATAATCGCTGTGTCACCGGTTCAAGTCCGGTCACCGCTACACACAGTAGCCGATTGTGGGGTCGGTCCTCCGATCGGCTACTCTTTTATGCGTTCATCCGTCCTATCCGTCCAAGGAGCACTCACGTGGCTGCCACCGACGTCCGCCCGAAGATCACGCTGGCCTGCGTGGAGTGCAAGGAGCGGAACTACATCACCAAGAAGAACCGGCGTAACAACCCGGACCGTCTTGAGATGAAGAAGCACTGCCCGCGCTGCAACTCGCACACGGCGCACCGCGAAACGCGCTGAATCAGGCTCGTATACGAGGCCGCCCCCCCTGGGGGCGGCCTCGTGTCGTTTGTCGTGCCGTCATTTTGCTGTGGTCAATATCAGGAGGGAGCCAGTCATGGCGCTCGACCAGTCCTTCGTGGGGCGGACCTATCCGCCCACCGCGCCCTACGAGGTGGGACGGGAAAAGATCCGCGAGTTCGCAGAGGCGGTGGGTGACGCGAATCCCGCCTACACCGACCGCGAGGTGGCGCGCGCGCTCGGTCACACCGATGTGATCGCTCCGCCGACCTTCGCCTTCACGATCACTTTCAAGGCTGCCGAGCAGGTCGTCCAGGACCCTCAGTTGGGGCTGGACTACAGCCGTGTGGTGCATGGCGACCAGAAGTTCGCGTACGCGCGCCCCGTGCGTGCGGGGGACAGGCTGTCGGTCACGTCGACGATCGAGGCCATCAAGTCCCTTGCCGGCAACGACATTCTGGACATCCGCGGCGAGGTGCACGACGAGACCGGTGAACTGGTCGTGACGGCGTGGACGAAGCTGGTGGCGCGAGCCGCCGAGGAGGCGTGATGGCAGCGAGGATCTCCTACGCGGACGTCGAGGTCGGTACCGAGCTGCCGGCGCGTGGCATCCCCGTGACGCGCGGGACGCTGGTGCAGTACGCGGGCGCCTCCGGCGACTTCAACCCGATCCACTGGAATGAGAAGTTCGCCACCGAGGTCGGGCTGCCGGATGTGATCGCGCACGGCATGTTCACCATGGCGGAGGCGATCCGCGTGGTGACCGACTGGGTCGGCGACCCGGGCGCGGTCGTCGAGTACGGGGTGCGGTTCACCAAGCCGGTCGTCGTTCCGAACGACGACAAGGGTGCGCTGATCGAGGTCAGCGGCAAGGTCGCGGTGAAGCTCGACGACAACCGGGTGCGCGTGGACCTCGTTGCGACGAGCGACGGTCAGAAGGTGCTGGGCATGTCCCGCGCGGTGGTGCAGCTCGTCTGACGGACGCGGCCGGCCGATGCGACGAGGGGTGCCCTGCCGAGGCGGGGCACCCTTCGGCTGTTTCCGGCTCCTGGGGGTTTCCGCTGCCGGCTGTGTCCGCCGGCCGCCCCTCTTGACTTGGTTAGTGATTGACCAATAACTTGTACTCATGGTCAGGATGAGCGCAGAAGAGCGACGCGAGAGCGTGATCCGTGCGGCGATCGCCGAGTTCGCGCGCGCCGGGTACAACGGCACCTCCACCGAGGTCATCGCCAAGCGTGTCGGCGTCTCGCAGCCCTACCTCTTCCGTCTCTTTCCCAACAAGCAGGCCATCTTCCTCGCCGCCTCCTCGCGGTGCCTCGCCGACACCCGGCGCGTCTTCAAGGAGGCGGCTGACGGGCTGGAGGGCGAGGAGGCCCTCCACGCGATGGCGACCGCGTATCAGCGCCTCATCGCCGACGACCCCGAGAAGCTGCTGATGCAGATGCAGATGTACGTCGCCGTGGCGGCCGCGGAGGCGGCGGGCGACCACGAGTTCGGTGAGCAGGTGCGATCCGGATGGCTCGAGCTGTGGGACGCCGTCCATCTGCTTCTCGGCGCCGACACGGACGAGACGACGACCTTCCTCGCCTACGGGATGCTCATCAACGTCCTTGTCTCCATGGGTTTTCCCGCCGATCACCGCATCTGGTCCGGCTTCTACGTCTCCGCGCGTCCCGCCGACGAGTGAGCCCGACGGTTCCCCGGTGCGGTCCGCGCACGTCTCGGCAGTGAAAGTTAGTCATGGATTACTAATCCTCTGGGGGAGCAGTGAATCAAAGTCAGCGGCCCGCGCGGCGCACCAGCGCTGTCTGGGCACTCGTCATCACCAGCACCGCCGGTTTCATGGCGGCGCTCGACAACCTCGTCGTCACCACAGCCCTTCCGTCCATCCGCAAGGACCTCGGCGGGGCGCTGGAGGACCTGGAATGGACCGTGAGCGCCTACACGCTCACCTTCGCCGTCCTGCTGATGTTCGGTGCGGCTCTCGGTGACCGCTTCGGCCGCCGGAGGCTGTTCATCGTGGGCCTGGCCGTCTTCACCGGCGCGTCGGCCGCGGCCGCTCTCGCCTCGGGTATCGATGCCCTCATCGCCGCCCGCGCAGTCCAGGGCGTCGGCGCGGCGATCATGATGCCGCTCACACTGACACTGCTCACCGCGGCCGTCCCGGCCGCCCGACGCGGTGCCATGCTCGGCATCTTCAGCGCCGCCACCGGCGTGGCCGTCGCCACCGGCCCGCTCATCGGCGGCAGCCTCACCGAGCACATCTCGTGGCAGTGGATCTTCTGGCTCAACGTCCCCATAGGCCTGGCGCTGCTGCCACTCGCCCGGCTGCGCCTCGACGAGTCGTACGCCCCCGACGCCCGGCTGGACGTCCCGGGGACCCTGCTCGTCAGCGGCGGCCTCTTCGGCATCGTCTACGCCCTGGTCAACGGCAACGCCGACGGCTGGTCCAGCACCCGGATCCTGTTCTGCCTGACGGCCGGCACCCTGCTGCTCGTCGCCTTCATCTGGCACGGCTCCGTGGCCAGAAAGCCCATGCTTCCCATGCGGCTCTTCCGCAGCCGCGCCTTCTTCGGAATCAACATCGCGAGCCTGCTGATGTTCCTGGGTATGTTCGGCTCGATCTTCCTGCTCAGCCAGTTCCTGCAGGGAGTGGTCGGCTACTCGCCCACCGAGGCAGGACTGCGGATGCTGCCCTGGACCGGCATGTCGCTGCTCGTGGCGCCGTTCGCCGGCATCCTGTCCGACCGGATCGGCGGCCGTCCGGTCGTCACCGCCGGCCTCGCGCTCCAGGCAGTCGGCCTCGCGCTCTTCGCCCTGGTCCTGGAACCGGGTGTCTCGTACGCTGCCCAGCTGCCCGCGCTCGTCATCAGCGGCATCGGCATGGCGCTCTACTTCGCGCCCGCCGCCAGCGTGGTCATGTCCAGCGTCCGGTCCGCGGAGCTGGGCATCGCCTCCGGGGCCAACAACGCGCTGCGCGAGGTCGGCGGCGCTCTCGGCATCGCGGTGCTCGGCGCGGTCTTCGCCGCACAAGGCGGCTACGAGTCCCCCCAGGCCTTCTCCGACGGAACGGTGCCCGCGGTCTGGCTCGGCGCCGGGGTGCTCGCACTCGCGGCCTTGGTGGCGCTGCTGATCCCCAAGGGCCGGATCGTCCCCGACGGCCCCCTGGCGGCCTCCGAGCCCGCCGGGCCCGCCTCCGCCGACGGCGAACGCGCACCGGTCGCGGTCTGAATCCCGCCCCGGCCCTCGCGGGCCGCCCCGGCCGTTCCTCGCGGTGCGGAGCCCGGCCCGGCCCTCGCGGGCCGGGGCCCCGCCCCCGGCCCGCACGGTCTGCATCCCGCCCCCGCGGTCCGCGGCCCCGCCCGAGCGGCGGGGGCGCGGACCGTACTCTTGTCTCCGTGCAGGAACTTCACGACGCCCCCCTTGCCCCCCTGACCACCTTCCGGCTCGGCGGTCCCGCGACGCGCCTCGTCACGGCCACCACCGACGACGAGGTGACCGCCGCCGTGCGCGAGGCGGACGAGGCCGGCACGCCGCTGCTGATCATCGGCGGCGGCAGCAACCTGGTCATCGGCGACAAGGGCTTCGAGGGCACCGCGCTGCGCATCGCGACCCGCGGCTTCGAGCTCGACGGGACCCGGCTGGAGCTGGCCGCGGGGGAGACCTGGAGCGACGCCGTCGCCCGGACCGTCGAGGCAGGCCTCGCGGGCATCGAGTGCCTGGCCGGCATCCCCGGCTCCGCGGGCGCGACCCCGATCCAGAACGTCGGCGCGTACGGCCAGGAGGTCTCCTCGACCGTCACCGAGGTGATCGCCTACGACCGTCGTACCGGGGAGACGGCCACCCTCGCGAACGCCGAGTGCGGCTTCTCCTACCGCGACAGCCGCTTCAAGCAGGACCCCGACCGCTATGTCGTGCTGCGCGTCCGCTTCCGGCTGGAGGACGCGGGCGGGCTGTCCGCGCCCGTGAAGTACGCGGAGACCGCCCGTGCTCTCGGCGTCGAGGTGGGCGACCGCGTTCGGGCCGCCACCGCCCGCGAGACGGTGCTCGGGCTGCGCGCCGGCAAGGGCATGGTGCTCGACCCCGACGACCACGACACGTGGTCGGCCGGTTCCTTCTTCACCAACCCGATCCTCACGGCCGCCGAGTACGAGGCCTTCCTCGTCCGCGTACGCGACCGGCTCGGCGACGGCATCGCCCCGCCCGCCTACCCGTCCGCTGACGGCCTCACGAAGACATCGGCCGCGTGGCTGATCGACAAGGCCGGCTTCACCAAGGGCTACGGCTCCGGCCCGGCCCGTATCTCGACCAAGCACACGCTCGCCCTCACGAACAGGGGCGAGGCCACCACGGAGGATCTGCTGGCGCTGGCCCGCGAGGTGGTCGCGGGAGTGCGGGACGCCTTCGGGGTGACCCTTGTCAACGAGCCGGTGACGGTCGGCGTCAGCCTGTAGGTACCGGACAGTCCCTGGTGCAGGACAGGGCCTGGCAGGCGACTCCCACGTCCTGCTTGAGCGTCGCCGGGTCGTCGGTCGTCGCGGGCATCGCGTGCGCCACGTCCGCCCGGCCGACCCGGCCGATGATCCGGCCACCGTGCGGGTTGCCGCCGACGACCGTGCGGTAGGTGCCGGTCAGCGGCCCGTCGAGCAGCCTGGGCGGTCGACGGAGGTCCAGTCGGTGGCGCTGCGGGACGGCTCGTCCTCCACGACCCGCAGATCCGCGTAGACGTCCTTGAGTACGGACGGCAAGCCGCCCCGACCCGACGACTCCGCAGCGGCCCTCGCGCTCACGGCTGCGCGGCGTCTCTCCGGCCTGAGCTCCTCGCCGAGGCCCTGCCCGGGCGCGGAGCACCTGCCGACCTCGTCCCAGAGGCGCCTCCGGCTCACCAACCCGTCAATTGTCGGACGACCGGTCCCGCCAGCCAGTCGTCGATCCCCGAGAGCAGCTTTCGCCTGACGTCCTCCGGTGCCGCGGAGCCGCGCACCGACTGGCGGGCCAGTTCGGCGAGGTCGGCGTCCGCGAACCCGTGGTGGTGGCGGGCGAGCTCGTACTGGGCCGCGAGGCGGGAGCCGAAGAGCAGAGGGTCGTCCGCACCGAGGGCCATCGGGACGCCGGCTTCGTAGAGCGTCCGCAGCGGTACGTCCGCCGGCTTCTCGTAGACGCCGAGGGCCACGTTCGACGCCGGGCAGACCTCGCACGTCACGCCGCGCTCGGCCAGCTTCCGCAGCAGACGCGGGTCCTCCGCCGCGCGCACGCCGTGGCCGATGCGGGAGGCGTGCAGATCGTCGAGGCAGTCGCGTACGGACGCGGGGCCGGTCAGCTCGCCGCCGTGCGGGGCCGCCAGCAGCCCGCCCTCGCGGGCGATCGCGAAGGCGCGGTCGAATTCGCGGGCCATGCCCCGCCGTTCGTCGTTGGACAGGCCGAAACCGACGATGCCCCGGTCCGCGTAACGCACCGCGAGCCGGGCGAGCGTTCGGGCGTCGAGCGGGTGCTTCATCCGGTTCGCGGCGACCAGCACCCGCATCCCGAGACCGGTCTCTCGCGCGGCGCTGTCCACGGCGTCGAGGATGATCTCCAGCGCCGGGATCAGACCGCCGAGCCGCGGCGCGTACGAGGTCGGATCGACCTGGATCTCCAGCCAGCCCGAGCCGTCCTTGATGTCCTCCTCCGCCGCCTCCCGCACCAGCCGCTGGATGTCCTCAGGCTCGCGCAGGCAGGAGCGGGCCATGTCGTACAGCCGCTGGAAGCGGAACCAGCCCCGCTCGTCCGTGGCCCGCAGCTTGGGCGGCTCGCCGCCGGTGAGCGCCTCCGGCAGGTGCACGCCGTACTTGTCGGCCAGTTCCAGGAGGGTGGCGGGCCGCATCGACCCGGTGAAGTGCAGATGCAGATGGGCTTTGGGCAGCAGGCTGACGTCTCGTACGTGCGGGGGGTCTGAAGAGAGCAGCATTCAGGGATCCTGCCGTACGAAACCCGTCCCGGGCAGCCCTTTTCCCCGATCGGGTTCTTGCCCGAACGCAGAAACGGGCCCCCGGCCGAAGCCGGAGGCCCGTCCCGCGAGGGAGCGGATCAGTCGCGGGCCTCGGCCAGCAGCTTCTGGACCCTGGAGACGCCCTCGACCAGGTCCTCGTCGCCCAGGGCGTACGAAAGACGCAGGTAGCCGGGGGTGCCGAAGGCCTCGCCCGGGACGACCGCGACCTCGACCTCGTCGAGGATCAGGGCCGCGAGCTCCACGGAGCTCTGCGGGCGCTTTCCGCGGATCTCCTTGCCCAGCAGGCCCTTCACGGACGGGTACGCGTAGAACGCGCCCTCGGGGGTCGGGCAGACCACGCCGTCGATCTCGTTGAGCATCCGCACAATGGTCTGGCGGCGGCGGTCGAAGGCCTCACGCATCGTGGCGACGGCGGCCAGATCGCCGGACACGGCGGCCAGCGCGGCGACCTGTGCCACATTGGAGACGTTGGACGTGGCGTGCGACTGCAGGTTGGTCGCGGCCTTCACGACGTCCTTCGGGCCGACGATCCACCCGACGCGCCAGCCCGTCATGGCGTACGTCTTGGCGACGCCGTTGACCACGATGCACTTCTCGCGCAGCGCCGGGACGAGGGCGGGCAGCGAGGTGAACTTCGCGTCGCCGTAGACCAGGTGCTCGTAGATCTCGTCGGTCAGCACCCACAGACCGTGCTGGGCGGCCCACTCGCCGATCGCGAGGGCATCGGCCTCGCTGTAGACGGCGCCGGTGGGGTTGGACGGCGAGACGAAGAGGACGACCTTGGTCTTCTCCGTACGCGCGGCCTCGAGCTGCTCGACGGAGACGCGGTAACCGGTCGTCTCGTCCGCCACGACCTCGACCGGCACGCCGCCCGCGAGGCGGATCGACTCGGGGTAGGTGGTCCAGTACGGCGCCGGGACGATGACCTCGTCGCCCGGGTCCAGGATCGCGGCGAACGCCTCGTAGATCGCCTGCTTGCCGCCGTTGGTCACCAGGATCTCGGCCGGGTCGACCTCGTAGCCGGAGTCGCGCAGCGTCTTCTGAGCGATGGCCTTCTTCAGCTCGGGCAGACCGCCGGCCGGCGTGTAGCGGTGGTACTTCGGGTTGCGGCAGGCCTCGACGGCGGCCTCGACGATGTAGTCGGGGGTCGGGAAGTCGGGCTCGCCCGCGCCGAAGCCGATCACCGGACGCCCGGCGGCCTTGAGAGCCTTGGCCTTGGCGTCGACGGCGAGGGTTGCGGACTCGGAGATCGCGCCGATGCGCGCGGAGACCCGGCGCTCGGTGGGAGAGGTTGCAGCGCTCATGCGGCCCATGCTCCCAGACGCCGGAGACACGCGGCACACAGGTTTCGAGGACCGGACATATCCGGCCGGCCGCTGCGTCCTCGACCGGCCGGAAGCCGAGGGCGCAACCGGCCGGAAGCGGACGGCGCGACGGGCAGGAAGCGGACCGCGGGGCTTTGTGTTCGACGCCGGGCCTGGGAACACGTACACTCACTGGCTGTTGGCCTTCACCAGCCACGTCGGATCCGGGCACTTAGTGCACCCGGACGGATGCGGTAGGTTGGGGGACCACAAAGGGTCGTAGCTCAATTGGTAGAGCACTGGTCTCCAAAACCAGCGGTTGGGGGTTCAAGTCCCTCCGGCCCTGCTACACACACCTTCGCCAGGTTGTGTGCGCAGCGCATGTACGTCTTCTATGCACCGCCGTGCGGCTCCACCGGGCGCGGCACGGCCACGACCCGGGAATCAGGTGAGAGATCGTGACGGACGCCGTAGGCTCCATCGACATGCCTGACGCCGAGGACGAGAGCCCCGAGTCGAAGAAGAAGGCTCGCAAGGGCGGCAAGCGCGGCAAAAAGGGCCCGCTGGGTCGCCTGGCCCTCTTCTACCGCCAGATCGTCGCCGAACTGCGCAAGGTCGTCTGGCCGACTCGCCATCAGCTGACGACGTACACCACAGTGGTGATTATCTTCGTCGTCATCATGATCGGCTTCGTGACCGTGATTGACTATGGCTTCCAGGAAGCAGTCAAGTACGTCTTCGGCTGATCCGCGGAGGGCGCCGGACTCGGCGCCCCTTTCGCATGTTCCACCCCATCTGTATCCAGGAAGAAGCAGCCACCGTGTCTGACCCGAACCTGAACGACGCCGACCGTTCCGGCGAGAGCTTCGAGTCCGCCGAGGACAAGCTCGACATCGTCGAGGCGGCGGACGCTGTGGAGCCGGACCAGGCCGAGGCTGCCGACTCCGCGGCGGGCGAGCCGGCCGAGGTCGAGGCCCTGCACGTCGAGAGCATCGAGGGCGAGGCGGACGTCGAGGATGCCGCCGAAGGTGACGAGGACGCTGCCGAGGTTGCCGAAGGTGACGAGGACGCTGCCGAGGAGCAGGCCGAAGAGGCCCCTGCGGCCCCGGCCGACCCGATCGCAGCCCTGCGCGACGAGCTGCGCGGCCTTCCCGGCGAGTGGTACGTGATCCACACCTACGCGGGCTACGAGAAGCGCGTGAAGGCGAACCTCGAGCAGCGTGCCGTCTCGCTCAACGTCGAGGACTTCATCTACCAGGCCGAGGTCCCCGAGGAAGAGATCGTCCAGATCAAGAACGGCGAGCGCAAGAATGTCCGGCAGAACAAGCTGCCCGGCTACGTGCTCGTCCGCATGGACCTGACGAACGAGTCCTGGGGTGTCGTCCGCAACACCCCCGGTGTCACCGGCTTCGTGGGCAACGCCTACGACCCGTACCCGCTGACCCTGGACGAGATCGTCAAAATGCTCGCCCCGGAGGCCGAGGAGAAGGCCGCCCGTGAGGCCGCAGAGGCCGAGGGCAAGCCGGCTCCCGCCCGCAAGGTCGAGGTCCAGGTGCTGGACTTCGAGGTCGGCGACTCGGTCACCGTCACCGACGGCCCGTTCGCCACGTTGCAGGCCACGATCAACGAGATCAACGCCGACTCGAAGAAGGTCAAGGGCCTCGTCGAGATCTTCGGCCGCGAGACCCCGGTCGAGCTCAGCTTCGACCAGATCCAGAAGAACTAGCACCTTCTGGACGCCAGGCTTCCGAACAGGTCAGACCGCCTTTCGCAGGCGGTCTGACCTGCTCGGTT
This sequence comes from Streptomyces sp. NPDC027962, assembly GCF_055566095.1. NCBI lineage: Bacteria > Bacillati > Actinomycetota > Actinomycetes > Kitasatosporales > Streptomycetaceae > Streptomyces > Streptomyces sp. NPDC027962. The sequence goes on from NZ_JBVHTA010000016.1 coordinate 91,835, forward strand.
TTTGGCCGCGCATGGATACCCGTTATCGTTGTGCGGTATGCCTCCATCCGGATGATCGGGTGGCAGGCGGATAACTCTCACTAGGACCCGGAGAGAGCAATGCCTCCCAAGAAGAAGAAGGTCACGGGGCTTATCAAGCTCCAGATCCAGGCCGGCGCGGCCAACCCGGCTCCGCCGGTCGGCCCCGCCCTGGGTCAGCACGGCGTCAACATCATGGAGTTCTGCAAGGCCTACAACGCCGCGACCGAGTCGCAGCGTGGCATGGTCGTGCCGGTGGAGATCACGGTCTACGAGGACCGTTCCTTCACCTTCATCACCAAGACTCCGCCGGCCGCCAAGCTGATCCTCAAGGCCGCGGGTGTGGACAAGGGCTCCGGCGAGCCGCACAAGACCAAGGTCGCGAAGCTCACCAGCGCCCAGGTCCGCGAGATCGCCACGGTCAAGCTGCCCGACCTGAACGCCAACGACCTGGACGCCGCGTCGAAGATCATCGCCGGCACTGCCCGTTCCATGGGCATCACGGTCGAGGGCTGACAGCCCCCAAGCCCCCAGTGGTAGGGCCGGCGCTGGCCCGCACCACGACTCCACGCTCAACACATCAGGAGCAGAAGTGAAGCGCAGCAAGACTCTCCGCGCTGCGGACGCCAAGATCGACCGGGAGCGCAACTACGCCCCGCTCGAGGCCGTCCGTCTCGCCAAGGACACCGCCGCCACCAAGTTCGACGGCACTGTCGAGGTCGCCTTCCGTCTGGGCGTTGACCCGCGCAAGGCCGACCAGATGGTCCGTGGCACCGTGAACCTTCCGCACGGCACCGGTAAGACCGCCCGGGTCCTGGTCTTCGCGACCGGTGACCGTGCTGCGGCCGCGGAAGCCGCGGGCGCCGACATCGTCGGCTCCGACGAACTGATCGACGAGATCTCCAAGGGCAACCGCCTGAACGAGTTCGACGCGGTTGTCGCCACCCCGGACCTCATGGGCAAGGTCGGCCGCCTCGGCCGAGTGCTCGGTCCGCGCGGTCTGATGCCGAACCCGAAGACCGGCACCGTCACGATGGACGTCGCCAAGGCCGTCAACGAGATCAAGGGCGGCAAGATCGAGTTCCGCGTCGACAAGCACTCGAACCTGCACTTCATCATCGGCAAGGTTTCCTTCGACGAGACGAAGCTGGTCGAGAACTACGCGGCGGCGCTGGAGGAGATCCTCCGTCTGAAGCCGTCCGCCGCGAAGGGCCGCTACATCAAGAAGGCGACCCTGACCACGACGATGGGCCCCGGTATCCCGCTGGACTCCAACCGCACCCGCAACCTCCTCGTCGAGGAGGACCCGGCGGCGGTCTGAGCCTGACGCTCAGGGCCTGCCGGTCCGCGTGTTGTGAGAACGGCCCCCGCGCCTCTTTCGAGGCCGCGGGGGCCGTTCCCGTTCCGCCTGGCGCCCCCGGCGCCGCGTCGGCCCTGCGGACTGACCGTGCCCCAGTGGCCGCGAGCGGCCGTCCAGGGCCGGCGCGGCCTGCGGGAGGTGGACCGGCGGCGCAACAGCCGGGCCGCCGTCCGCGAAGGGGACCGAGGGCGGATGCCGTCCCCGGCGACCGCCAGGCCGCTGCCCGGGGTGAAGGCGGAGTCACCCAAGTGCCGCCCCCGGGCGGGCGGGGCGACCGCAGAGGGCGTAAGGGCGGATTTGCCTGGCGGCGATGCGTTCGCGTAGTCTTCCGACGAAGCCAAAGACCGCTGGTCGTTGCCGTGCTCTCCTTCCGAGGGTCCGGTGGCCGAAGGATCCGCTCAGCAGCGGACGACCCGCGCAGGTGACTCTGGACAAGTTCCCGGAAGGAATTCCGGTCGAGCTCAGCCCCGTGCGCCTGCGCCGGGGCGTTTCGTTTTGTTCAGCCCCTTCTGAGCGGTCCTCATCACCCGGAAGGAGGCCGACGCTCATGGCAAGGCCCGACAAGGCTGCCGCGGTAGCCGAGCTGACGGACCAGTTCCGCAGCTCGAACGCCGCCGTGCTGACCGAGTACCGGGGTCTCACCGTGGCTCAGCTCAAGGAGCTGCGCCGTTCGCTCGGTGAGAACGCCCAGTACGCCGTGGTGAAGAACACGCTGACCAAGATTGCGGCCAACGAGGCCGGGATCACTTCGCTCGACGACCAGTTCACTGGTCCGACGGCGGTTGCCTTCATCACCGGTGACCCGGTGGAGTCGGCGAAGGGTCTTCGTGACTTCGCCAAGGACAACCCGAACCTGATCATCAAGGGCGGTGTCCTTGACGGCAAGGCGCTGTCCGCCGATGAGATCAAGAAGCTTGCGGACCTCGAGTCCCGCGAGGTTCTGCTCGCCAAGCTGGCGGGCGCCTTCAAGGGCAAGCAGACCCAGACTGCTCAGCTCTTCCAGGCGCTTCCCTCGAAGTTCGTCCGCACCGCGGAGGCGCTTCGTGCCAAGCAGGCCGAGCAGGGCGGTGCCGAGTAATTCGGCTCGCGCATTGATCGACGCCCACCAGGGCGACGGTCGCAGCGGGCCGAACGTACGCCCGCCTACATGTACATCCGGCACCTGCCGAATTAGTGGAAGGACGCCATCATGGCGAAGCTGTCCCAGGACGACCTGCTCGCGCAGTTCGAGGAGATGACCCTCATCGAGCTCTCCGAGTTCGTGAAGGCCTTCGAGGAGAAGTTCGACGTCACCGCCGCCGCGGCCGTCGCCGTTGCCGGCCCGGCCGGCCCGGCCGCCGCCGCCGAGGCTGCTGAGGAGCAGGACGAGTTCGACGTCATCCTCACCGGCGCCGGCGAGAAGAAGATCCAGGTCATCAAGGTCGTGCGTGAGCTGACCTCCCTGGGCCTGAAGGAGGCCAAGGACCTCGTCGACGGCACCCCGAAGCCGGTCCTCGAGAAGGTCGCCAAGGAGGCCGCGGAGAAGGCTGCCGAGTCCCTCAAGGCCGCCGGCGCCTCCGTCGAGGTCAAGTGACCCCACGGAGTCTCTGACTCCCGCGCTGTAACGCGCACACACTGAAGGGCGATCACCCATGCGGGTGGTCGCCCTTCGGCGTGCCCGCCCGGCTTGCCTTGCTCTCCCGGCGACGGCGAGTATGGTGATCTTCGCCGTGCGCCCCTCACGGCGGCCGACGAGGATCCCGGATCAGCAGCTCAGGGGCAGGGGCCTTGACGAACCGCACGCAGCGCGCAATTCTCAGGACGCGTCGTCGAGGCGATCCAAGTTCCGAGGCATGGATCGACGACCGAACGGGCAGTAATGATGTGCGCCTCACGGCGCATGGGGTTCGCGGAGTTGAGAAAAACGAGGGTATCGAGGGTCTCGAAAACCCGCACTGGACATCAGTGTGCCAAGTGGCTACACTGACCCTTTGCGCTGCCTGTTAGCTGCCTCCTGCCCGTCACCAGGGGCATGCCCACGTTTGAGCATCGGATGTAGACGCCCCCCAGCTGGGGCTTCTCCCTCCGTGCACAGCTTGGGACCGGTACGCGCGTAGTGAGTCCGAGCCCTCGGAAGGACCCCCTCTTGGCCGCCTCGCGCAACGCCTCGACCGCGAATACGAACAACGGCGCAAGCACTGCCCCGCTGCGCATCTCCTTTGCAAAGATCAAGGAGCCCCTCGAGGTTCCGAACCTCCTCGCGCTGCAGACCGAGAGCTTTGACTGGCTGCTCGGCAATGCCGCATGGAAGGCTCGTGTCGAGGCGGCTCTCGAAAGCGGACAGGACGTCCCCACCAAGTCCGGTCTGGAGGAGATCTTCGAGGAGATCTCTCCGATCGAGGACTTCTCCGGGTCGATGTCGCTGACCTTCCGCGACCACCGTTTCGAGCCTCCGAAGAACTCGATCGACGAGTGCAAGGAGCGCGACTTCACGTACGCGGCCCCGCTCTTCGTCACCGCCGAGTTCACCAACAACGAGACCGGCGAGATCAAGTCCCAGACGGTCTTCATGGGCGACTTCCCGCTCATGACCAACAAGGGCACCTTCGTCATCAACGGCACCGAGCGTGTCGTGGTGTCGCAGCTCGTCCGCTCGCCGGGTGTCTACTTCGACTCCTCCATCGACAAGACGTCCGACAAGGACATCTTCACCGCCAAGATCATCCCGTCCCGGGGTGCCTGGCTCGAGATGGAGATCGACAAGCGCGACATGGTCGGTGTCCGCATCGACCGCAAGCGCAAGCAGTCCGTCACCGTCCTGCTCAAGGCTCTCGGTTGGACCACCGAGCAGATCCTCGAGGAGTTCGGCGAGTACGAGTCCATGCGCGCCACCCTGGAGAAGGACCACACCCAGGGCCAGGACGACGCGCTGCTCGACATCTACCGCAAGCTCCGCCCGGGCGAGCCGCCGACCCGTGAGGCCGCTCAGACGCTGCTCGAGAACCTCTACTTCAACCCGAAGCGCTACGACCTCGCCAAGGTCGGCCGCTACAAGGTGAACAAGAAGCTCGGCGCCGACGAGCCGCTGGACGCCGGCGTGCTCACCACCGACGACGTCATCGCCACCATCAAGTACCTGGTCAAGCTGCACGCCGGCGAGACCGAGACGGTCGGCGAGTCCGGCACGCAGATCGTCGTCGAGACCGACGACATCGACCACTTCGGCAACCGTCGTCTGCGCAACGTCGGCGAGCTCATCCAGAACCAGGTCCGCACGGGTCTGGCTCGTATGGAGCGCGTCGTGCGTGAGCGCATGACGACCCAGGACGTCGAGGCGATCACGCCGCAGACCCTGATCAACATCCGGCCGGTCGTGGCCTCCATCAAGGAGTTCTTCGGCACCAGCCAGCTGTCGCAGTTCATGGACCAGAACAACCCGCTGTCGGGTCTCACCCACAAGCGCCGTCTGTCGGCTCTTGGCCCGGGTGGTCTGTCCCGTGAGCGGGCCGGCTTCGAGGTCCGTGACGTGCACCCGTCGCACTACGGCCGCATGTGCCCGATCGAGACCCCTGAAGGCCCGAACATCGGCCTGATCGGCTCGCTCGCCTCCTACGGCCGGGTCAACGCGTTCGGCTTCGTCGAGACGCCGTACCGCAAGGTCACCGACGGCCAGGTCACCGACGAGGTGGACTACCTGACCGCCGACGAGGAGGACCGCTTCGTCATCGCCCAGGCGAACGCGACCCTGAACGACGAGCTCCGGTTCACCGAGGCCCGTGTTCTGGTCCGCCGCCGTGGTGGCGAGGTCGACTACGTGCCGCCGACCGAGGTCGACTACATGGACGTCTCGCCGCGCCAGATGGTGTCGGTCGCGACGGCCATGATCCCGTTCCTCGAGCACGACGACGCCAACCGTGCCCTCATGGGCGCGAACATGATGCGTCAGGCCGTTCCGCTCATCAAGGCGGAGGCCCCGCTCGTCGGCACCGGCATGGAGTACCGCTGTGCCACCGACGCCGGTGACGTCATCAAGGCGGAGAAGGACGGTGTGATCCAGGAGGTTTCGGCCGACTACGTCACCGTCGCGAACGATGACGGCACGTACACCACGTACCGCATCGCGAAGTTCTCCCGCTCCAACCAGGGCACCTCGGTCAACCAGAAGGTCGTCGTAGCCGAGGGCGACCGCGTCATCGAGGGCCAGGTCCTCGCCGACGGCCCCGCCACCGAGAACGGTGAGATGGCGCTCGGCAAGAACCTGCTGGTGGCGTTCATGCCGTGGGAGGGTCACAACTACGAGGACGCGATCATCCTGTCGCAGCGCCTCGTGCAGGACGACGTCCTCTCCTCGATCCACATCGAGGAGCACGAGGTCGACGCCCGTGACACCAAGCTCGGCCCCGAGGAGATCACCCGGGACATCCCGAACGTCTCCGAGGAGGTCCTCGCCGACCTCGACGAGCGCGGCATCATCCGTATCGGTGCCGAGGTCGTCGCCGGCGACATCCTCGTCGGCAAGGTCACGCCCAAGGGTGAGACCGAGCTGACCCCCGAGGAGCGTCTGCTCCGCGCGATCTTCGGTGAGAAGGCGCGCGAGGTCCGTGACACCTCGCTGAAGGTGCCGCACGGCGAGACCGGCAAGGTCATCGGCGTCCGCGTCTTCGACCGCGAGGAGGGCGACGAGCTTCCCCCGGGCGTGAACCAGCTGGTCCGCGTCTACGTCGCCCAGAAGCGCAAGATCACCGACGGTGACAAGCTCGCCGGCCGTCACGGCAACAAGGGCGTCATCTCGAAGATCCTGCCGATCGAGGACATGCCGTTCCTGGAGGACGGCACCCCGGTCGACATCATCCTCAACCCGCTGGGTGTCCCGTCCCGAATGAACCCGGGCCAGGTCCTCGAGATCCACCTCGGCTGGCTCGCCAGCCAGGGCTGGAAGGTCGAGGGCAGCGAGGAGTGGATGCAGCGGCTGCAGGCCATCGGCGCCGACGACGTCGCGCCCGGCACGAACGTCGCCACCCCGGTCTTCGACGGCGCCCGCGAGGACGAGATCGCCGGTCTCTTCGAGTCCACGATCCCGAACCGCGACGGCAACCGGATGGTCCAGCCGTCCGGCAAGGCCAACCTGTTCGACGGCCGCTCCGGCGAGCCGTTCCCGGACCCGATCTCGGTCGGGTACATGTACATCCTCAAACTCCACCACCTGGTCGACGACAAGCTCCACGCCCGTTCGACCGGTCCGTACTCGATGATCACCCAGCAGCCGCTGGGTGGTAAGGCCCAGTTCGGTGGCCAGCGATTCGGTGAGATGGAGGTGTGGGCGCTGGAGGCGTACGGCGCCGCCTACGCGCTCCAGGAGCTGCTGACGATCAAGTCCGACGACGTGACCGGCCGCGTGAAGGTCTACGAGGCCATCGTCAAGGGCGAGAACATCCCCGAGCCCGGCATTCCCGAGTCCTTCAAGGTGCTCATCAAGGAAATGCAGTCGCTCTGCCTCAACGTGGAGGTGCTCTCCTCGGACGGTATGTCCATCGAGATGCGCGACACGGACGAGGACGTCTTCCGCGCTGCGGAGGAGCTCGGTATCGACCTGTCCCGGCGCGAGCCGAGCAGCGTCGAAGAGGTCTGACGGGCCTGGCCGGGGCTCCCCACCAAGGAGCCCCGGTCGTCCCCGGACCCTCCCCCTACGCCCTGCGGGCGTGGAGGGACCCCCATCAGACCACTTGATTGAGACACGACCCCGAAAGAGGGATTGACGCACAGTGCTCGACGTCAACTTCTTCGACGAGCTGCGGATCGGCCTTGCCACCGCGGACGACATCCGGACCTGGTCCCACGGCGAGGTCAAGAAGCCCGAGACCATCAACTACCGCACGCTCAAGCCCGAGAAGGACGGACTCTTCTGCGAGAAGATCTTCGGTCCGACCCGGGACTGGGAGTGCTACTGCGGCAAGTACAAGCGCGTCCGCTTCAAGGGCATCATCTGTGAGCGCTGTGGCGTCGAGGTCACACGCGCCAAGGTGCGCCGTGAGCGGATGGGCCACATCGAGCTTGCCGCTCCCGTCACCCACATCTGGTACTTCAAGGGCGTCCCCTCGCGCCTCGGCTACCTGCTGGACCTGGCGCCGAAGGACCTCGAGAAGGTCATCTACTTCGCCGCGTACATGATCACATTCGTGGACGAGGAGCGCCGCACGCGCGACCTGCCCTCGCTGGAGGCCCACGTCTCCGTCGAGCGCCAGCAGGTCGAGAACCGCCGCGACGCCGACCTCGAGGCCCGCGCCAAGAAGCTCGAGACCGACCTGGCCGAGCTCGAGGCCGAGGGGGCCAAGGCCGACGTGCGCCGCAAGGTGCGTGAGGGCGCCGAGCGTGAGATGAAGCAGCTGCGCGACCGTGCCCAGCGCGAGATCGACCGTCTCGACGAGGTGTGGAACCGCTTCAAGAACCTCAAGGTCCAGGACCTCGAGGGCGACGAGCTGCTCTACCGCGAGCTGCGTGACCGCTTCGGCACGTACTTCGACGGGTCGATGGGTGCCGCGGCGCTGCAGAAGCGCCTGGAGTCCTTCGACCTCGACGAGGAGGCCGAGCGTCTCCGCGAGATCATCCGTACCGGCAAGGGCCAGAAGAAGACCCGTGCGCTCAAGCGCCTCAAGGTCGTCTCCGCGTTCCTGCAGACCAGCAACAGCCCCAAGGGCATGGTGCTCGACTGCGTGCCGGTCATCCCGCCGGACCTGCGTCCGATGGTGCAGCTGGACGGTGGCCGCTTCGCGACCTCCGACCTGAACGACCTGTACCGCCGTGTGATCAACCGCAACAACCGTCTGAAGCGTCTGCTCGACCTCGGTGCCCCCGAGATCATCGTGAACAACGAGAAGCGGATGCTCCAGGAGGCGGTCGACGCCCTCTTCGACAACGGCCGTCGTGGTCGCCCTGTCACGGGCCCCGGCAACCGTCCGCTGAAGTCCCTCAGCGACATGCTGAAGGGCAAGCAGGGCCGCTTCCGTCAGAACCTGCTCGGTAAGCGAGTCGACTACTCGGCGCGTTCCGTCATCGTCGTCGGCCCGCAGCTCAAGCTGCACCAGTGCGGTCTGCCCAAGGCCATGGCGCTGGAGCTCTTCAAGCCGTTCGTGATGAAGCGCCTGGTCGACCTGAACCACGCGCAGAACATCAAGTCGGCCAAGCGCATGGTCGAGCGTGGCCGCACCGTCGTGTACGACGTCCTCGAAGAGGTCATCGCCGAGCACCCGGTGCTTCTGAACCGTGCGCCCACGCTGCACCGCCTCGGCATCCAGGCCTTCGAGCCGCAGCTGGTCGAAGGCAAGGCCATCCAGATCCACCCGCTCGTCTGCACCGCCTTCAACGCGGACTTCGACGGTGACCAGATGGCCGTGCACCTGCCGCTGTCCGCGGAGGCGCAGGCCGAGGCCCGCATCCTGATGCTGTCCTCGAACAACATCCTCAAGCCGGCCGACGGCCGTCCGGTGACCATGCCGACCCAGGACATGGTGCTGGGCCTCTTCTTCCTCACCACGGACGAGGAGGAGCGCAAGGTCATCGGCGAGGGCCGGTCCTTCGGTTCCACCGCCGAGGCGATCATGGCGTTCGACGCCCGGGAGCTCTCGCTCCAGGCGAAGATCGACATCCGCTTCCCGGTCGGCACCATCCCGCCGCGCGGCTGGACGCCGCCGGCGGACGAGGACGAGGCCGGCGAGGGCACGTGGCAGCAGGGTGACTCGTTCCGTCTGCGCACCACCCTGGGCCGCGCGCTCTTCAACGAGCTGCTGCCCGAGGACTACCCGTTCGTCGACTACTCGGTGGGCAAGAAGCAGCTCTCCGAGATCGTCAACGACCTCGCCGAGCGCTACCCCAAGGTCATCGTGGCGGCGACGCTCGACAACCTGAAGGCGGCCGGCTTCTACTGGGCGACCCGTTCCGGTGTCACCGTGGCCATCTCCGACGTCGTCGTCCCCGAGGCGAAGAAGGCGATCGTCAAGGGCTACGAGGAGCAGGACGAGAAGGTCCAGAAGCAGTACGAGCGCGGTCTGATCACCAAGGACGAGCGCACCCAGGAGCTCATCGCGATCTGGACCAAGGCGACCAACGAGGTTGCCGAGGCGATGAACGCGAACTTCCCGAAGACCAACCCCATCTTCATGATGGTCAACTCGGGTGCTCGTGGAAACATGATGCAGATGCGTCAGATCGCCGGTATGCGTGGTCTGGTGTCCAACGCCAAGAACGAGACCATCCCGCGTCCGATCAAGGCGTCCTTCCGCGAGGGTCTGTCCGTGCTGGAGTACTTCATCTCCACGCACGGTGCCCGTAAGGGTCTGGCGGACACCGCTCTGCGTACCGCCGACTCGGGTTACCTCACCCGTCGTCTGGTGGACGTCTCGCAGGACGTCATCATCCGCGAGGAGGACTGCGGCACCGACCGCGGCCTCAAGCTGCGGATCGCCGAGCGCGGCGCCGACGGCGTGCTGCGCAAGGCGGAGGACGTCGAGACCTCCGTGTACGCCCGCATGCTCGCCGAGGACGTCGTCGTCGACGGCAAGGTCATCGCGCCTGCCAACGTCGACCTGGGCGACGTGCTCATCGACGCGGTCGTCGCGGCCGGCGTCGAGGAGGTCAAGACCCGCTCGGTCCTGACCTGTGAGTCCGCTGTCGGCACCTGTGCGTACTGCTACGGCCGTTCGCTCGCCACCGGCAAGCTGGTCGACATCGGCGAGGCGGTCGGCATCATCGCCGCCCAGTCCATCGGTGAGCCCGGTACGCAGCTGACGATGCGTACCTTCCACACCGGTGGTGTGGCCGGTGACGACATCACCCAGGGCCTGCCCCGTGTCGTCGAGCTCTTCGAGGCTCGTACGCCCAAGGGTGTCGCCCCGATCTCGGAGGCGGCCGGCCGCATCCGTATCGAGGAGACCGAGAAGACCAAGAAGATCGTCGTCACCCCGGACGACGGCAGCGACGAGACGGCGTTCCCGATCTCGAAGCGTGCCCGTCTGCTGGTCGGCGAGGGCGATCACGTCGAGGTGGGCCAGAAGCTCACCGTGGGTGCCACCAACCCGCACGACGTGCTGCGGATCCTCGGTCAGCGCGCGGTCCAGGTCCACCTGGTCGGCGAGGTCCAGAAGGTCTACAACTCGCAGGGTGTGTCGATCCACGACAAGCACATCGAGATCATCATCCGGCAGATGCTGCGCCGTGTGACGATCATCGAGTCCGGTGACGCGGAGCTGCTGCCGGGCGAGCTGGTCGAGCGTTCGAAGTTCGAGACCGAGAACCGTCGTGTGGTCACCGAGGGCGGTCACCCCGCCTCCGGCCGTCCGCAGCTGATGGGTATCACCAAGGCCTCGCTGGCGACCGAGTCGTGGCTGTCCGCGGCGTCCTTCCAGGAGACGACCAGGGTTCTGACGGACGCGGCGATCAACGCCAAGTCCGACTCCCTGATCGGCCTCAAGGAGAACGTCATCATCGGTAAGCTCATCCCGGCCGGTACGGGCCTGTCCCGCTACCGCAACATCCGGGTCGAGCCGACCGAGGAGGCCAAGGCCGCGATGTACTCGGCCGTCGGCTACGACGACATCGACTACTCGCCGTTCGGCACCGGCTCCGGCCAGGCCGTTCCGCTGGAGGACTACGACTACGGTCCGTACAACCAGTAGGAGTGCGTGAGGAAGGGCGGTCACCCCATCGGGGTGGCCGCCCTTCTGCGTTCCCGCGTGCCCGGCTTCGTACGCGCCTTCGGCACTCAGGTCCCGGACACGGTCATGGCCCAGGCGTCGTCGCTGTCGACAAAGACGGCGCCGATGCCGTGCAGGCCGAGCCGGAGGGAGGACCGGCCCTGGCCCTCGGCGATCAGGCGGCCGGCGCGGGGGTCCAGGGCATGGGGCTCGCGGATGACGAAGTCCCCGTCGCCCCGGTGCTCGAACGTGGCCAGGCGGTGCCCGGCCCGGTTCAGCAGCACCTCTGAGGCGTCCCCGCGCACCGTGCCGTCGAGGGCGCGCGCCTGCCGGGCGGGGAGCAGGGCGGCCCGCCACGGCCCGTCCGTGATGATCTCGATGGTGACGGCGTCGTCGACGGGGGCCGGTGCGGGCACGCGGACCAAGGCCGGGCCGCGCTCGCGGGAGGCCAGTTTCACGACTCGCCGCCCTCGGCGGCCGCCGACCTTCGCACACACCAGGAAACCTCCTGGGGAGCTGCCCTCGAAGGCGACGAGACACTTTCCCGTCCAGCCCTCGGGCCGGGGCATCCGCAAGGTGGCCGGCCCGGTGCCCCGGCTCCAGACGCGTGGGTCGTTCTCCCTCTGCCGCTCGTCGCCGTGGTCGGCGGACAGCCGCTCCAGGGCACCGTGCCCGCGGGCGAGGATCTGCGGCACCAGACCCGGTTCCGCGTGTTTCGCCTCCTCGTAGGCGTCGAGTGCGATCTGCCAGTCGGCGGCGTGGGTGCCGCCGGTGAAGGGGCGGCGCGCGAGCAGCTCCCCGTACCTGGTGACGGCCTGCTCCGTGGCCTGGTGGCCGGACAGCGGCGGCGCCGGCGGCAGCAGCGCGCGGTGAGGGGCACCTGTCTCCACGTGCGGCCGTCCGGGGGTTCTCGCCCGTTCGCGCAGCCGGCGCAGATGGCGGGGGAGCGCGACGCCGGAGCCGAGCAGCAGGGCGCAGAGGAGCACCGGGGCGGCTGCGGTGCCGCCTGCCGACGCGCTCAGCAGTGCCAGGGCCAGCACGAAGCAGCCCAGGTGCGTCAGGACGGTACGGACAAGGGCCGCGGTGCTCACACCCGGAGGCGGGCGCCACGAGCTGGTGGTACCGAGGGCGGCGGCGGGAGGCGACGGGCGCCGGCTCATGGGGTCTCCCGGGACTGAGGCTGTGCGAGGAGCGCGAGGTGGACGCGGTGCAGCGCTCGTGCCCCCGCCGCGAGTACCGGTGGGACGTCGGCAGACGGAAGGCTGTGGGCCAGGGCGAGCACGTCCACGACGACTGCGTAGTCGTCGACGACGGCCTGCGGTACGCCGGGCGCGCTCACGGCGGCCGCGTAGCCGCCGGCCACGTCTGCGTATTCCATGATGGTCAGGCGCACGTCGACGGTGGTGTCGTCGAGGTCGTGGGCGGTTCGGGCTCGGTGGTCGGTCACGGTGGACCTCCTCGTACCGGACGGTTCGGCTCACCGCATTGTCCGGGCGGGCAAGGGCCGGGGTCAGGGGATGCCGGGGGCCGTCTTGAGCGCCGTACCGTTGCCGACCTCCGGCAACGAAAGGGTGCTCAGCAGCCGTGGCCGACCGGGCCGCACGCCTCATCCGGCGTCGTTCCGGATTGCCCTTGGGGCCAGTACGCCGCCCCTGCCCGGCCTTTCCGGTCATGTCCCCGGTGCCGTGCGTCAGGGCGTGCCCGGCCCCGTCCCGCCCCGCGGTCTCCGGCCCAGTTCGCCGCGGCACCGGAGCCCCGTGCGGGGCATGCTCGGGCCCAGGTCGTGAGGGGAGTCCCGCGCCGTGGGCATTTGTTTTGACCGGAGTCCATGCGATAGGTACGCTCAGACCTTGTGCCTGGGGTGTGCCTGGGCTCGTGTGCGTGTCGTCTGCCGCATGGCGAGTCCTGGACCGGCCACCGCAATCTGCGCCCTTTCCGCCTGGCGGCGAGGGTCCGCAGTATTCGACACACCCGACCGCGTGGGTCGGCGACGTTCCAGGTTAGCTTCACTGACGGCACACAGAAACCGGAGAAGTAGTGCCTACGATCCAGCAGCTGGTCCGCAAGGGCCGGCAGGACAAGGTCGAGAAGAACAAGACGCCCGCACTTGAGGGTTCGCCTCAGCGCCGTGGCGTCTGCACGCGTGTGTTCACGACCACCCCGAAGAAGCCGAACTCGGCCCTCCGTAAGGTCGCGCGTGTGCGTCTGACCTCCGGCATCGAGGTCACGGCCTACATCCCGGGTGAGGGACACAACCTGCAGGAGCACTCCATCGTGCTCGTGCGTGGTGGCCGTGTGAAGGACCTGCCGGGTGTTCGTTACAAGATCATCCGCGGTTCCCTGGACACCCAGGGTGTCAAGAACCGCAAGCAGGCCCGCAGCCGCTACGGCGCCAAGAAGGAGAAGTAAGAATGCCTCGTAAGGGCCCCGCCCCGAAGCGCCCGGTCATCATCGACCCGGTTTACGGTTCTCCTCTGGTGACCTCGCTCATCAACAAGATCCTGCTCAACGGCAAGCGTTCCACCGCTGAGCGCATCGTCTACGGCGCCATGGAAGGCCTCCGCGAGAAGACCGGCGCCGACCCGGTCATCACGCTGAAGCGCGCCCTCGAGAACGTCAAGCCGTCTCTCGAGGTCAAGTCCCGCCGTGTCGGTGGTGCCACCTACCAGGTGCCGATCGAGGTCAAGCCCGGTCGTGCCGCCACCCTCGCGCTCCGCTGGGTCGTGGGTTACTCCCGCGCCCGCCGTGAGAAGACCATGACCGAGCGCCTCATGAACGAACTGCTCGACGCCTCCAACGGCCTCGGCGCTTCGGTCAAGAAGCGTGAGGACACGCACAAGATGGCCGAGTCCAACAAGGCCTTCGCGCACTACCGCTGGTAGTCGCTACCCACATCGAGACCGAGAGAAGATTGAGCCTTATGGCCACCACTTCGCTTGACCTGGCCAAGGTCCGCAACATCGGGATCATGGCCCACATCGACGCGGGCAAGACGACGACCACCGAGCGCATCCTGTTCTACACCGGTGTGAGCTACAAGATCGGTGAGGTCCACGACGGCGCTGCCACGATGGACTGGATGGAGCAGGAGCAGGAGCGCGGCATCACCATCACGTCCGCCGCGACGACCTGTCACTGGCCGCTCGAGGACGTCGACCACACCATCAACATCATCGACACCCCGGGTCACGTGGACTTCACCGTCGAGGTGGAGCGTTCGCTCCGCGTCCTCGACGGTGCCGTGACCGTGTTCGACGGTGTCGCCGGTGTGGAGCCGCAGTCCGAGACGGTGTGGCGTCAGGCCGACCGTTACGGCGTGCCCCGCATCTGCTTCGTCAACAAGCTCGACCGTACCGGTGCCGAGTTCCACCGCTGTGTCGACATGATCGTGAGCCGCCTCGGTGCGACCCCGATCGTCATGCAGCTTCCGATCGGTGCCGAGGCGGACTTCAAGGGCGTCGTCGACCTCGTTCGTATGAAGGCTCTTGTCTGGTCCGCCGAGGCCACCAAGGGCGAGATGTACGACGTCGTCGACATCCCGGCCACGCACACCGAGGCCGCCGACGAGTGGCGCGGCAAGCTGGTCGAGACCGTCGCGGAGAACGACGAAGAGATCATGGAGCTGTACCTCGAGGGCCAGGAGCCCACCGAGGAGCAGCTGTACGCCGCGATCCGTCGTATCACCATCGCTTCCGGCAAGGGCGGCGACACCACGGTCACCCCGGTGTTCTGTGGCACCGCGTTCAAGAACAAGGGCGTCCAGCCCCTGCTCGACGCGGTCGTGCGCTACCTCCCCTCCCCCCTGGACGTCGAGGCCATCGAGGGCCACGACGTGAAGGACGCGGAGCAGGTCGTCTCGCGCAAGCCTTCCGAGTCCGAGCCGCTTTCGGCGCTCGCGTTCAAGATCGCGAGCGACCCGCACCTCGGTAAGCTCACCTTCATCCGGGTCTACTCGGGTCGCCTGGAGGCCGGCACCTCGGTGCTGAACTCCGTCAAGGGCAAGAAGGAGCGCATCGGCAAGATCTACCGCATGCACGCGAACAAGCGTGAGGAGATCGACGCGGTGGGCGCCGGCGACATCGTCGCCGTCATGGGCCTCAAGCAGACCACCACCGGTGAGACGCTGTGCGACGAGAAGAACCCGGTGATCCTGGAGTCCATGGACTTCCCGGCGCCGGTCATTCAGGTCGCCATCGAGCCCAAGTCCAAGGGTGACCAGGAGAAGCTGGGTGTCGCCATCCAGCGTCTCGCGGAGGAGGACCCCTCCTTCCAGGTTCACTCGGACGAGGAGACCGGCCAGACCATCATCGGTGGTATGGGCGAGCTTCACCTCGACGTCCTCGTCGACCGTATGCGCCGCGAGTTCAGGGTCGAGGCCAACGTCGGCAAGCCGCAGGTCGCCTACCGCGAGACGATCCGCAAGACCGTCGAGCGTCACGACTACACCCACAAGAAGCAGACCGGTGGTACCGGTCAGTTCGCCAAGGTGCAGATCGCGATCGAGCCGATCGAGGGCGGCGACGCCTCGTACGAGTTCGTGAACAAGGTCACCGGTGGCCGCATCCCCAAGGAGTACATCCCTTCGGTGGACGCGGGTGCGCAGGAGGCCATGCAGTTCGGCATCCTGGCCGGCTACGAGATGACCGGCGTTCGCGTCATTCTTCTCGACGGTGGCTACCACGAGGTCGACTCCTCCGAGCTCGCCTTCAAGATCGCCGGTTCGCAGGCCTTCAAGGAGGCCGCGCGCAAGGCTTCGCCCGTACTGCTCGAGCCGATGATGTCCGTCGAGGTCACCACGCCCGAGGACTACATGGGTGAGGTCATCGGCGACATCAACTCCCGCCGTGGTCAGATTCAGGCCATGGAGGAGCGCAGCGGCGCTCGCGTCGTGAAGGGCCTCGTGCCCCTCTCGGAGATGTTCGGCTACGTCGGAGACCTCCGCAGCAAGACCTCGGGTCGCGCAAGCTACTCGATGCAGTTCGACTCCTACGCCGAGGTTCCGCGGAACGTCGCCGAGGAGATCATCGCGAAGGCCAAGGGCGAGTAACTCTTCCGAGTCCACGCTTTAGGCTTGACACCATCCGCCGGGGTTCGCCCCCGAAACCGAGGACCGGATCCCGGCGGCTGGCCACCCAGCAAAGATCACCTGGCGCCGATGAGTAAGGCGTACAGAACCACTCCACAGGAGGACCCCAGTGGCGAAGGCGAAGTTCGAGCGGACTAAGCCGCACGTCAACATCGGCACCATCGGTCACATCGACCACGGTAAGACGACCCTCACGGCCGCCATTACCAAGGTGCTGCACGACGCGTACCCGGACCTGAACGAGGCCTCGGCCTTCGACCAGATCGACAAGGCTCCTGAGGAGCGCCAGCGCGGTATCACCATCTCCATCGCGCACGTCGAGTACCAGACGGAGTCGCGTCACTACGCCCACGTCGACTGCCCCGGTCACGCGGACTACATCAAGAACATGATCACGGGTGCGGCGCAGATGGACGGCGCCATCCTCGTGGTCGCGGCCACCGACGGCCCGATGCCGCAGACCAAGGAGCACGTGCTCCTGGCCCGCCAGGTCGGCGTTCCGTACATCGTCGTCGCCCTGAACAAGGCCGACATGGTGGACGACGAGGAGATCCTGGAGCTCGTCGAGCTCGAGGTGCGTGAGCTCCTCTCCGAGTACGAGTTCCCGGGCGACGACCTGCCGGTCGTCAAGGTCTCGGCGCTCAAGGCGCTCGAGGGCGACGCCGAGTGGGGCAAGTCCGTCCTCGACCTGATGAAGGCCGTCGACGAGGCGATCCCGCAGCCCGAGCGTGACGTCGACAAGCCGTTCCTGATGCCGATCGAGGACGTCTTCACGATCACCGGTCGCGGCACCGTCGTGACCGGCCGTATCGAGCGTGGTGTCCTCAAGGTCAACGAGACCGTCGACATCGTCGGTATCAAGCAGGAGAAGACCACCACCACGGTCACCGGCATCGAGATGTTCCGCAAGCTGCTCGACGAGGGCCAGGCCGGTGAGAACGTCGGTCTGCTCCTCCGTGGCATCAAGCGCGAGGACGTCGAGCGCGGCCAGGTCATCATCAAGCCCGGTTCGGTCACGCCGCACACCGAGTTCGAGGCCCAGGCCTACATCCTGTCCAAGGACGAGGGTGGCCGCCACACGCCGTTCTTCAACAACTACCGTCCGCAGTTCTACTTCCGTACGACTGACGTGACCGGTGTTGTGACCCTCCCCGAGGGCACCGAGATGGTCATGCCGGGCGACAACACCCAGATGTCCGTCCAGCTGATCCAGCCGGTCGCCATGGAAGAGGGCCTGAAGTTCGCCATCCGTGAGGGTGGCCGGACCGTGGGCGCCGGCCAGGTCACCAAGATCAACAAGTAATTTGTTGGTTTGACCTGGTAGCTCGCTGAGCTGCAAGAAGGGCCCCGCACCGTCAGGTGCGGGGCCCTTCGTCATACGTGGTGTTGGTTGTGACCGGGGCCCCGGGCGTGTGCGGAGGACCAGGGCCTAGCCTGCCGCGCTGCCCGCCGGGGGTGACCAGATCCAGGGGTACGCGTCCGGGCCCAGGCCGACGACCGTGACCCCCGCGGCGGTGGCGTCCAGCGTGGGGGTGTCGAGCGCCACCGGCCCCGCCTCGCGCGTCAGCAGCCGGTCCTCGAAGCGCAGCTGGATCCGTCCGCGCAGATCCCTGCCCAGCAGGGCGAGCCCGTCGGGTCCGCCGACCGCGCCGACCGGGCCGTATCCGTCGAAGGAGACGGCGGGCAGCTGTTCGCCGCCCGCGCTCAGCCGGGTCAGGTGCGGGGAGGCACTGCCGCGCGAGTCCCGGCTCGAGTCCCGCTTCCAGGGCCGCTCCGTGCGGTACAGCAGCTGCACGGAGCCGTCCGCGCCGGCCAGCGCGGCGGGGGTGCCGACCGCGGTCGGCAGCCGTCCGGCGGGCCGGTGCCGCAGAGGCCGGCCGGGTGCCTCCTGCGTCCAGTGGTGAACGGTGTCGTGGCCCGTGCCGAAGACATGGACCCGGCCGGCCCCGTCCACCACGGTGGACAGGCCGTCCTGTATCTCGGCGGTGCCGTCGAGCGCCTGCCAGCCGCTCCAGCGGCCGCCGGTGTCGCGGACCCTGGCGCTGACGCCCTTGTCCGCGTTGCGCACGAACAGATGGACGCGGCCGTCGGGTGCGGTGACGGCCACCGGTATGCCGATGCGCCGCCCACGGTCGTCGGTGTGCTCCGGGTTGCCGAGGCCTCGCCAGGCGCGGAACGCGCCGCCCGGGGAGCGCTGCTCCAGCAGCACGACCTCCCGGGTGTTGCTCCCGCCGTGACCGCTGATCGCGGAGAAGCGCAGGGCGAAGAGGAGCTGCCGGCCGTCCTCAAGAGCAGTTGCTCCCAGCGCGGGTGCGAGCGGGCCGCCGCCGAGGTCGTCCGGCTCGCTCCACCGGCCGCTGCCCCGCAGGGTCTCGCGCCAGCGGACAGCCCGCAGGCCCAGGACCCCGTAGGCGGAGAGCCGGCCGTCCGGCTCCATGGCCACGGCGGGGCGGGCGCCCGGGTAGCGGTAGTGGGTCGAGCGCACCCAGCCCTTCTTGTTCTTCAACGGGCGCCTGCCGCCGACGTTGTAGTCGCCGCAGCCGCCGCTGTTGCCGCACTCCCAGGCAGGGTCACCGCCGTAGGGGACGAGATGCGCGGCCTTCTCCTCGATCACCCGCGGCGGCAGGTTCTTGGGCCAGTGTCGGTTGTAGTAGCCGCGGAAGGAGGTGGCGGCGAATGCCGGTATGCCGCCGCCGTCCTTGGTGGCGTCGGCCACCCAGCGCACCATCGCCGCCCAGCTGAACGAGGCGACGGCGGTGTGGTCGGCGTGGTCCGAGTAGCCGGGCTGTTCGCTGTCCCGCTTGCGGGTGGCCTCGTCGCTGTACTGGATGTCCGGGTCCGGATCGAGGGTGTGGATCACGGTGGGCCGGTATCGCTCCATCAGACCGACGAGGACGTCCGTCAGATCGTCATAGGCATAGCTGTCGGCCCGGCGGACGGGGGAGCCGTCGGTGATCGTGGTCGGCACGCTCAGCGCGCGGTCGTGCCAGAGGCTGGGCACGGCCATCCAGCGGCGCGGGGCGTGCATCGAGAGGTTGAGGAAGATCAGCTCGACGCGGCGGTTGCCGTCGGCGAGGGTATTGATCTCGGCCCGCCGGTCGCCGCGCAGGGTGGCTACGCCCTTCTGCCACTCGGTGAACTTGTCGAGACCGAGCAGGCTCGCGTACGCCTGGCGCAGCCCCTGATGGCGGGCGGAGGAGTACGCCCCCTTGTCGGCGGGGCCGTCGGGCCGGCCGGGGATGTGGTTGACGCCGTTGTGCTCGCCGGCGGTGACGTAGACGCACACCAGCGGGACGCCGGAGTCCAGCATGTGCTGGGCGTCCGGGTTCATGAAGTACAGGTCGTCGTCGGGGTGCGCCAGTATCTGCATCAGCTGCGCACGCCGCGAGGTGGCGATGGGCATACCGGGCGCGGGATCGGCGGTGGGCCCGGTGCGGCGGGGCGCGGGCACCGAGCACGACGTGAGCGCGGCGGCGGAGGCGGCCGCGGTCAGGGCGGTCAACGCGGCGACGACACTGCGCCGCCGGGGCCGGCTCACGGCTTTCACGGCAGGGCGCAGCCCTGACACAGCTCTCTCGTTCACTTGTGCTCCGTCCGCTTCCCCCCGCAGCGGCCGGGCCCGTGCCCCCGTCTGCGTACTGTGATCTCCCCAGGTCGGAGCGGGACCGGTCGAAGGCCCGCACCGCGATCGACTAGACGGCGGACGGGCGCCGTGGGTTGCCTGGGAGTTCCTTTCACCTCGGTGAACGCAGCCGGCGGAACCAACACGTACACCTACGACGACCGCAGGCAACCTGCTCTCGTCCTCGGGCCCGTCCGGTGCGGCGACCTTCCAGTACGACGAGGAAGGCCGGCTGACCGGGCGTACGGACGCGGCCGGGGACGCGACGTTCGGCTATGACAGCGCGGGCCGACTGCGGACAGCCGCCGGCCCCGGCCCAGGGGCGTGGGCAGGGGCCGGGTGGGCTCCTCTTGCAGAAGGGGCAGGGTCAGACGCCCGCGACGGACTGGATCCAGGAGCGGTACGCCGTGACGTTCGTCTACGCCGTGGGGGTCTGGCGGCCGGCAGGGCAGCCGCAAGTGCCGTGAATAACCTCGCCATTCGCAAGGCTCCTCATTTCCGAAGACACGCGCGGGGACGCGCGGGGGGTGTCCAGGAACCATCAGAATCGCCAGGGGGAAGGCCGGTTGGGCAATAGCAATCGGCTGCAACGCGATGCTATGGCCGGCGTCCACGGCTTCCCGCCGTGCGTCACGCCAGGGTCGGGACCTCGCCACCGGGCACGTGGGTCACCGTCGTGTGCGCGAGCCCTCGTAGCCACGGGACCGCGAGCTCCGCGAGCAGGGCTTTGTCCGGCGGGGTCGGGCCGAGGCCGAGGGCGTAGCGGGTGGGGGCGGTGGTGAACGGGTGGGGCCAGGCGTGGACGCCCGGTTCGGGGAGGGCCGACAGGAGGGCGCGCATACGGCCGCGGACCCGGCCTTCGTCCGTCGCGTCGGCGACGGTCACGACCGCCCAGGCCGCGTGGCGGCGGTGCAACGGCGGCGGGGCGAGCAGCGGTTCGGCGGGGGAGCGGGACTCAAGGAGCTCCCACGCACGGAACAGCTCCTGGGTGATCAGGTCCCGCATACCCGCTGTGACCTGGTCGGAGCAGGCGCGTACGGGCTCGGTCGGGGTCCAGATCGTGACCGGCAGGTCCCCGCGGGCGGGTCCGCCGACCGGCTCGCGCCAGTCCCAGGCCGCCCAGGTCGCGAAGAAGTGGCGGAGCAGTTCGTCGGACGGCAGCTCACTGGCCTCCCGGACCGTACGGGCCGCGAGTACGGACCAGGCGAGCCCCGGCAGCCCGCCGAACGGGGCCGAGTCCAGGCCGCGGGCCCTGGCCCATCGCTTCACCTGCCGAGCCAGGTGCGTGAAGGCGGCGTGGCGGTCGCCGACCGAGGCGAGCAGCGCGTCCGCGTCGCTCACCGCGCTCAGCGCGACCGCCGCGTCCTCGCCCAACTCGGCACGCCGGGCGACCGCGTCGGCTGGAGCGACGGCGCCGGTGGCGACGACGGCCAGATCTACGTCGAGGCCGTCGACGTTGAACCGCACTCCGGGCACGCGGGCGCCGACCACCTCCCGTACGTCCGTCGCCCCGGGCAGGGCGGCCGTCAGCCGGGAGCGGACGTCCGCGAGGCCGGGCGCGCCGTGCACTGCCGCGACCAGGTCCAGGTCCGCGCCCGGCAGCGCGCAGCCCGTGCGCCGTGAGCCGACGACATGGACGGCCCCTTCGGCCAGTGCCTCCGCGACGCGCTCCGCCGTTCGGGACGAGTCCCCTTCCTCACGCACGGACGGAGCCTCGTCCGGCACCCAGCGCACCTCACCCGTCCCCAGCGTCACGGTCGCCCGTACCCGCATCGGCTCGTCTCCGCGGC
Organism: Streptomyces sp. NPDC027962; assembly: GCF_055566095.1. NCBI lineage: Bacteria > Bacillati > Actinomycetota > Actinomycetes > Kitasatosporales > Streptomycetaceae > Streptomyces > Streptomyces sp. NPDC027962. The sequence goes on from NZ_JBVHTA010000016.1 coordinate 113,376, forward strand.
GGGACAGGAGGACCAGCTCGCCCACGTCGGCAGAGAGCGGAGGCAGACGCGTCTCGCACTCGGCGGCCAGGGGCTGCGGGTCCTTCGTCCGGCCGAGGCTGAGATGGGGTGTGAAGCCCTCGTGGCGGCCACGGCAGCGCGGGAACCGCTCGGCAAGGGCTTGCCGCAGCTCCTGCCACGGCTGCTCATCGCCCGCCGCCGGGTCGAGCCACACCGTCGCGTCTTCGCGGTGGCCGAAACTGTGCACGCCCTCCAGCCGGGCCGTGAACAAGGCGGTTTGGGAGACCGCCTCCGCCACCAGCGGTGCCGCTGCCTCGAAGTCGGACTCCGGTACGAAACCGAAGAGCACGTTGACGTGCGGCGGCCAGCGGTGGATCTGCGGGTCGTGTTCCCGGCGGATGTCCTGGACCGGCGGCCACAGCTCGGCGGGCGGCACCCATGCCACGGCGGTACGGGCCGTCGGCGGTACGTCGAGGACTCGGCGCCCCTCGTGCACCGGGCCGAGCCCGACCGCCACGCCGTAGTGGTCGGAGACGTACAGCCCCTGCGCGGTCGGGACGTCACCGAGCAGGGCCGCCGAGTCCACGGCCAGCCCGTCGGCCCGCAGCAGCACCCGGTCCAGTCGTCCCGCACGCCCGGTGAGGGAGGAGACGGCGGCCAGGGGGTTGGCGGCGGGGTCGAAGGTGGGGGTCGTGTCGGCCGGGCCGTGCGCCTCGCGCCAGGCGTCGCGCATCCCGAGCATGGTCTGTGGTGCGTCCGTGCCGTCGTTGAAGTCGCCGACGAGGACCACGCCCCCGTCCAGGCCCGCCAACCCCTCGGCAATCCGCGCCAGTTCGGCCTGCCGTCGGGCAGCGCCGTCGTCCGAGTGGTCGCTGCTGAGGTGCGTCGCCGCGACCGTGACCGGCCCGGTGACCGTGTCGACGACGACCGCGGTGACGGCCTTGTGCGGGCCGAGGACGTGGTGGCCCACCTCCCGTACCGACAGCCGGCTGAGCAGCAGCAGCCCGCACTCGTCGACGTCCCGGCCGGCCGGGTCGGTCGCCAGCGTGTAGCGGTCGCGTACCCAGGGCGTCCGCAGCAGCAGGACGAGCAGCTCCGGCTCGACCTCCTGAAGGGCGATGACGTCGGCGTCGGCGTCGTGCAGGGCGTCGATCAGCAGCGGGCGGCGCAGCGCGGTGTCGATCCGGTCGGCGTCGTACCGGTCCCACAGGGTGTTCCAGGTCAGCACGCGCAGCCCGCCCGCCATGCTCCGCGGTGCGTGGGGCGCCGGCACCCAGCCGTCCCCGTCCCACGCGTACGGCGTCCGGGCCTCGAAGAACGGCGCCCTCAGCCGGCGCGCCTCCCGGACCCGTCCGGCGTCGGTGTCGTCCATCCGGTCCACGCCCGTCGCGCGGTCCCACACCACCTCGCCGTCCGCCTCGAAGAACAGCACCCGGTGCCAGGGGATGTCGCCGCCCGGTACGAACGCCGACAACGGCATCCGCTTGGGCGCGGCCTCCCGCCGCCGTACGCCGATCACGAAGCGGGCCGGGTCGAACCGTGCGTCCCAGCGCACCCGGTGGTAGATCTCCTCGCTCGTCCGCACGGTCAGACCTCTTCCTCGACGGTTCCGCTCGCACCGATGTACCAGGTGCGGTGGCCCTCGCCGGGGTACGGCGGGCCGAAGCGGTGGAGCTGAGCGGTGAGCACCTCCGGCGGAACGGGGTGCTCGCGACGCTCGTTGCGCCGGATCAGCTCGTCCTCGTCGACGAGGACCACGGCATTCGTGATCAGGGCGTCGCGGCGGCGGGCGACCGTGTGTACCAGCGAGCGCTGCCGGCGGTTGAGGGATGTGGCGTCCCACACCACGGTCCCTCCGGCGGCCAGGGCCGCGTCCAGCCGGTCGAGGCCGGTGCGCAGGACGTTCCCGTTGGCCTTCTGGTCGGCCCGGGAGCCGCGGGCGGCACGCAGGTCGTCGAGGGAGACGTACGCCGACACCCCGGCGAGCTCCCGGGCGAAGGTGCTTTTCCCGCTGCCCGAGGGGCCGACCATCTGGATCAGTGTCGGGAAGTCCCCGGAACGCCAGCGCCAGGTCGAGGCGACAGCCTCCTCGGTACCGCCGATCCGCCCCTGTGCGTACGCCTCGCGTGCTTCGGCGCGGCAGCGGTCGGCGGCATCCGGCGCCAGGCCGGCGAACGCGTCCCGCAGCCCGGCCTCGTCCAGTCCGCCGACGTCCTCGGCGTGCAGCGCCGACCACTCCACCTGCTCGCGCGCCTCGTCGGACGCGGCGGCCGCCCGGGCGACGGCGTGCAGCACGCCGAGGTCGGCGGCGAGCGACAGGCGCACCAGACCGGCCCGCCGGCCCTCGTCCGGATACGGCCGGTGCAACGCCGGATGCAGCCCGACGAGGTCCGCGACGCGCCGCGCGAGCGGCATGCCGAGCGGAGAGGCGAGCCGGGCGGCGAGCGGGGAACGCCGGGCGCCGTGCAGCAGCGCGGCCAGTACGCCGGCGAGCCTGCCGTCGCCGCCGCGCCCCGCCAGGTCGAGGCGCGCGACGGCGGCCGCGTCCCCGTCTCCGGGCAGGCCGACCGCCGCCATGAGCGCGCCCGCGTCGGCCGGGGCACCCGAACGCACTGCCCAGAGCGGCGCGTCGGCGCCGAGCCCGTTCTCCACGACGGCCGCATGCATCCAGTGCGTGTCGGTCTGCACGTGCCCGGCCCGCACCCACTTGGCGGCCCGATGCCCGAACTCCTCGGCCATGAAGCCCTCGGCGGTGCGGACGACGTACCCCTCCTGCCGGGTCAGGTCCAGCTTCAGTCCCCGCAGGGCCCGCTCGTCGAAGACCCCGCGCCACAGCACGCGTGGTACGGGAACTCCCAGGTCGCGCAGGAAGCGGACGGTCCGGTCCCAGTCCAGACACCAGCCGAGCTCGTCCCACACGGAGAACCCGTAGAAGTAGCTGTCCAGGTCGTCGTACGCGATCGAGTGGCGGGCAAGCATGTTCTCCCCGCACACGCGCCAACCCTCGGGGATGTGGTGCCCGATCCGGCCCTGCAGCGCCTTGACCCATGTCCGGGACGGGTGATGTGCCGAGTCCAGCGAGCGGGCGTGCAGACCGTCGGTGTAGAGGGTGGTGTTCTCGCCGTCGAGTTTCTCGGTGACGACGACCTCGCGGCCGCGCAGGCCGGACAGACCGGTGACCCGTACGTCGTCCGCGGTGGCGCCGGGCGACCAGGGCAGATGCCGCGTCCGTGGATAGTGCGTGCGCATGGTGACCCGTCCCCCGTGACTGCTGCCTGCCTCGCCAGCCTAGGAGCCCGGAAGAGCGCCAAGCCACTGGATAACCTGCGGGGCGATCTCCGCTGGCTGCCCCGAGGACGCGCCCTTAGTGTCCCGGTATGAAGCCCAGGGCCGGTCTCGCGCTCACATCGATCATGGTGACGCTCACCCTGACCACCGGGGTGATCGAGGCGGTCAGCTTCCTGGTGCTGGGGCCGGTTTTCACCGCGGTACAGACCGGCAACCTGCTCCTGCTCGGCTTCGCGATCGCCGGCGAGGGCGGTCTGTCCCCGGCGGCGTCCGCGATCTCGGTGGCAGGCTTCGCCGTGGGTGCGGTGCTCGGTTCCCGGTTCGAGTCGGGCATGGACGTCCGGGGCCGCCGCTGGTTCGTGCCCGCGCTGCTGGCTGAGGCGGGGCTGCTGGGGCTCGGCGGACTCGTCGCGTGGCTCACCGGCATCGAGAAGTTGGGCGAGTACCCGACAGGCCGGCACTTCGCGGTGATCGCCCTGGTGTCCGCGGCCATGGGCGTGCGCAATGTGACGACGCTGCGGGTGCGGGTGCCGGATGTGCCGACCACGCTGTCCACCCGGGCTCTGACCGGGTTCTTCAGCGGGCTGCCGATGATGTCCGACAGCCGGATCGCGTCTGAGGCACGCGACGAGGGGCGCCGTTTCGCGTCGATCGGCGCGATGCTCGCGGGCGCGCTGCTCGGCGCCTGGCTGCTGCACCAGGGCGTGAGTCCTGCCGTGGTGCTGCTCGTCCCGGCGGCGACAGCGCTGGTGCTGGGAACGGCGTTCTGGGCCTCGCCCCGCTCCCGCACCTCCGAGGCGGACTGACGGCGACGGGAAACGGGCCTCACGTGTGTGCGTCCTGCCCAGGGCCCGCGTCCCCGCGCGTGAGCGCGAGGCCGTTGTCCCGAACGGACCGCGGCGCGACGGCAGCCCGGCGCCGGGCTGTGGGTCTGCTTGCCGACGCCATGGCCCTGGGCACCGCGGGCACGGCCTGTCCCTGGAGCTCGGTGATTCGTGCAGCCACCCGGTCGCGCAGCCCGGACAGGCCGGTGACCCGGACATCGTCCGTCGTCGCGCCGGGCGGCCACGGCAGATGCCGGGTCCGGGGCACGCGTACGCATGGTGATCGAGCCCCGTGTCGCTCATGTGCTGGTCACTTCAGGGGCGCGGGGGAGTGGTGATCGACCGGCCATCGCGGCCTCTGAGACCGCGATATCGACTGCAGTCGTTGTCGACCATGCTCGGTTGGTTCTCCCTGAGAACCGGGTCCAGTCGGTGGCGAAGACCTCTTCGAGAAACGAGACGGTCACGGCTCGGACGGGCCGGCGGCGCTGGATCTCCGGATCGTGCAGCTGGCGATGCGTTCGCGAGTCTCTTTCGGCAGATGGATACCGCGTCGCCTCAGGATGAGCAGGATGATCTCCGTACGACCCTGAGCGCGCGCGGGACGATGGCGTCGTCGGCCATCAACTGCCCCCGTGGGTGAAGACGTCCTCAGTGGAGGAGGCGGTGAGGGCCCGGTCGAGCCAGTGGAGCAGAAGCTCGGGGTCGTCGCAGCTGGTGATGCGCTTGCGGGCCATGTCGGGGACATCGACACCGCGCCGCCCCAGGATATGAAGGATGTCTTGGGCGCGGCCTTCCATGCGGCCTTCCGCGCGGCCTTCGTCTCGGAGTTCTTCGGAGAGGGGCGACTTGTAGAAAGAGAGGTCCACGGCCACCAGTTTCCTCCATTGTTGTGCGGCCGGCAGTGTGCCCAGGCCCTGTGAGACAAGATCGATCAGCGGGTATCGGATTTCATCCTGAGTGTCCCGCAGCGCGCCGGTCAGTGCCTTGAGTATGGCTCCGGTGTCCGGTCCCGCGCCGTGCGTGATCGCTGCCAGGGTGGCGAGCGGCAGGTCCTTGCGGGCCTCGGCCGTGCTCGTGATGCGCGGCATGTTGTGCGGGCCGACCACGAGCGGACGCACACTGAGTGTCGGCCACCCTGCCGCCTTGAAGTCGACCGGCCGTGCTGCCCACTTCGCTGTGGTGCGATCCTGGCAGACGACGAGGAGCAGCGGTGGTAGGCGGTACTTGTTCAGGAGATACGCGACGTAGTACGCCCACCCGGCCGGTTTGGCCGGGTCCTTCTTGCTCTGGGCCTCGACCGCGAGGATCAAGGCGCCGCGGTCCTCGGTCTCCAGGCGTAACAACGTGTCGACGCGACGCTCGACCGGCCTGTTCTCCGTGAGGTCCGTCGGCAGGACGGTGACCGACGTGGGTGGGGGAAACGGGACGCCGAGCACCTCGGAGATTCCGGAGAAGAGTTCCGGATACTCCTGAAAGATGCGGTGCATCGCCTCGTGGGGCGAACTGACCATGTGGTTCCTTTGCTGGAGGGGCAGCACACCGGATATGCCTTTGGCATGTGCCGTCAACTGACTTGCCGAGGAGCGTAGGCAAGCAAGAGGGCTGTTGAGCAGCAGAGTTGAACGGTTTCACCCGCAGGAGTGAGTGGAGCCTGCGCGGGCGGGGAGCAACACCTGCGGCACGAGAATCAGTTCCGTCCACACCGTCTTGCGCGGGATGGGTTCGGTGCCCACGCCCCAGCGGTCGGACAGCGCCTCGATCAGCAGAAGGCCACGGCCGGACTCGTCGTCGGCCGGTAACGAGGTGCCGGGCTGGGGAGCCGGTCGCAACGGTGTCGGTCACCTCGATGCGCAGGGCGCGGTCGTACGGCATCGTGAAAAGCGCGAGCAGGAATTCGCGGCCACGCATTCGACCGTGGGTGGTGGCGTTCGCAGCGAGTTCGGCCACGACCTGCTGAGAGGTGTCGGTCACCTCGGGGGCCATGCCCAACTGCCCCGTTGAGCGTGGCTGTGCTGCGGCCGTGATCCGCAGGGCGTCTGCCGGTGGCGGCTTCGAGTCGGGGTGGCGCAAGAGCAGTTATGGCTCGAACGGCAGCGAAGCCGACTGCGTCGAGGTCGCGACCGCCCCCGGCGCCGTCCACGTCCGTGACTCCAGGAACGCCCCGGCCCCCGCCTCGCCGTCACGTCGGCCGCCTGGACGGAGTTCGTGGCGTACGCGTCGCGGTGCTGACGTACCCGTCGGACCGTTGGTGCACGTCGGGCCAGGCTTCGGGCCTATTACGTGATCATCACGGTACGAAACCGGACCCTTGATCTCCTTTGATCGCCTTCGTGGAATGTTCACGACACCACCACATCGGCGAGGCGGGCACAGTGAGCAAGGACGAGCCGGAGAAGAAGCACGTCTCCGACGAGGAGTGGGCGCGGTTCGTCCGTGACGCGGAAGCCGGGGCCGTCGCTCCGAAGGAGCCGTCCGCCCGCGCGCGGATGGTGACGGAGCGGCTGCGCGTCCAGGACGCCGAGGCGGCCCGGCAGGGTGGGCGCCGCTGGGGCCGGAAGCCGAAGGCGCCCGCCCAGCCGCCGGGCTGGCGGACCGGTCCGGCCTGGCAGGAGATGAACGGGACGAAGGCGCGGCGCAAGCGCGTGACGTCAGCGGTCGCCGTGCTCGCCCTGGTGGGGCTCGCCGTGGTGGCCGTCAGGCCCGAGCTGGTCACCGATCACCTGCCTGACGGAGGTGAGAGCGACGTGGCAGCTGCGCCGCTCGCCGCGGAGACGGCCCGGCCGGCGACCGCGCCGCCGGAGGACCTGTTCCCGGACAGCCCCACACTCAAGGAGCCGTTCCGTGGCTCGCCCGCCCTCCGCTGGGCGGCCGGTGCCGACGGCATCGTGGTGCCGGAGGCGAAGGCCGTGGGCGGTATGAGCAAGAAGCAGGTCGCGCACGCGCTGAAGAGTGTCAAGAGCTTCCTGGTCGCCGCCAACATCGATCCGGCGACGCTGCGGGGGGAGTACCCGAAGGCCGCGCTGGAGCTGCTCGACCCGCTCCAGAAGGACGGGCGGGGCGCGATGGAGAAGGCGCTCGCCGCCCCGGCGAGAGACCGGGACCCGCTGGCGCTCTTCAGCCGTTTCGACCCGGCGGACGTCCGCCTGGTGGGCGACGTGGTCAAGACGCGCGGGCGGATGACCTTCGGCAAGGGGGAGCGCGACGGCATCGTGGAGGTGTGGACGGACTACACCTTCGTCTACCCGATCGCGCAGGCGAAGCCCGGGGCGACCGAGGTGGCCCGGACCATCGTGCGGCGCGAGATCACGTTCGCGCTGTACGACCCGGCCAGGACCGCGGTGACGCCCGGGAAGCTTTCGGTGCACGAGATGGCTTCGAGCTTCGGCAACAGCGACTGCTTCACCAAGGAGCGCACCGGCTATCTGCAGCCGGAGTTCCTGGCGGACCGCATCGGGGAGCCGGAGCGGACGGGGCCGTCCGGTGACCCGTACGACCGCAGCGAAGACTTGAGCGACGGTCCCGAGGAGTGCGGCACGGTCACCCGCACCTGACCCGTTGCCCCAGGGGTTCTGCGTGCCGGGAGTTTGACGCGCATCACCCTCGGGGTAGTGTCTTCGGCTCGATTGGCCAGGGCGCCGGACCGTATGGCAGACTGTCCGGGTTGCTCGGTTGAGTGCCGATGCTGCGCGCCTCCCGCCGGGAGGACCGGAAGCGAGTCCCACAGTACTCGTCGACCCCACGCGGGTCGGACGTACGGGAATCTTCCGGGAAGTGTCAGCGGGGTACCGGCCAGGCACTCGGCGGGAGCTCTTCCCCCGATCCGCGGTCATCAGGCCCGCACCCCTTGGTTGGGAAATCCTTCGGGAGATCTTCGTAGAGGGACTGCGACACGCCCGACCGCGTGGGTCGGAGAAGAGGGTAAGACCCACCGAGTACCAGAGCGTTTCACTAGACAAAGGACTACTGAGTAGCCATGGCGGGACAGAAGATCCGCATCCGGCTCAAGGCCTACGACCACGAGGTCATCGACTCCTCGGCGAAGAAGATCGTCGAGACGGTGACCCGCACTGGTGCGTCGGTCGCAGGCCCGGTGCCGCTGCCCACTGAGAAGAACGTGTACTGCGTCATCAAGTCGCCGCACAAGTACAAGGACTCGCGCGAGCACTTCGAGATGCGCACGCACAAGCGCCTGATCGACATCCTCGACCCGACGCCCAAGACCGTTGACTCGCTGATGCGCCTGGACCTTCCGGCCGGCGTTGACATCGAGATCAAGCTCTGAGAGGCGCGGAAGAGATGGCAAAGCAGATCAAGGGCGTCCTGGGCGAGAAGCTCGGCATGACCCAGGTCTGGGACGAGAACAACCGTGTCGTCCCGGTGACCGTCGTCAAGGCCGGGCCCTGTGTCGTTACCCAGGTCCGTACGAACGACATCGACGGCTACGAGTCGGTCCAGATCGCCTTCGGCGAGATCGACCCTCGCAAGGTGAACAAGCCCCTCAAGGGCCACTTCGCCAAGGCCGACGTGACCCCCCGCCGCCACCTGGTGGAGCTCCGCACCCCTGACGCCGGCGAGTACACGCTGGGCCAGGAGATCACTGCCGAGGTGTTCGAGTCCGGCGTCAAGGTCGACGTCACGGGCAAGAGCAAGGGCAAGGGCTTCGCCGGTGTCATGAAGCGTCACAACTTCAAGGGCCTCGGCGCCGGTCACGGCACCCAGCGCAAGCACCGCTCTCCCGGCTCCATCGGTGGCTGTGCCACCCCGGGCCGTGTGTTCAAGGGCCTCCGCATGGCGGGCCGCATGGGCAACGAGCGGGTCACCACCCAGAACCTGACCGTTCACGCCGTTGACGCGGAGAAGGGCCTGCTCCTGATCAAGGGCGCGGTTCCTGGCCCGAACGGCGGCCTGGTCCTGGTCCGCACTGCGGCCAAGGGGGCCTGAGGACTATGAGCACCATTGACATTCTGTCGCCCGCAGGCGACAAGTCCGGGACCGTTGAGCTCCCGGCCGAGATCTTCGACGCCAAGGTCAGCATCCCGCTGATCCACCAGGTCGTCGTCGCGCAGCTGGCCGCGGCCCGTCAGGGCACGCACAAGGTCAAGACGCGTGGCGAGGTCCGCGGTGGTGGCAAGAAGCCGTACCGCCAGAAGGGCACCGGCCGCGCCCGTCAGGGTTCGACCCGCGCGCCTCAGTTCGCCGGCGGTGGCGTCGTCCACGGCCCCGTGCCGCGTGACTACTCGCAGCGGACCCCGAAGAAGATGAAGGCCGCCGCCCTGCGCGGTGCCCTCACCGACCGGGCCCGTCACTCCCGCATCCACGTCGTCTCCGGCGTGGTCGAGGGCGAGGTCTCCACCAAGGCCGCGAAGACGCTGTTCGGCAAGATCAGTGAGCGCAAGAACCTGCTCCTGGTCGTCGACCGCGCCGACGAGGCCGCGTGGCTGTCCGCCCGCAACCTGCCCCAGGTGCACATCCTGGAGCCGGGCCAGCTGAACACGTACGACGTGCTCGTCTCCGACGACGTGGTCTTCACCAAGGCCGCCTTCGAGTCCTTCGTGTCTGGCCCCAAGGCCGCTGAGACCGAAGGGAGCGACGCCTGATGTCCGAGGCGACCGTAACCAGCAAGACCTTCACGGACCCGCGCGACGTCCTCGTCAAGCCGGTTGTCTCCGAGAAGAGCTACGCCCTGCTCGACGAGAACAAGTACACGTTCATCGTCGCGCCCGGCTCCAACAAGACCCAGATCAAGCAGGCCGTCGAGGCGGTCTTCTCGGTCAAGGTCACCGGGGTCAACACGATCAACCGCCAGGGCAAGCGCAAGCGCACCCGCACCGGTTTCGGCAAGCGCGCCAACACCAAGCGCGCCATCGTGACCCTTGCCGAGGGCGACCGTATCGACATCTTCGGCGGTCCGACCGCCTGACGGCGGTCGGGATCGTCCAGAAGTCCGGATCATTCCGAGGACTGAGACACAATGGGTATCCGCAAGTACAAGCCGACGACCCCGGGCCGTCGTGGCTCCAGCGTCGCCGACTTCGTCGAGATCACGCGGTCCACGCCGGAGAAGTCGCTGGTCCGCCCCCTGCACAGCAAGGGCGGCCGTAACAACACCGGTCGTGTGACCGTCCGTCACCAGGGCGGTGGCCACAAGCGCGCCTACCGCGTGATCGACTTCCGTCGTCACGACAAGGACGGCGTGCCGGCCAAGGTCGCTCACATCGAGTACGACCCGAACCGCACCGCGCGCATCGCGCTCCTGCACTACGCAGACGGCGAGAAGCGCTACATCATCGCGCCGCGTGGCCTGAGCCAGGGCGACCGTGTCGAGAACGGCCCGGCCGCCGACATCAAGCCCGGCAACAACCTGGCGCTGCGCAACATCCCGGTCGGTACGACCATCCACGCCATTGAGCTGCGGCCCGGCGGCGGTGCGAAGTTCGCCCGTTCCGCGGGTGCCTCCGTGCAGCTGCTGGCGAAGGAGGGCCAGATGGCCCACCTGCGTATGCCGTCCGGCGAGATCCGCCTGGTCGACGTCCGCTGCCGCGCCACCATCGGTGAGGTCGGCAACGCCGAGCAGTCGAACATCAACTGGGGCAAGGCCGGCCGTCTGCGCTGGAAGGGCGTCCGCCCGACCGTCCGCGGTGTCGCGATGAACCCGGTTGACCACCCGCACGGTGGTGGTGAGGGCAAGACCTCCGGTGGTCGCCACCCGGTCTCCCCGTGGGGTCAGAAGGAGGGTCGTACTCGTTCTCCCAAGAAGGCGAGCAACAAGTACATCGTCCGCCGCCGCAAGACGAACAAGAAGCGCTAGGAGCGGGTTTAGATGCCGCGCAGTCTCAAGAAGGGGCCCTTCGTCGACGACCACCTGATCAAGAAGGTGGACGTACAGAACGAAGCCGGCACCAAGAACGTCATCAAGACCTGGTCCCGTCGCTCGATGATCGTCCCGGCCATGCTGGGCCACACGATCGCGGTGCACAACGGCAAGATCCATGTCCCGGTGTTCGTCACCGAGTCCATGGTCGGCCACAAGCTCGGCGAGTTCTCGCCGACTCGCACCTTCCGCGGCCACGTCAAGGACGACCGGAAGTCGAAGCGCCGCTAACGCGGGGTGGAACGACTATGACTTACACCGAAGGGACAACCATGGAAGCCAGGGCCCAGGCGCGGTACATCCGCGTCACGCCCATGAAGGCCCGCCGCGTGGTGGACCTCATCCGTGGCATGGATGCCACGGAGGCTCAGGCGGTCCTGCGTTTCGCCCCGCAGGCCGCGAGCGTGCCGGTCGGCAAGGTGCTGGACAGCGCCATTGCCAACGCCGCGCACAACTACGACCACAGTGACGCCTCTTCGCTGTTCATCAGCGAGGCGTACGTGGACGAGGGCCCGACCCTGAAGCGGTTCCGTCCGCGTGCTCAGGGCCGTGCCTACCGGATCCGTAAGCGGACCAGCCACATCACCGTGGTCGTCAGCAGCAAGGAAGGAACCCGGTAATGGGCCAGAAGGTAAACCCGCACGGGTTCCGGCTCGGTATCACCACGGACTTCAAGTCCCGCTGGTACGCCGACAAGCTGTACAAGGACTACGTCAAGGAAGACGTCGCCATTCGTCGCATGATGACGAAGGGCATGGAGCGGGCCGGCATCTCCAAGGTGGAGATCGAGCGCACCCGCGACCGCGTCCGCGTTGACATCCACACCGCCCGCCCGGGCATCGTCATCGGCCGCCGCGGCGCCGAGGCCGACCGTATCCGTGGCGAGCTGGAGAAGCTGACCGGCAAGCAGGTCCAGCTGAACATCCTCGAGGTCAAGAACCCCGAGGTGGACGCTCAGCTGGTGGCCCAGGCCGTCGCCGAGCAGCTCTCCTCCCGCGTCTCCTTCCGTCGTGCGATGCGCAAGAGCATGCAGAGCTCGATGAAGGCCGGCGCCAAGGGCATCAAGATCCAGTGTGGCGGTCGTCTCGGCGGCGCCGAGATGTCCCGCTCGGAGTTCTACCGCGAGGGCCGTGTGCCCCTGCACACGCTCCGCGCGAACGTCGACTACGGCTTCTTCGAGGCCAAGACCACCTTCGGCCGCATCGGCGTGAAGGTCTGGATCTACAAGGGCGACGTCAAGAACATCGCCGAGGTCCGCGCCGAGAACGCTGCTGCCCGTGCGGGCAACCGCCCGGCCCGTGGCGGCGCCGACCGCCCGGCCGGCCGTGGTGGCCGTGGTGGCGAGCGTGGCGGCCGCGGTCGCAAGCCGCAGCAGGCTCAGGCTGCCGAGGCCCCCAAGGCCGAGGCTCCCGCCGCCGCTCCGGCTGCTGAGAGCACCGGAACGGAGGCCTGACCGACATGCTGATCCCCCGTAGGGTCAAGCACCGCAAGCAGCACCACCCCAAGCGCCGCGGTATGGCCAAGGGTGGTACGACGGTTGCGTTCGGCGAGTACGGCATCCAGGCCATGACTCCGGCGTACGTGACCAACCGCCAGATCGAGGCGGCTCGTATCGCGATGACCCGCCACATCAAGCGTGGCGGCAAGGTCTGGATCAACATCTACCCGGACCGCCCGCTGACGAAGAAGCCTGCCGAGACCCGCATGGGTTCCGGTAAGGGATCCCCCGAGTGGTGGGTCGCGAACGTGCACCCGGGCCGGGTCATGTTCGAGCTGTCCTACCCGAACGAGAAGATTGCACGTGAGGCTCTGACTCGCGCGGCTCACAAGCTGCCGATGAAGTGCCGGATCGTCAAGCGCGAGGCAGGTGAAGCGTGATGTCGGCCGGTACCAAGGCGTCCGAGCTGCGCGAACTGGGCAACGAGGAGCTTGTTGCCAAGCTCCGCGAGGCCAAGGAAGAGCTGTTCAACCTCCGCTTCCAGGCGGCGACGGGCCAGCTCGAGAACCACGGCCGGCTGAAGGCCGTCCGCAAGGACATCGCCCGGATCTACACCCTGATGCGTGAGCGCGAGCTGGGCATCGAGACGGTGGAGAGCGCCTGATGAGCGAGAGCAACGTGACTGAGAACAAGGAAGCGCGCGGATTCCGCAAGACCCGTGAGGGTCTGGTCGTCAGCGACAAGATGGACAAGACCGTCGTCGTCGCCGTCGAGGACCGTGTGAAGCACGCGCTGTACGGCAAGGTCATCCGCCGTACGAACAAGCTCAAGGCGCACGACGAGCAGAACGCCGCGGGCGTCGGCGACCGTGTCCTCCTCATGGAGACCCGGCCGCTGTCCGCGACGAAGCGCTGGCGCGTCGTCGAGATCCTCGAGAAGGCCAAGTAATTGCTTGAAGGGGTAACCCTTCGAGTTCGTTCCGCCAGGCTCGGTGGGGGCTTCACCTCGTAAGAGGAGAGCCCCCGCCGGGAACCGGCAGACAATCAGGAGATAGACGTGATCCAGCAGGAGTCGCGACTGCGTGTCGCCGACAACACTGGTGCCAAGGAGATCCTTTGCATCCGTGTTCTCGGTGGCTCCGGTCGCCGCTACGCGGGCATCGGTGACGTCATCGTCGCCACCGTCAAGGACGCGATCCCCGGTGGCAACGTGAAGAAGGGTGACGTCGTCAAGGCGGTCATCGTTCGCACCGTCAAGGAGCGCCGCCGCCAGGACGGCTCGTACATCCGCTTCGACGAGAACGCCGCTGTCATTCTCAAGAACGACGGCGACCCTCGCGGCACCCGTATCTTCGGCCCGGTGGGCCGTGAGCTGCGCGAGAAGAAGTTCATGAAGATCATCTCGCTCGCGCCGGAGGTGCTGTAAGCATGAAGATCAAGAAGGGCGACCTGGTTCAGGTCATCACCGGCAAGGACAAGGGCAAGCAGGGCAAGGTCATCGCGGCCTTCCCCCGCGAGGACCGCGTCCTGGTCGAGGGTGTCAACCGGGTCAAGAAGCACACCAAGGCCGGCCAGACCGCTCGTGGTTCGCAGACCGGTGGCATCGTCACGACCGAGGCCCCCATTCACGTGAGCAATGTTCAGCTCGTCGTGGAGAAGGACGGCAAGAAGGTCGTGACCCGCGTCGGTTTCCGCTTCGACGACGAGGGCAACAAGATCCGCGTTGCCAAGCGGACGGGTGAGGACATCTGATGGCTACCACCACCACTCCGCGTCTGAAGACGAAGTACCGCGAGGAGATCGCGGGCAAGCTGCGTGAGGAGTTCTCCTACGAGAACGTCATGCAGGTTCCCGGCCTCGTCAAGATCGTGGTCAACATGGGTGTGGGCGACGCCGCCCGCGACTCCAAGCTGATCGACGGTGCCATCAAGGACCTCACCACGATCACCGGCCAGAAGCCGGCCGTCACCAAGGCCCGTAAGTCCATCGCGCAGTTCAAGCTGCGTGAGGGCCAGCCGATCGGTGCCCACGTCACGCTCCGTGGCGACCGCATGTGGGAGTTCCTGGACCGCACCCTGTCGCTCGCGCTTCCGCGCATCCGCGACTTCCGTGGTCTGTCCCCCAAGCAGTTCGACGGCCGTGGCAACTACACCTTCGGTCTCACGGAGCAGGTCATGTTCCACGAGATCGACCAGGACAAGATCGACCGCGTCCGGGGTATGGACATCACCGTGGTCACCACGGCGACCAACGACGACGAGGGCCGTGCCCTTCTGCGTCACCTCGGCTTCCCGTTCAAGGAGGCGTAAGCGAGATGGCGAAGAAGGCTCTCATTGCCAAGGCTGCTCGTAAGCCCAAGTTCGGTGTGCGTGCGTACACCCGCTGCCAGCGCTGCGGCCGTCCGCACTCCGTCTACCGCAAGTTCGGCCTGTGCCGCGTGTGCCTTCGTGAGATGGCTCACCGTGGCGAGCTGCCGGGCGTGACCAAGAGCTCCTGGTAGTCCCTTAATCGGGACAACCGGAGTCTCTCGGTAAGCAGAGGGTTGGCAGGGGCCCTTCTCTCCATGGCTTAGGCTAGGAGGGTTGGGCGTCTGCCGCCCGTACGACTTACTACGCCGTAGGTCCCCGCGCCGCACCCGTCCCGCCTCTGTGCGGGGAGAGGGATGGTGCATACAGGAAACCCCGGCGAGAGAGGCCGAAGGCCAATTCATGACCATGACTGATCCCATCGCAGACATGCTCACGCGTCTGCGTAACGCGAACTCGGCGTACCACGACTCCGTGACGATGCCGCACAGCAAGATCAAGTCTCACATCGCGGAGATCCTCCAGCAGGAGGGCTTCATTACGGGCTGGAAGGTCGAGGACGCCGAGGTCGGCAAGAACCTCGTTCTCGAGCTGAAGTTCGGCCCGAACCGTGAGCGCTCCATCGCGGGCATCAAGCGGATCTCGAAGCCCGGTCTCCGGGTCTACGCGAAGTCCACCAACCTGCCGAAGGTCCTCGGCGGCCTGGGCGTGGCGATCATCTCCACGTCGCACGGTCTCCTGACCGGTCAGCAGGCAGGCAAGAAGGGCGTAGGTGGGGAAGTCCTCGCCTACGTCTGGTAGTCGGGAACGGAGGAATAGCTAATGTCGCGTATTGGCAAGCTGCCTATCCAGGTTCCCGCCGGTGTGGACGTCACCATCGACGGTCGCACGGTCCAGGTGAAGGGCCCCAAGGGTTCCCTCGCTCACACCGTTGCCGCGCCGATCGAGATTGTTAAGGGCGAGGAAGGCGTGCTCAACGTCACCCGCCCCAACGACGAGCGTCAGAACAAGGCCCTGCACGGCCTGTCCCGCACGCTGGTGGCGAACATGATCACCGGTGTGACCCAGGGATACACCAAGGCGCTCGAGATCAGCGGTGTCGGTTACCGCGTCGCCGCGAAGGGCTCCAACCTGGAGTTCCAGCTCGGTTACAGCCACCCGATCCTGGTGGAGGCGCCCGAGGGCATCTCCTTCAAGGTCGAGTCGCCGACCAAGTTCTCGGTCGAGGGCATCGACAAGCAGAAGGTCGGCGAGGTCGCCGCGAACATCCGTAAGCTGCGCAAGCCCGACCCGTACAAGGCCAAGGGCGTGAAGTACGCGGGCGAGGTCATCCGCCGCAAGGTCGGAAAGGCGGGTAAGTAAGCCATGGCATACGGTGTGAAGATTGCCAAGGGCGACGCGTACAAGCGCGCCGCCATCAAGCGCCGCCACATCCGCGTCCGCAAGCACGTCTCCGGTACGCCGGAGCGTCCGCGCCTGGTCGTGACGCGTTCCAACCGCCACATCGTGGCCCAGGTCATCGACGACATCGCGGGCCACACGCTCGCTTCGGCGTCGACCCTGGACACCTCGATCCGTGGTGGCGAGGGCGACAAGAGCGCCCAGGCCAAGCAGGTCGGTTCCCTGGTCGCCGAGCGCGCCAAGGCCGCCGGCGTCGAGGCTGTCGTGTTCGACCGTGGTGGCAACAGGTACGCCGGGCGCATTGCCGCTCTGGCTGACGCCGCCCGCGAAGCCGGGCTGAAGTTCTGAGCCCCGGTTCCGGGACTAACGGACGTAACAGAGAGAGGTAAATCCAATGGCTGGACCCCAGCGCCGCGGAAGCGGTGCCGGTGGCGGCGAGCGGCGGGACCGGAAGGGTCGCGACGGTGGCGCTGCTGCCGCCGAGAAGACCGCGTACGTTGAGCGCGTTGTCGCGATCAACCGCGTCGCCAAGGTTGTCAAGGGTGGTCGTCGCTTCAGCTTCACCGCGCTCGTCGTGGTGGGTGACGGTGACGGCACCGTAGGCGTCGGTTACGGCAAGGCCAAGGAGGTGCCGGCCGCCATCGCCAAGGGTGTTGAGGAGGCCAAGAAGCACTTCTTCAAGGTCCCCCGTATCCAGGGCACCATCCCCCACCCGATCCAGGGTGAGAAGGCTGCCGGCGTCGTTCTGCTCAAGCCGGCTTCCCCCGGTACCGGCGTTATCGCCGGTGGCCCGGTGCGTGCCGTGCTCGAGTGCGCGGGCGTGCACGACATCCTGTCGAAGTCGCTCGGCTCGGACAACGCGATCAACATCGTGCACGCGACCGTGGAGGCCCTGAAGGGCCTGCAGCGTCCCGAGGAGATCGCGGCTCGCCGTGGTCTGCCGCTCGAGGACGTCGCCCCCGCGGCTCTGCTCCGTGCGCGTGCGGGAGCGGGTGCGTAATGGCCCGCCTCAAGATCACGCAGACGAAGTCGTACATCGGCAGCAAGCAGAACCACCGCGACACCCTGCGTTCGCTCGGGCTCAAGCGCCTGAACGACGTGGTTGTCAAGGAGGACCGTCCCGAGTTCCGCGGCATGGTGCACACCGTCCGCCACCTCGTGACGGTCGAGGAGGTCGACTGACATGGCGGAGCAGAACCCGCTGAAGGTCCACAACCTCCGTCCCGCCCCCGGCGCCAAGACCGCGAAGACCCGTGTCGGTCGTGGTGAGGCGTCGAAGGGTAAGACGGCCGGTCGTGGTACCAAGGGCACCAAGGCCCGTTACCAGGTTCCGGAGCGCTTCGAGGGTGGGCAGATGCCCCTCCACATGCGCCTCCCGAAGCTCAAGGGCTTCAAGAACCCGTTCCGTACCGAGTACCAGGTCGTGAACCTGGACAAGCTCGCGGCCCTCTACCCCGAGGGTGGCGAGGTCACCGTTGCCGACCTGGTCGACAAGGGTGCCGTGCGCAAGAACAGCCTCGTCAAGGTCCTGGGCCAGGGCGAGATCTCCGTGGCGCTGCAGGTGACGGTCGACGCCGTCTCCGGCTCCGCCAAGGAGAAGATCGCCGCCGCCGGCGGCACCGTCACCGAGCTCGTCTGAGACGTCTCGATGGCCTGAACATCCGACCGGGGATGCCTCTCATACGGGGCATCCCCGGTCGGTCGTTCCTAGGCGGGCACCGTCGCCGGTAAGGTGTCGTGCGTTGTTAACTTCAGCCCGGTGTGCCTACTGGCAGGCCGAGCGGATTTGCCTGTTACGTATTCGTCGATCCTCAATACCGTCACCTCTGACGCAGTAGCGCGGGGGTCGCAGGAGGCACCGTGCTCACCGCGTTCGCCCGGGCGTTCAAGACGCCCGACCTGCGCAAGAAGCTGCTCTTCACACTCGCCATCATCGTTCTGTACCGGCTCGGGTCCCATATCCCGGTTCCCGGAGTCAATTACCAGAACGTCCAGATCTGTGTGGATGCGGCCACGAAGGGCAACAACAGCCTGTTCGGGCTGGTGAACATGTTCAGCGGCGGAGCGCTGCTGCAGATCACCATCTTCGCGCTCGGCATCATGCCGTACATCACGGCGAGCATCATCCTGCAGCTGCTGACCGTGGTCATCCCGCGGCTGGAGGCCCTGAAGAAGGAGGGTCAGTCCGGCACGGCGAAGATCACGCAGTACACGCGTTACCTGACGGTGGCGCTCGCCGTGCTGCAGGGAACCGGCCTCGTCGCCACCGCCCGGAGCGGCGCGCTGTTCGCCAGCTGCCCGGTCGGCAACGAGATCGTGCCGGACCAGTCGATTTTCACAACCGCCGTGATGGTCATCACCATGACCGCCGGCACCGCCGCCGTCATGTGGCTCGGTGAGCTCATCACCGACCGCGGCATCGGCAACGGTATGTCGATCCTCATGTTCATCTCGATCGCCGCCGGCTTCCCTGGTGCCCTGTGGGCCATCAAGGAGAGCGGCAAGCTCGCCCAGGGCTGGATCGAGTTCGGCACGGTGATCCTGATCGGCTTCGTGATGGTGGCGCTGGTCGTTTTCGTCGAGCAGGCCCAGCGGCGCATCCCCGTGCAGTACGCGAAGCGCATGATCGGGCGGAGGTCGTACGGCGGTACGTCCACTTACATCCCGCTCAAGGTGAACCAGGCGGGTGTGATTCCCGTCATCTTCGCCTCGTCGCTGCTCTACATCCCAGCGCTCGTCGCGCAGTTCTCGAACTCGCAGTCGGGCTGGAAAACCTGGATCGAAGCCCACTTCGTCAAGGGTGACCACCCCTACTACATCGTCACGTACTTCCTTCTGATCGTGTTCTTCGCCTTCTTCTATGTGGCGATCTCGTTCAACCCCGAGGAAGTCGCGGACAACATGAAGAAGTATGGTGGCTTCATCCCGGGTATCCGGGCTGGTCGACCTACTGCCGAGTACCTGAGCTACGTGCTCAACAGGATCACTTGGCCGGGCTCGCTGTACCTGGGTCTGATTGCTCTTGTTCCGACGATGGCGTTGGCAGGCTTCGGAGGCGCGAACCAGAACTTCCCGTTCGGCGGGACGAGCATCCTCATCATCGTGGGTGTGGGTCTGGAGACCGTGAAGCAGATCGAGAGCCAGCTCCAGCAGCGCAATTACGAAGGGTTCCTCCGCTGATGCGAATCGTCCTCGTCGGGCCGCCCGGTGCCGGCAAGGGAACGCAGGCCGCGTTCCTTGCCAAGAACCTGTCGATCCCGCACATCTCCACGGGCGACCTCTTCCGCGCCAACATCTCCCAGGGCACGGAGCTCGGGAAGCAGGCGAAGGCGTACATGGACGCCGGCACCCTGGTCCCGGACGAGGTGACGATCGGGATGGCCAAGGACCGCATGTCCCAGGCGGACGCGGTGAACGGCTTCCTGCTGGACGGTTTCCCGCGCAACGTGGGCCAGGCCGTGGCGCTCGACGAGATGCTCAAGGGCGAGGGTGTCCAGCTGGACGCGGTCCTCGACCTGGAGGTCCCCGAGGACGAGGTGGTCAAGCGGATCGCCGGCCGTCGCGTCTGCCGCAACAACAGCGCGCACGTCTTCCACGTGACGTACTCCCCGGCGAAGACCGAAGGCGTCTGCGACGAGTGCGGCGGCGAGCTGTACCAGCGCGACGACGACTCCGAGGAGACCGTCCGCAAGCGGCTCGAGGTCTACCACACGCAGACCGAGCCGATCATCGACTACTACAGGGCCCAGGGCCTGGTGGTCACCATCTCCGCGCTCGGCAAGGTCAACGAGGTGACCGCCCGGGCGATGGAAGCGCTCAAGGTCGGCAAGGCCGCACAGGCCTGACCTGTTCGCACAGCCCGAGAGTTACGGCCGCGGTGTCCTCCGGACGCCGCGGCCGTATCGTTGAAAAGCCCTGAACACCTTGTCCCGGACCCCTTGTACGGAATTCCTTGTCGAGAAAGGCACGAGCCGCAATGGTGCAGATCAAGACCCCCGAGCAGATCGCGAAGATGCGTGAGGCGGGACTGGTCGTCGCCGCCATCCACGCGGCCACCCGCGAGGCCGCGGTGCCCGGCGCCACGACCAAGGACCTCGACGAGGTGGCGCGCAAGGTGATCGCCGATCACGGCGCCAAGTCGAACTTCCTCGGCTACGGAGGCTTCCCCGCCACGATCTGCACCTCGGTCAACGAGGTCGTGGTCCACGGCATCCCGGACGACAAGACCGTCCTCAAGGACGGAGACATCATCTCCATCGACTGCGGTGCGATCATCGACGGCTGGCACGGCGACGCCGCGTACACCGCCTTCGTCGGCAGCGGCCACGCTCCGGAACTCCTGGAGCTCTCCCGGGTGACCGAGGAGTCGATGTGGGCCGGCATCGCCGCGATGAGATGCGGCAACCGGCTCGTCGACATCTCCCGTGCCATCGAGACCTACATCCGCAGGCAGCCCCGCCCCGCGACGGGCAGGTACGGGATCATCGAGGACTACGGCGGCCACGGCATCGGCACCGAGATGCACATGGACCCGCATCTGCTGAATTACGTCTCGCGCAAGCGCGGCAAGGGCCCGAAGCTGGTGCCCGGTTTCTGCCTGGCGATCGAGCCGATGGTCTCCCTCGGCACGCCGCAGACCGAGGTTCTCTCCGACGACTGGACGGTCATCACGACGGACGGCACCTGGTCCTCCCACTGGGAGCACTCGGTGGCCCTCACGGAGCAGGGTCCGCTGGTGCTGACCGCCCCCGACGGAGGCAAGGCGAAGCTGGCGGAGCTGGGTGTCACCGCCGCCCCCGATCCACTGGCCTGATCCCCGGGGCTTAACGATCTTCACGCATGGGCAGACTTGGCGGATTCGTCTTTTGGATGCCCCTGACGTAGACTGATGCGTCGGCTCTCGTGTACCCGTGTGTCCGCACGCGGTGACGGGAGTCGATCAAGGTAGCCGATTCGAAAGGCGAAGCGTGGCCAAGAAGCAAGGTGCCATCGAAATCGAGGGCACCGTGATCGAGTCTCTCCCGAACGCCATGTTCAAGGTGGAGCTCCAGAACGGTCACAAGGTCCTCGCGCACATCTCCGGCAAGATGCGGATGCACTACATCCGTATCCTCCCGGACGACCGGGTCGTGGTGGAGCTCTCTCCGTACGACCTGACGCGTGGCCGGATCGTCTACCGGTACAAGTAGATCTTGTCGCACCCCCTTCGCGGGGTGTCGGCACTGACCCGGAGAACCTCACATCCCATGAAGGTCAAGCCGAGCGTCAAGAAGATCTGCGACAAGTGCAAGGTGATCCGCCGTCACGGCCGGGTCATGGTCATCTGCGACAACCTGCGCCACAAGCAGCGCCAGGGCTGACGCACGACCACCTGCACTCGCAGTTCTTCGCGCGACGCACGTAAAAACATGTACATACGCAGGGTCCGCCTGGCTTCGGTCGGCGACACCCCCGGTGGAGGCCGGGGACCTGGTCCGTACCACCCTCTCTTCAATCAAGGGTCGGCGGCCACGGAACGACTCTGCGGAAGACCTCCGCATACATCAGGAGCCATGAATGGCACGCCTTGAAGGCGTTGACCTCCCGCGCGACAAGCGCATCGAGGTCGCCCTCACGTACGTTTTCGGCATCGGCCGCACCCGGTCCCAGGAGACCCTCGCCGCCACCGGTGTCGACCCGAACGTCCGCGTTCGTGACCTGGCCGAAGAGGACCTGGTCAAGATCCGCGAGTACGTGGATGTCAACTTCCAGACGGAAGGTGACCTCCGCCGCGACATCCAGGCCAACATCCGCCGCAAGGTCGAGATCGGCTGCTACCAGGGTCTGCGTCACCGCCGCGGCCTGCCGGTCCACGGTCAGCGCACCAGCACGAACGCCCGCACCCGCAAGGGCCCGCGTCGCGCCATCGCCGGTAAGAAGAAGCCGGGCAAGAAGTAGTCCTCAGCGGACACGCTTTACCAGCGGTCTTCGCTGTAGGACCGACCACCTCCCCGTAGGAGTTATAGATGCCCCCCAAGGGTCGTCAGGGCGCTGCCAAGAAGGTGCGCCGCAAGGAAAAGAAGAACGTCGCTCACGGCCACGCGCACATCAAGAGCACGTTCAACAACACGATCGTGTCCATCACGGACCCGACCGGCAACGTGATCTCCTGGGCCTCCGCCGGCCACGTCGGCTTCAAGGGCTCGCGCAAGTCCACCCCCTTCGCCGCGCAGATGGCCGCCGAGTCGGCCGCCCGCCGCGCGCAGGAGCACGGCATGCGCAAGGTCGACGTCTTCGTCAAGGGTCCCGGCTCCGGCCGTGAGACCGCGATCCGCTCCCTCCAGGCCACCGGCCTCGAGGTCGGCTCGATCCAGGACGTCACCCCCACGCCGCACAACGGCTGCCGTCCCCCCAAGCGCCGCCGCGTCTGACGCACGGCTGCTTGTTCGGATTCGGGCGGTTCGGTGCTTCTGTGCCGGGCCGCCCGTACCCTTGCTGTAGGCAGTACCTGTAGGACGTCAAATAGCGGGCGTCCACGACAGAAGGAAACAACACCATGCTGATTGCTCAGCGCCCCTCGCTGACCGAAGAGGTCGTCGACGAGTACCGCTCGCGGTTCGTCATCGAGCCCCTGGAGCCGGGTTTCGGCTACACCCTCGGCAACTCCCTGCGCCGTACGCTCCTCTCCTCGATCCCGGGTGCGGCGGTCACGTCCATCCGCATCGACGGTGTCCTGCACGAGTTCACCACCGTGCCGGGCGTCAAGGAGGACGTCACCGACCTCATCCTGAACATCAAGCAGCTGGTCGTCTCCTCGGAGCACGACGAGCCGGTCGTGATGTACCTGCGCAAGCAGGGCCCCGGCCTGGTCACCGCTGCTGACATCGCCCCGCCGGCCGGTGTCGAGGTGCACAACCCCGACCTGGTGCTGGCCACGCTCAACGGCAAGGGCAAGCTGGAGATGGAGCTGACCGTCGAGCGCGGTCGTGGCTACGTCTCCGCCGTGCAGAACAAGCAGGTGGGCCAGGAGATCGGCCGTATCCCGGTCGACTCCATCTACTCCCCGGTCCTCAAGGTCACCTACAAGGTCGAGGCGACCCGAGTCGAGCAGCGCACCGACTTCGACAAGCTGATCGTCGACGTCGAGACCAAGCAGGCCATGCGCCCGCGTGACGCCATGGCGTCGGCCGGCAAGACCCTGGTCGAGCTGTTCGGTCTGGCCCGTGAGCTCAACATCGACGCCGAGGGCATCGACATGGGCCCGTCCCCCACGGACGCCGCCCTTGCCGCCGACCTCGCGCTGCCGATCGAGGAGCTCGAGCTCACCGTTCGTTCGTACAACTGCCTCAAGCGCGAGGGCATCCACTCCGTGGGTGAGCTCGTGGCGCGTTCCGAGGCCGACCTGCTCGACATCCGCAACTTCGGTGCGAAGTCGATCGACGAGGTCAAGGCGAAGCTGGCCGGCATGGGCCTGGCCCTGAAGGACAGCCCGCCCGGATTCGACCCGACCGCCGCCGCCGACGCCTTCGGCGCCGACGACGACGCGGACGCCGGTTTCGTCGAGACCGAGCAGTACTGAGTCTGAGCCGGGCCTGCGGGCCCGGCCCCACTTCCGGCGGGCGTCCGTCCACCGGTAACTGACACCGGTACCTGATACGGCCGGTGCAGATCACAAGGAGAAACCCATGCCGCGTCCCACCAAGGGAGCCCGTTTCGGTGGCAGCGCCGCTCACGAGAAGCTGCTTCTCGCGAACCTGGCGAAGTCGCTGTTCGAGCACGGCCGCATCACCACGACCGAGGCCAAGGCCCGCCGCCTGCGTCCGGTCGCCGAGCGCCTGATCACCAAGGCGAAGAAGGGCGACATCCACAACCGTCGCCTGGTGCTGCAGACGATCACGGACAAGGGCATCGTGCACACGCTCTTCACCGAGATCGCCCCGCGTTACGCGGAGCGTCCGGGCGGCTACACCCGCATCACCAAGGTCGGCAACCGTCGCGGCGACAACGCCCCGATGGCTGTGATCGAGCTGGTCGAGGGTGAGATCGCGAAGAAGGCGACCGTCGCCGAGGCCGAGGCCGCCACCAAGCGTGCGGTCAAGGAGTCCGAGGAGGCCAAGGCCGAGGACACCAAGGCCGACGAGGCTGCCGAGGCTCCGGCCGAAGAGTCGAAGGACGCCTGAACCGCGTTCTGAAGGCTTTACGACGGGCCCGTATTCCCCTCGGGGGTACGGGCCCGTTCTGCTTGAGAGGATGGATCGCGTGAGCGACGAGGTGGAGCCCGGTCACGTCCGGGTGCGACTGGATCTTTCGTACGACGGCAAGGACTTCTCCGGCTGGGCGAAGCAGGCCGGCGGGCGGCGGACCGTGCAGGGCGAGATCGAGGACGCGCTGCGTACGGTGACGCGCTCGTCCCGGACGTACGAGCTGACGGTCGCCGGGCGTACGGACGCAGGGGTGCATGCGCGTGGGCAGGTGGCGCACGTGGACCTGCCGGAGGACGTCTGGGCAGAGCACCGCGACAAGCTGCTCAAGCGGCTCGCGGGGCGGCTCTCACGCGATGTGCGCATCTGGAGCGTGGCCGAGGCGCCCGAGGGCTTCAACGCGCGGTTCTCGGCGATCTGGCGGCGGTACGCGTACCGCGTGACGGACAACCCCGGCGGCGTCGACCCGCTGCTGCGCGGCCATGTGCTGTGGCACGACTGGCCGTTGGACGTGGCGGCGATGAACGCCGCCGCGCAAGGGCTGGTCGGCGAGCACGACTTCGCGGCCTACTGCAAGAAGCGTGACGGCGCCACGACCATCCGTACCCTGCAGCGGCTGTCCTGGGAGAGGGACGCCTCCGGGGTCGTCACCGCCACCGTGAAGGCCGACGCCTTCTGCCACAACATGGTGCGCTCGCTGGTCGGCGCGCTGCTGTTCGTCGGCGACGGGCACCGGCCGGTGGAATGGCCCGCGAAGGTGCTGGCCGCGGGCGTGCGGGACTCGGCCGTCCATGTCGTGCGCCCGCACGGGCTCACGCTCGAGGAGGTCGGCTATCCGGCGGACGAGCTGCTGGCCGCCCGCAACCAGGAGGCCCGCAACAGGCGTTCGCTGCCGGCGGCTCGCGCCGTCCCGCTACTGGGCGGGTGCGCCGGCTGCGGCTGAGGCCTGCGCCTCGCCGCGCCGTCTGATCTGACGGAACGTGAACTCGCCCAGGTCGTCGCCCGTCTGGTACGCCGCGGTGTCGCCCTGGGTGACGGACTTGGCCTTGGTGTAGCCGGTGATGGTGGCGTAGAAGTACCGCCCGTACGAGTTGAAGGTGGACCGGCAGACCGGGCCGCCCTTGCAGAACGCGGGGACGCCGGAGCCCGTCAGCGGCACGACGCTGCCCGACGCCTGCTCCACGGCCTTCTTGGCCTTCGCCTCGTTCTCGAAGGTCGCGACGCCGATGGTGACCGCGATGCCGTCCTTGCTGTAAGTGGCGCGGAAGACCTGGTCGCAGCCGTTCTTCTCGAGCACGGAGCCGAGGGCGCCCTTGGTGACGGAGCCGCAGTTGCCGGTGCGTGACGTGGCGCCCTTGTCGTAGACACGGTCGCCCATCGTCAGCTTCTTGCCGGGGAAGAGGGATTCGGCGCTCAGTGGCAGCGTGTCCTTGTTCCGCTCGGAGATGAACTCCTTGGGGTTCGGCGGGGGCAGCGGGGCCACGGAGGAGAAGGACGGCTCGGGCTGGGTCGTGTCCGCGGGCAGTTCGGGCGGCGCGGGGAGACTGGAGCTCTTGTCGGAGGCGCTGTTGTCGCTGTCCTTGTTGGACGAGACGATGGCGGTCGCGACGGCGCCGGCGACCAGCGCGGTCGCGAGCGCGCCGCCGCCGATCATGAGCCAGCGCCTGCGGCGGGTACGGGCGGCCGAGGCGTCGGCGAGCGCGGCCCAGTCCGGCGTGCCCGCGTCACTGTCGGACCGGCTGCCGAACGGGTCGAAGGACTGCTGTCCGTACTGCCCCTGACCGTACTGGTTCTGCCCGAATTGGCCCTGGCTGTGCGGGCCCTGGTCGTAGGGGTCCTGGTTCTGTCCGCCGGAACCCCACTGAGGTCCCCCGTGCCCAAAGCTCATGCCGCGCATCCTAAACCTGTTGGGCGAAACCGGGGTCGGCGGTCAGAATCGGGCCATGGGACATGTGGAAGCGGCGCATCTGGAGTACTACCTACCGGATGGGCGGGTGCTCCTCTCGGATGCGTCGTTCCGGGTCGGTGACGGCGCGGTCGCGGCGCTGGTGGGAGCCAACGGCGCCGGCAAGACGACGCTGCTGCGGCTCATCGCGGGGGAGATCCAGCCGCATGGAGGCTCCGTCACCGTGAGCGGAGGGCTCGGGGTGATGCGGCAGTTCGTCGGCTCGGTGCGCGACGAGCGCACGGTCCGGGACCTGCTCGTGTCGGTGGCCCAGCCGCGGATCAGGGAGGCGGCGGCAGCGGTCGACGCCGCCGAGCACGCGATCATGACCGTCGACGACGAGGCCGCGCAGATGCGGTACGCGCAGGCGCTGAGCGACTGGGCGGAGGCGCGTGGCTACGAGGCGGAGACCGTCTGGGACATGTGCACCATGGCGGCGCTGGGCGTGCCGTACGAGAAGGCGCAGTGGCGCGAGGTGCGGACGCTGTCCGGGGGAGAGCAGAAGCGGCTCGTGCTGGAGGCGCTGCTGCGCGGGCCCGACGAGGTGCTGCTGCTCGACGAGCCCGACAACTATTTGGACGTGCCGGGAAAGCGGTGGCTCGAGGACCGGCTGAAGGAGACCCGTAAGACGGTCCTCTTCGTCTCCCACGACAGGGAGCTGCTGGCCAGGGCGGCCGAGCGGATCGTGGCCGTGGAGCCGGGCCCAGCCGGGTCGGACGTATGGGTGCACGGAGCCGGCTTCGCCACGTTCCATGACGCGCGGCGGGAGCGGTTCGCCCGCTTCGAGGAGCTGAAGCGGCGCTGGGACGAGGAGCACGCCCGGCTGAAGGCCCTGGTGTTGCGGCTGCGGCAGCAGGCGGCGAACAGCCCCGACATGGCTTCGCGGTACCGGGCGATGCAGACGCGTTTCAAGAAGTTCGAGGAGGCCGGACCGCCGCCGGAGCCGCCGCGCGAGCAGGACATCACGATGCGGCTCAAGGGCGGGCGTACCGGCGTGCGCGCGCTGACCTGCACCGATCTTGAGCTCACCGGTCTGATGAAGCCGTTCTCCCTGGAGATCTTCTACGGCGAGCGGGTCGCCGTCCTCGGCTCGAACGGCTCCGGGAAGTCGCACTTCCTGCGGCTGCTGGCGGGGGACGCGGTCGCGCACACGGGGCAGTGGAAGCTCGGCGCGCGCGTGGTGCCCGGGCATTTCGCCCAGACCCACGCCCACCCGGAGCTGCTGGGCCGCACCCTGGTCGACATCCTGTGGACGGAACACGCCAAGGACCGGGGCGGGGCGATGTCGGTCCTGCGCCGGTACGAGCTGGAACGCCAGGGCGACCAGGCGTTCGAGAAGCTGTCGGGCGGCCAGCAGGCGCGCTTCCAGATCCTGCTGCTGGAGCTGCAAGGCACGACCGCGCTGCTCCTGGACGAACCGACGGACAACCTGGACCTGGAGTCCGCGGAGGCGCTCCAGGAGGGCCTGGAGTCGTACGAGGGCACTGTTGTGGCGGTGACGCACGACCGCTGGTTCGCACGCTCCTTCGACCGGTATCTGGTGTTCGGCTCGGACGGAGTGGTCCGGGAGACGCCGGCGCCGGTGTGGGACGAGCGGAGGGTGGAGCGGGCGCGGTAGCTCCGCCGCGGGAGGGGGCCGCGAGAGGCGAGTGGGACCCGGTTTTGACCCGCCAGGGGCTGCGCGGGTATTCTGCTGGTTCGTTATGCGTATTGGCTTGCTCTATCTCACGTGAGGGGCCCTTACGCCGGTCCACCGGGCCGATGACCAGCGGCAGGCATTCGGGTTGCGTCCCCGCGTGCCGCCAGGGCTGTCGTGATCGTCCGGGTGGCCTTGTCAGGACCACACTCACTGAAGAAGCGAAGGCTACGACCGTGCGTACGTACAGCCCCAAGCCCGGCGATGTGACGCGCCAGTGGCACATCATCGACGCGCAGGACATCGTCCTGGGCCGTCTGGCGACCACCGCCGCTACCCTTCTCCGGGGCAAGCACAAGCCGATCTACGCGCCGCACGTTGATGCCGGTGACTTCGTCATCGTCATCAACGCCGAGAAGGTGCACCTCTCCGGCAACAAGCGGACCCAGAAGATGGCGTACCGCCACTCCGGCTACCCGGGTGGTCTGCGTTCCATCCGTTACGACGAGCTGCTCGAGAAGAGCCCCGAGAAGGCCATCGAGAAGGCCGTCAAGGGCATGCTCCCCAAGAACACCCTGGGCCGTCAGATGCTCTCGAAGCTGAAGGTCTACGCGGGCGAGAACCACCCGCACGCTGCCCAGCAGCCGGTCCCGTTCGAGATCACCCAGGTCGCGCAGTAAGTCCGGCCACCCCCTAAGACGAAAAGAATCTGAGGAGAATCGTGGCCGAGACCACTGTTGAGACCCCCGTCGAGGGCGAAGAGACCTACGCGGAGGTCACCACCTTCGAGTCGGACGCCCCGGTCGAGGGTGAGTACACCTCCGAGTCCATGGCTTCCCGCTTCGGCGAGCCCCAGCCGGCCGCCGGCCTGGGCCGCCGCAAGAACGCCATTGCCCGCGTCCGGATCGTTCCGGGCACCGGCAAGTGGAAGATCAACGGTCGCACCCTCGAGGACTACTTCCCGAACAAGGTGCACCAGCAGGAAGTCAACGAGCCCTTCAAGGTGCTCGAGCTCGACAACCGCTACGACGTCATCGCCCGCATCTCGGGTGGCGGCGTCTCCGGCCAGGCCGGCGCCCTGCGCCTCGGTGTGGCCCGTGCGCTGAACGAGGCGGACGTGGACAACAACCGCGGCGCGCTCAAGAAGGCCGGCTTCCTCTCCCGCGACGACCGTGCGGTCGAGCGCAAGAAGGCCGGTCTCAAGAAGGCCCGTAAGGCCCCGCAGTACAGCAAGCGCTAAATCGCAGGCTGCCTGCAGATCCCTGTACGGCTTTTCGTTCGCCCCGGCGGCACTCGTGCTGCCGGGGCGTTCGTTTATCGACTGCCTCGGACGAGAATGGTCCGAGCATTCAGCATTCTCGGAGGACAACTGTGGGACGACTCTTCGGCACGGACGGTGTACGCGGTGTCGCCAACGCCGACCTGACGGCGGAGCTCGCGCTCGGCCTGTCGGTCGCGGCGGCGCACGTGCTCGCCGAAGCGGGTACGTTCGCGGGCCACCGCCCGACCGCGGTCGTCGGCCGCGACCCGCGCGCATCCGGAGAGTTCCTGGAGGCCGCCGTCGTGGCGGGCCTGGCGAGCGCGGGCGTCGACGTACTGCGTGTCGGCGTGCTGCCGACGCCGGCCGTCGCGTACCTGACCGGCGCGCTCGGCGCGGACCTCGGCGTGATGCTCTCCGCGAGCCACAACGCCATGCCGGACAACGGCATCAAGTTCTTCGCGCGCGGCGGTCACAAGCTGGCCGACGAGCTCGAGGACCGCATCGAGCAGGTCTACGACCAGCACCGGACCGGCGAGCCGTGGGAGCGGCCCACGGGCGCGGGCGTCGGGCGCGTGACGGACTACGACGAGGGCTTCGACAAGTACGTCGCACACCTCATCGCCGTACTCCCGAACCGGCTCGACGGCCTGAAGGTCGTCCTCGACGAGGCGCACGGCGCCGCATCACGCGTGTCGCCGGAGGCGTTCGCGCGGGCCGGGGCGGAGGTCGTCACGATCGGCGCGGAGCCCGACGGCCTCAACATCAACGACGGCTGCGGCTCGACCCACCTGGACCTGCTGAAGGCCGCCGTCGTCGAGCACGGCGCCGACCTCGGCATCGCCCACGACGGCGACGCGGACCGCTGCCTCGCGGTCGACGCGCAGGGCAGCGAGATCGACGGCGACCAGATCCTCGCCGTCCTGGCGCTCGCCATGCGCGAGGCCGGGACGCTGCGCGGCAACACGGTCGTCGCCACGGTCATGTCCAACCTCGGCTTCAAGCTGGCGATGGAGCGCGAGGGCGTCGAGCTGGTGCAGACCGCGGTCGGCGACCGGTACGTCCTGGAGGCCATGAAGGCCCGCGGCTTCGGGCTCGGTGGCGAGCAGTCCGGCCACGTCATCGTGCTCGACCACGCGACGACCGGCGACGGCACGCTGACCGGTCTGATGCTCGCGGCCCGTGTCGCCGCGACGGGCCGTTCGCTGGACGAGCTGGTCCGCGTGATGGAGCGCCTGCCGCAGGTCCTCGTCAACGTCCCCGACGTGGACAAGTCCCGGGTGCAGACCTCCGCCGAGCTGGCGCACGCCGTCACGGAGGCCGAGCGCGAGCTCGGCTCGACCGGCCGCGTGCTGCTGCGCCCCTCGGGCACCGAGCCGTTGGTGCGGGTCATGGTCGAGGCCGCCGACATCGAGCAGGCGCGGAGCGTGGCGGGCCGGCTGGCCGACGCGGTGAAGTCCGCGCTCGGCTAGGACGTCTCGAGCGACAGCGCAGGGTGGAGGGCCCGTACGGTCACGTACGGGCCCTCTGCCGGCTTCGGTACCAGAAGTACTTCTGCGCGAGCAGCGAGACTCCTAGAGTTTGCGCAGTGACAGCCGCTGCACCTTGTGGTCGGGGCCCTTGCGCAGCACCAGCGTGGCGCGGCCGCGCGTCGGCGCCACATTTTCCAGCAGGTTGGGCTTGTTGATGGTGCGCCACATGGTGCGGGCGTAGTCGAGCGCCTCCTCCTCGGAGACCTGGGTGTACTTCCTGAAGTAGGAGAACGGGTTCTGGAACGCCGTCTCCCGCAGCTTGCGGAAACGGTTGAGGTACCAGGTCTCGATGTCCTCCGCCCGCGCGTCGACGTACACACTGAAGTCGAAGTAGTCGGCGAGACCCACCCGCGTGCGGCCGTCCTTGCCGGGCAGCGCGGGCTGCAGCACGTTGAGCCCCTCGACGATCAATATGTCCGGGCGGCGCACGGTCAGGCGCTCGTCCGGAACGATGTCGTAGATCAGGTGCGAGTAGACGGGGGCGGTGACCTCGTCCTTGCCGGCCTTGATGTCGGCGACGAACCGGGTCAGCGCCCGGCGGTCGTACGACTCGGGGAAGCCCTTGCGGGACATCAGACCGCGGGCCTGAAGCTCCTTCATGGGCAGCAGGAACCCGTCGGTGGTGACGAGCTCGACCCGCGGATGCTCGGGCCAGCGTGCCAGCAGGGCCTGGAGAAGCCGGGCCACGGTGGACTTGCCGACGGCGACGGACCCGGCGACGCCTATGACGAAGGGCGTGCCGCGCTGCTCACCGTGCCCGTTGCCGGCGTCGCCGAGGAACGTATTGAGTGCGCCGCGCAGACCGGCGCTGGCCTGGACGTAGAGGTTGAGGAGCCGGGACAGCGGGAGGTAGACGTCCCGCACCTCGTCGAGGTCGATGACGTCGCCGAGACCGCGGAGCCGCTCGACCTCCTCGGCGGTGAGGGGCAGCGGCGTTTTCTCGCGCAGGGCGCTCCACTCCGCGCGGGTGAGGTCGACGTACGGCGTCGACGCGTGCTCGGCCCGGCGGTGGGCGCTTCGTGGCGGCGAAGTGATCACAGGGCCATTGTCGTGCGTACGGCTCGGTTATGGGTGGTGTGCTCGGTCACGCGGGGCCGGGTGCTCCACGGCGGAATGCAGTGGCGTGCATCACAGTCATGGGGCAGGCGGGCGCCGAACCGCGACATCCGTGAACCTTCGAGGGTGCTTTCTGACGTACATGATCCGGGCGGAAGGCCTGGCCAAGCCTTTCCAGGGGACCGGAGCGCCGGCGGGTGTCGACCTCGCGGCTCTGCTGGGCTTCCGCACGACCGGCGGTTCCGGGCGCTTCCAACTGGTGTTTCTATCGGCTGGCGACGCGGGCGTACCGGGCGAAGGCGCGACCGGGTCGCCGCGGGGCGCTGAAACGCGCGGGCGCGCCCACCGGGTGTGGTGGACGCGCCCACTGCTTGCGGTTCGGGGTGCGGTCATGCGGTTCGGCGTGAGGTCAGCCGAAGGCCTTCTTCGCCTCCCAGCCGCCGACGATCACGGTGGTGCCGGCGCCCGTGTCGGTCGCCGACGGCTTGTAGAAGCGGACTTTGCCTGCTGAGTCCAGCGCCCAGATGTCCGGGATGCCGTCACCGGTGACGTCCGGCGTTCCCGTCATCATCGGGATGTTGGTGCTGGTCCAGCCGGTGCCGTACTCCGCGTCGACGCCCTTCTGAACCGTTCCGGGTTCGGTAGAGACTTTAGATTGTGGTTGTGACCTGGGGTTTCGGGGTTGTGCGGTAGTAGTTGGTCTCGTATTCGACGGGTG
>NZ_JBVHTA010000017.1:0-66655 GCF_055566095.1 Streptomyces sp. NPDC027962
TACGAGGATGATCCTCCGCCTTGCGATTGCACGCACCAGACGCCGCGGGCCCCGCCCTGCGGGCGGACGACGCTACTTTCGAAACACGCCCTAGGGCCGGCCCGGCCATGGCCGACACGCTCCTCGGGCCGTTCAGGCGCGGGGGTGCACGGTGATCCGCGCCCCGGGGCTCAACTTCTCCAGTGATTCGACGAGTTCGGCGGCTGCGGCCTCGAGCTCGCCGGCCGCCCCCGGGCCCATACCCTCGAGCAGGAACAGGGCGTTCACCGACTCCTCCGTCAGACGGGTGCGCACCCCCTGGCGCCAGTTCCAGCGCCGACAGGTGACGCCCTTGTCGTCGCACCAGACGACCTCGCCGGCCTCGGGGTGCTCCTCGGCAGGCTGACCGCCGGCGATGATGGCGAACGGCTCCCGGCCGCTGGCCCGTACGAGCCGCATGCCGCCCTTGATGTGGTCGGTGTCCTCACCCCCGACGGGGATCAGATGCGCCACGCTGATGGCGTTGCAGAGGTCGACCAGTGCGTTGATCCGGGGCAGCCCGCCGTCGGCGAGCGCCCGCTTGGCCAGCGCCTCTGCCGAGTTGCGGGTACGGGACGGCTTGGCACCGAAAGCCGTGTACGCCTGACGCCAGGCGGCCATGTGCGGGTCCTCGTGCGGAGCGCGCCCGTCGAGCCGGGTCGCGAGCCGGCGGGCGGCCTCGTCCAGGAGCGCCGAGCTGTCGGCGCTGCTGGGGCCGTTGACGAGTCCGCGCGCCTCGACGGCGACGCGGGTGAGCCGGGCGCGAGCGCGCGCACTTCGTCGGACACGGTGAGCTGGAGGGTCATCGCCTGCTTGCCTCGGCTGTTCAGAGTGTGGCCGGGAGCGTCTGCCACAGGTACGCGCGGTCCGGTGCCTCCTGCAAGGCCTTCAGGACCGCGGAGTGCGGTACAGCATAGAGCACTGGATAGTCCATATCAGTGGACTCCGATTCGGGTGTCCATGCAAGGCGTTCACCCGTCAGCGAGAACTGCGCGTCGACGCCGGGCTTGTTGCCGCGCGGATCCTGCCGGTGCCAGGCGCCTCGGAAACGCACGGCGGCCAAGCCGTGCACCACGCCGTCCAGTCGCTGATAGCAGAGGGCGGCCGGGATGTCCTCGGCGCGCAGCAGCGCGACCAGGGCGTGCGACTTGGCGTGGCAGATGCCGGTGCGCTGCTCCAGCACGTCGGAGGCGCGCCACGTGACCCTCATGTCCCCCGTGTCATGCGAATGCGGAACGGCGTCACGCACAAACTCATAGGCGGCGCGAGCGTATACATATGAGCCCGAGGCTCGACGAGCAAGACGGGCGGCGACCTCCCGCACCAGCGGGTGCTCATGGTCGATCACCTCGTTGGCCGCCAAGTAGGCGGAGAGATCGGGATTCTGCTGGATGAGATCCATGGTCGGGGAGCATAGGAAAACGGCCGATCACAAGTCAATGACTTTTCGATCGACCGTATACCTATACGCTCTTCAAGTGGCGGTTAGCGCGCCATCTCCTCCTTGAGCGCCTGCACGAAGGAGTCCACGTCCTCTTCCCTGGTGTCGAACGCGCACATCCAGCGCACGTCGCCGGCCGCCTCGTCCCAGAAGTAGAAGCGGAACCGCTTCTGCAGTCGCTCGCTCACATCGTGCGGGAGACGGGCGAAGACGGCGTTGGCCTGCACCGGGTAGAGGATCTCCACCCCGTCCACCTGGCGCACACCCGCCGCGAGCCGCTGGGCCATCTCGTTGGCGTGGCGGGCGTTGCGCAGCCACAGGTCCTTGGCGAGCAGTGCTTCCAACTGCACCGAGACGAAACGCATCTTGGAGGCCAGCTGCATGGAGAGCTTGCGCAGATGCTTCATGTGGCTGACCGCGTCCGGGTTCAGGACGACGACCGCCTCACCGAAGAGCATGCCGTTCTTGGTGCCGCCGAAGGTGATGACGTCGACACCGGCGGCGTTGGTGAACGTCCTCATCGGGACGTCCAGCGAGGCCGCCGCGTTGGCTATCCGGGCCCCGTCGAGATGGACCTTCATGCCGTGGCCGTGCGCGTGATCGACGATCGCACGGATCTCGTCCACGGTGTAGACCGTGCCGAGTTCGGTGTTCTGGGTGATCGACACGACCTGCGGCATCGCACGGTGCTCGTCGTCCCAGCCCCACGCCTGGCGGTCGATGAGCTCGGGTGTGAGCTTGCCGTCCGGCGTCGGCACGGTCAGCAGCTTCAGCCCGCCCATCCGTTCAGGAGCGCCGCCCTCGTCGACGTTGATGTGGGCGGACTCGGCGCAGATCACGGCACCCCAGCGGTCGGTGAGCGCCTGGAGGGCGGTCACGTTGGCGCCGGTGCCGTTGAAGACCGGGAAGGCCTCCGCCGTCGGGCCGAAGTGGCTGTGCACGATCCGCTGGAGGTGGCCGGTGTACTCGTCCTCGCCGTAGGCGACCTGGTGGCCTCCGTTGGCGAGGGCGAGCG
The DNA here is from genome assembly GCF_055566095.1 of Streptomyces sp. NPDC027962. NCBI lineage: Bacteria > Bacillati > Actinomycetota > Actinomycetes > Kitasatosporales > Streptomycetaceae > Streptomyces > Streptomyces sp. NPDC027962. The sequence continues at coordinate 2,475 of NZ_JBVHTA010000017.1, forward strand.
CCGCGAGCACCTCGGGGTGGGCCCCCGCGTAGTTGTCGCTGGCGAACCCGCGCACGGACGGGTCGTGGTGGCGCCGGGCGTCGGTCTTCACGGTTTGGGAGTCAGCCACAGACGCTGTCCATTCACTTCCGGGGCGGGCCGGTCCCAGACTCCGACGATGGCCTCGGCCAGCTCCGTCACGTCGGTGAAGCCCGCGAACTTCGCATTCGGGCGCTCGGCGCGCATCGCGTCGTGCACCAGTGCCTTGACCACCAGGATGGCAGCCGCCGACGTGGGGCCCTGCTCACCCCCTGCCTTGCGGAAGGCGTCGGCGAGGGCCAGCGTCCATGCCTCCGCGGCGGCCTTGGCCGCCGCGTAAGCGGCGTTGCCCGCGGTGGGGCTGGAGGCTCCGGCCGCGCTGATCAGCACATAGCGGCCCTTGTCGCTGCGCTGCAGCCCGTCGTGGAACGCCAGCGAGGTGTTCTGGACGGTACGGATCAGCAGCTTCTCGAGCAGCTCCCAGTCCCCGGGGTTGGTCTCGGCGAACGTGGCACTGCCACGCCAGCCGCCGACGAGGTGGACCAGACCGTCGATCCGCCCGAACTCCTTCTCCGTCTTGTCGGCCCAGTCGCGCGCGGCGCCCAGGTCGAGCAGGTCGACGGTGTCACCGGTGACAGTGGCCCCGCCGTGGGCGTACCTGGCGGCGTCCACCGCCTCGGCGAGCCGCTGCGGGTCGGCGTCGGAGGCGACGACGACGGCGCCCGCCTCCGCCAGCCTCAGCAGGGCGGCCCGGCCGGCCGGACCGGCCGCGCCCGCCACCGCGACCACTGCACCCTCCAGAGCACCGCTGCCGTTGGTCTTCATGGTCGCCTCCTGGATGCGAGAGCTCACGCGGCAGCTCCGGAAGCGGAAGCGGCGGTGATCCCCTTGGTGGAGGCGATCACGTTCTTCAGCTTCTTGGAAAGCGCCTCATAGAACATGCTCAGCGGAAACTCGTCCGGAAGCACGTCGTCGACGAGCTTACGGGGCGGCTGGGACAGGTCGAGGGCGTCGGGGCCCTTGGCCCAGCGCGAGCCCGGGTGGGGCGCCAGGTAGGTGGAGACCAGTTCGTACGCGGCGAACCAGTGGACCAGCTTCGGGCGGTCGATGCCGTCGCGGTAGAGCTGCTCGATCTCGCCGCAGAGCTGGTTGGTGACCTGCGGGGCACGCTCCCAGTCGATCTTCAGGGTGTTGTCCGTCCAGCGGACCACATCGTGCTTGTGCAGGTAGGCGAAGAGCAGCTGGCCGCCGAGGCCGTCGTAGTTGCGGACGCGGTCGCCGGAGACCGGGAAGCGGAACATCCGGTCGAAGAGCACCGCGTACTGGACGTCACGGCCGTGCTGGTTGCCTTCGGCCTCCAGCCTCACGGCCTCCTTGAACGCGGTGAGGTCACAGCGCAGCTCCTCCAGGCCGTACATCCAGAACGGCTGGCGCTGCTTGATCATGAACGGGTCGAAGGGCAGGTCGCCATGACTGTGGGTACGGTCGTGGACCATGTCCCAGAGCACGAAGGCCTGCTCGCAGCGCTTCTGGTCGGCGACCATCTCGCGGATGTCGTCCGGCAGCTCCAGGCCGAGGACACTCACCGCCTCTTCGGTGACGGCGCGGAAGCGGGCCGCCTCGCGGTCGCAGAAGATGCCACCCCAGGTGAAGCGCTCGGGCGCCTCGCGCACGGCGATGGTTTCGGGGAACAGCACCGCGGAGTTCGTGTCGTAACCGGCGGTGAAGTCCTCGAAGGTGATGCCGCAGAAGAGCGGGTTGTCGTACCGGGTGCGCTCCAGTTCGGAGAGCCACTCCGGCCACACCATCCTGAGGACGACGGCCTCGAGATTGCGGTCGGGGTTCCCGTTCTGCGTGTACATCGGGAAGACGACCAGGTGCTGGAGCCCGTCCTCGCGGTCCGCGGCCGGGTGGAAGGCGAGCAGCGAGTCCAGGAAGTCCGGCACCTCGAAGCCCGTGCCGGCCCACTTCCGCAGGTCGGCCACGAGGGTGCGGTGGTACGCGGCGTCGTGCGGCAGCAGCGGGGACAGGTCCTCCACGGCGCCGATCACACGGTCCAGGGCGGCCTCCACCGCTGCTCTGGCCGGCGCGTCCTCTGCGTCGAAGTCGATCGAGCCGTCCTTGGACTGCCAGGGACGGATCTCCTCGACGGCATTCTTGAGCGTCGGCCAGCTCGGGTGGTGGATCACCCTGTCGGCCCGGGATATGCCCCCTGCGGCCACGTCCTGCACAAGAATTTCCGTCATGTCACTTCCTTCACGGGAGAACCTCGCGTCAAGACACCGTATCCATGTGCGGTTCCCTCCCACAAGTAGAGGCTTGGGAAATTATCCCGTGCGACCCCCTTGATCGCCGCAGTTTTTGCGGCGGCAGGCACGTATAACGGTCGCATCGGCGGCTCTACCCGGTACCTCGGGGGGTCGCAACAGCAACCCTCAGGGGCACGCCGGGCGGTCGCAACGGCAGCTCCGGTCGGTACGCCGGCGGTCGCAACGGCGGCCCTGGGCGGCACGCCGGGCAGTCGCGCCGTCAACCGCCTCAGGACGCGCCCACCCTGGGGTGAAGCGGCCCTCCGACCGCCGCCCGCGGTGCGCGGACACGGACCGGGGACGGCTTCCGGACACCCCGTGCGAGAGCGGTTCCGTCACCGGGAGCGGCCGTTAGGCTGCGTCCTTACCGCCGGGTGCCAGGCTGCGCCCCGCGGGAGCCGCCGTCGACGGAAGCGAGAGAATCTTGACTTTCCTCACCATCGGTCATCGCGGGGTCATGGGCGTGGAGCCGGAGAACACCCTGCGTTCCTTCGTTCGCGCCGAGCAGTCCGGCATGGACGCCATCGAGCTGGATCTGCATCTGAGCAAGGACGGCGCACTCGCCGTCATGCACGACGCCGACGTCGACCGCACGACCGACGGCAACGGCCCGATCGCGGAGAAGACGCTCGCCGAACTGCGCCAGCTCGACGCGGGCGGGGGCGAGCGGGTGCCGGTGTTCGAGGAGGTCCTCGACGCCGTGAAGTCACCGCTCCAGGCGGAGATCAAGGACGCGGCCGCGGCGCGCGCCCTGGCCGAGGTGATGCACAGGCGGGATCTGGTGCCGCGCGTCGAGGTGTCCTCGTTCCACGACGAGGCGATCGCCGAGATCTCGGCGCTGGTGCCGGGCGTGCGTACGGTGCTGATCGCCAGCCGCTGGGGAGCCGACATCGTGGACCGGGCGAAGGCGGTGGGCGCCCGCTGCCTGGCGTTGAACATCCGCCGGCTGACACTGGAGACCGTCGAGCGAGCCCACGCCGAGGGGCTCCGGGTGATCGGCTGGGTGGTCAACACGCAGGACCACCTGCGGCTGGTGCGCGCTCTCGAGCTGGACGGCGCGACGACCGACTTCCCCGAGATCCGGCGCACCGGCCGCTTCACGGCCTGACGGCCGCCGTCGTACGAGGCCTCAGCCGCCTCGCTACGAGATCCTTCACGAGCGGTCCCGACCGCCTGGTACGAGGTCCTTCACGAGCAGCTCGAAGGCGAGATCCTCGCGCTGCGGGATACCGAAGCGCTCGTCGCCGTACGGGAAGGGGCTCATCCGGCCCGTACGACGGTATCCGCGGCGCTCGTACCAGGCGATCAGCTCCTCGCGCACGGAGATCACCGTCATGTGCATCTGCGCGACGCCCCATGCCTCGCGGGCTCTGCGCTCCGCCTCTGCGATGATCCGGCGGCCCAGACCGGCGCCCTGGAGCTCCGGGCGCACCGCGAACATGCCGAAGTAGGCCGCCTCGTCGCGGTGTTCGAGCTGGCAGCAGGCGATCGGCGCGCCGTCGCGTTCGACGATCATCAGCCGGCTGCCCGGCGCGGTGATGACCTCGAGGACGCCCTGAGGGTCGGTGCGCTGCCCGGCGAGGATGTCCGCCTCTGTGGTCCAGCCCGCCCGGCTCGCGTCACCGCGGTACGCCGACTCGATCAGCGGGACGAGCACCGGGACATCGGCCTCGACCGCGTCGCGGTAGGTGAGTTCGCCGGAGTCCTTCGGCGGTGCGGTCTCCATTGGGTGGCCCTCCGTTCCCCGGTGTGCAGAGGCCACGACACTATCCCGCCCCGCCGCCGGCCTTCCTGCCGGTCACCGCCTCAGCGGAGCTCTTTCTGCGCCCTCGTCGCGCTCCCCCTTTACCCCCGTGCGCTCGCGTACGAAGCGCAGCGGGGGGGCATCGACTTCTCGACCGACGTGGAACGCCGGCCGAAGGGGGAGGTACGCCGTGCACGGACCAGCGATGTCCGGCTGGCTGCTCATGGTGCTGTGCGCCACGGCCGGGGCGTACTGCCTGGCGCGGACGCGCCGTTGCTCCGGGCCGGTGCGCGAGGCGGCCGGCGCGGAGGCGCTGATGGGTTTCGGCATGGCCGCGATGGCGGTTCCCGCCACCGTGTTCACACCACCCCGGTGGTACTGGATGGTGTACGCGGCGGTCTTCGGCGCGGCCGCGGGGCACGCGATGCGGCCGCTGCGGCGCGCGGGCCGGCACCTGCACCACTTCGTCGGCTGCCTCGCGATGATCTACATGGCGGTGGCCATGGCCGCCGGCGGACCCGGAGGCCACGGCGGACACGCGACGGGTGGAGTGCCCGTCGTCACGGGCGCACTGCTCGTGTACTTCTCCGTGTACGCGCTGCGCTCGGGCCCCCGGCTGCTGATAGCGCGCGCCCCCGCCGGCGGGGGCGCGCTCGCGATACGGACCTGCCCGGGCTCACGGACCACGCTCGTGCCCGCCTGCAGAGTCTCGATGGCGGTCGCCATGCTGGCGATGCTGCTGACCCTGTGAGCCGGAGCGCGACGGCCATGGCTTCACCGCTCCGCAGGGCCGCGATCAAACCGTGGCGTGCGTCACTTGACGTACGCGGCCATACCCGCAAGTAGCCGCGCGCTCATAGGCTGCGGTCCATGATGGTCTCGCTCGCGCTGCTCATGCTCGGCGCACTGGCCGCCGTCGTCGCACCGCGCCTCGTGTCGCGTGCCGACTGGCCGGAGCGCGAGCCCGTAGTCGCCCTCTGGGTGTGGCAGTGCATCGTGGCTGCCGTGCTGCTGTCGTTCGCGCTGTCGATGACGTTGAGCGCGGCCGCCGCGTGGCAGCTCGTGCGGGGCCGTGTCTTCGCGTCGGCGCCGAACGGGGTCGTCGAGGCGTACGCCCTGGGGGCCGGCGAACCGTGGTCGGCGGTGCTCGCAGTGATCCTGGCATGCGGTGGCCTGTGGACGGGCGCCATGCTCGCGCGGGAGATCCGCAGGTCTCATGTACAGCGCAGGCGCCGACGTGCCGAGCTCCTCGTGCGCTCCCCGCTGATGCCCGGCGAGGTGCCCGGCAGCGAGCCGCTGGTCGTCCTGGAGGGTGAGCGGCCCGACGCCTGGTGGCTGCCGGGCGCGGCCCCTCAACTGGTGATCACCACGGCCGCGTTGCGCCGTCTGGAGGGCCGTCGGCTCGACGCCGTACTGGCCCACGAGCAGGGCCACGCGCGGGCCCGGCACGACTGGCTGCTGCACTGCTCCGCGGCCCTGGCCAACGGCTTCCCGCAGATCCCGGTGTTCGCCGCGTTCCGTGACGAGATGCACCGGCTGGTCGAGCTGGCGGCGGACGACGTCGCCTCGCGGCGCTTCGGCCGGCTGACGATCGCGCTGGCGCTGGTGGAACTGAACGAGGAGCGCGGGGTGTTCGGGCCATGTCCCACCCCGGACGCGGAGTTGCCGCACCGGGTGAACCGGCTGCTGGCACCGATCCCCCGGCTCACCCGGGGCCATCGGCTGCGGCTGACGGCCGCCGCCGCCCTGGTGCCGGTGGTACCGCTGCTCGTGGCCTTCGTCCCGGGGTTGCGCGCGCTGGGATAGAAGGCCACGAAAGGGACAGGATCTGTTCATGGCCTCCCCCCACCCCACCCGCACCCCCTCCCCCACGACACCGCCGGAGCCGGCGGTCGGCCCCGCCCGTGTCTGCGGCGTGTTCGCCGCCTTGTCCGCGTTGATGCTGGTGCCCGTCACGCTCTCGTGGTCCCCGCTGATGTCCTTCGACCAGGCGGTCGTGGACGCGTTGCACGGCCCCGCCCTGACCGAACCGGCCTTCACACAGGTCAACCGAGTACTGACCGACTGGGTGTGGGACCCGTGGGCGATGCGGCTGCTTGCTGCGGCGGCCGTCGTGTGGCTGTGGCTGCGCAGGGAACGTCTGCTCGCCGTCTGGGTGGCGGTGACCAGCGCTGTCGCGGCGGCCCTTCAGCAGGCCGTGAAGGCCGCCGTGGGGCGTGATCGGCCACAGTGGCCCGATCCCGTCGACGCGGCGCACTACGCGGCCTTCCCGTCCGGGCATGCGATGACGGCCGTCGTCACGTGCGGGCTGCTGCTCTGGCTGTCGCGGCGGTGGGGCGTCACCGGGCGTCTCTGGGCGGGGTGCGTGGCGGCCGCCGCCGCCTCCGTGGCAGGGGTCGGCTTCACCCGGCTCTATCTGGGCGTCCACTGGCCCTCGGACGTGATCGGCGGATGGCTGCTCGGGGTGTGCGTCGTCGCTCTCGCCGTCGCCACGTACGAGCGCGCGGCCTTGCCCCGCGGACGCTGACCCGTCGAAGATCGGCCCATGGTGATCAGAACTGTGCTCTTCGACTTCTCCGGCACGCTGTTCCGCATCGAGTCGACGCGCGACTGGCTGCGTGCCGTGCTCCGCGAGCGCGGACATGTCGTGGCGGAGAAGGAACTGGACGAGTGCGCCGTGCGGTTGGAGGCGGCAGGCGCACTGCCGGGAGGGGCCCAGCCCCGACGCATACCCGACCATCTGGCCACCCCGTGGGCGGTGCGGGACACGAGCATGGAGACGCACAGGGCCGCGTACACGGGTCTCGCGCGCGAGGTGCGCCTGCCGGACGACGGTATGCCGGACGACGGTATGTACGACGCGCTCTACGACCGCCATATGACGGCTCGGGCGTGGCGCCCCTACCCCGATGCGGCCGAGGTACTGCACGGCCTGCGCGAGCGGGGCATCAGCGTAGGTGTGGTCAGCAACATCGGCTGGGACCTGCGGCCCGTCTTCCGGGATCACGGCGTGGACCCGCTGATCGACACCTACACGCTGTCGTTCGAGCACGGCGTACAGAAACCCGATGTCCGGCTCTTCCGTGCGGCATGCGAGGGCCTCGGCCGCGATCCGCGCGAGGTGCTGATGGTGGGGGACGACCGGCGCGCGGACGGCGGGGCCGCCGATCTGGGCTGCGCGGTCCTCTTCGTGGACCACCTGCCGGTGGCTGAGCGGCCGGCGGGGCTCCGCCCGGTGCTCGAAGCCGTCGATCCGCGCGACGCACCGTAGGAGACCGGAGCGCCGCACGGTAGGGGACGGCGAGGGGCTGTAGGAGACTGGGGGCAGGACAAAGCCCCCGAACCGGACGATCCCCCGCGTCGCCCGGTTCGGGCAGCAGACTCGCCGACCTGCCCCGAGGGCCGGACGGCGGGACGCGCTGAGTATATTGGCTGAGAGCCAGTCAACGCAGGAGTCAAGCATGTCCCCGCGAAGCGCATCGGTCAATGAAGAGCTTCGTCGACGTTCCCGCGAGCGGCTTCTGCAGGCGACGCTGGAACTCGTCGACGAGCGTGGTTACGAGGCCACCACGCTCGGCGACATCGCCGACCGCGCGGGCTCGGCACGCGGGCTGGTCTCGTACTACTTCCCGGGCAAACGCCAGCTGCTGCAGTCGGCCGTACACCGGCTGATGCACCGCACGCTCCAGGCGGCGCTGGAGCGTGAGCCGCACACCGAGGACGGGCACGAGCGGCTGGCACGGGCCATCGACGCCATTCTCGGCCTGGCCGTCGGCCATCCCGTCCTGATGCGCACACACATGGCGGGGATTCTGCAGGCCGACGGTTTCGTTCAGTGCCCGGAGCAACAGCGGCTCGCCGCCCTGCTGAGGGACACGGTGCAGCGCTACGGGTCTCGGGACGTCGACACCGACTATCCCCTGCTGCGTGCGCTGCTGATGGGAGCGGTCTTCGCGGTGCTGCTGCCGGGCGTGCCGATGCCCCGCGCACGGCTGCGCGCGGAGCTGTTCCAGCGGTACGGACTGGAATGGGAGCTCGGCACCCCGCCGGACGATTTCCCGCCCGGCGGGGCACCTGGGCACATCCCGGATCAGTTGTCGAAGTCGTCGAAGTAGTCCGGCTGCGTCTGCACATTGAGCTCGTGCATGCGCACCTTCTTGCCGGCGTCGGTGCGCCGGTCGCTGAGCTTCAGCACGTCGAAGCCCTTGGCGATGTCGTTCGAGTAGATGTAGCCGTTGTAGTAGTACGCGGACCAGGAGCCACCGGTGGAGATGGTGGTGGCGCTCAGCGGGCCGCGCTCGAAGTAGGCGATCTCCTTGGGCTTCGAGGAGTTGGTGAAGTCCCAGACGGAGACGCCGCCCTGGTACCAGGCCTGGACCATGATGTCGCGGCCCTTGACCGGGATCAGCGAGCCGTTGTGCGCCACGCAGTTCTCGGTGTCGGCCTGGTGTCGCGGGATCTTGTAGTAGCTGCGGAAGACAAGCTTGCGCCGGTCACCCTTGCCAACGATGTCGTAGATGCCGTCGGCACCGCGGTTCGGACCGATCTCGGCGTTGCAGGTGGCCCCGCCGCCGCCGCCGAGCTCGTCGGTGAAGACGACCTTGTTGGCCCGCTGGTTGAAGGTTGCCGAGTGCCAGAACGCGAAGTTGACGTTGTCCTGGACCCGGTCGATGACCTTCGGATGCTCCGGGTCGTCGATGTCGAAGAGGATGCCGTCACCCATGCAGGCACCCGCCGCCAGGTCCTTGGAGGGCAGGACCGTGATGTCGTGGCAGCCGGTGGTCTTGGAGACGCCGGGGTTGGTGGGCGAACCGGGGTTGCCGCCGCCGTCGGGACCCTCACCGGGGAAGAGCACCGGGAAGTTCACGATCGCCGCCTTCTCCGGCGCCTTGCGCGGCACCTTGATGACGGAGATTCCGTCGTGCGGCGGCTGGCAGTCGGGGAACGCCGCGTTCGGCGAGTACGAGGAGACGTACACGTAGACGTTCCTGCGCTCCGGCACCAGCGTGTGCGTGTGCGAGCCGCACGCCGTCTCGACAGCGGCGACGTACTTCGGGTTCCTCTTGTCGCTGATGTCGAAGATCTTCATGCCCTCCCAGGACGACTTCTCGGTCGCCGGCTGCGAGGTGCTGTTGCAGGAGTTGTCGCTCCGCGAGGAGTCGGTGGACAGGAAAAGCAGATCGCCCGAGACGCTGATGTCGTTCTGCGACCCCGGGCACAGGACCTGCGAGACGGTCCTGGGCTTCTTCGGGTTGCCGATGTCGAAGATGCGGAAGCCGTCGTAGTTTCCGGCGAAGGCGTACCGGCCCTGGAAGGCCAGGTCAGAGTTGGTTCCCGCGAGCGCGTCCTTCGGGATGTTCGTCACGTGCTCGACGTTGTCGCTGGTGACGACCTCGTCCACGCCGGGTATCTCGCCGTTCTGGATGGCCGACCTGGCGTCCGCCGCCTGACCGGCCGAGACCTTCTCCCGGGCGGGCGCGTCGCCCGGGTCGGGGACGGCAACCGCCGGTCCCGCCGCCAGCAGTGTGGCGAGAAGGCCGGCCGCGGCCGCGCCGACTCCCAGTCGTCTGCGTCGCACTCGGGTGGTGTGCAACAGGTTCACTGCGTCCTCCCCTGATAGCCGTTCGTGGTTGAACGGTTCACGGACCCAGGCAGTATGTTCCCTAGCATGCACATCTCAACAGATGGCAACACGGAAGTCATCAAGGTTTCTGATCAACGACACACGTGAAGTAAGTGAGGGCGGTCGTCGATGAGGCCCAACTTCCCCGGGAGGTAACCGTGTTGAACCGCCGCCCTACCAGGCCGGTCCGCAGCTCCGCCGTGGCTGCGGCGGTCGCCGCGGCCCTGCTCACCCTGGGCGCCTGCGAGTCGAGCTCCGACGGCTCGCCCAAGGCGGCGGGCTCCGGCGGGCCGTCCGTGGTGGCACCCGGAAAGCCCGGGGAGCCGGCCAGGACCCTGTCCGCAGAGGAGGCCGCAAAGGCCGCACCCGACGAGAGCCCCAACTCGGCGGACTTCGGCTATGCGGAGATGATGGTCGTCCACCACGAGCAGGCCCTGGAGATGACCGCCCTCGCCCCGGACCGTGCCGAGTCGACGCAGGTGAAGCGCCTCGCGGAACGCATAGCCGCTGCGCAGAAGCCCGAAGTGGACGCGATGCGCGGCTGGTTGAAGAACAACGGCGGCGAGGAGAGGCCAGGCGGGGACACCAAGGCAGGCGGGCACGGGCACGACCACGGCACGATGCCCGGAATGGCCACCACGGCGCAGCTGAAGCAGCTGCGGGCCGCCGGGGGCGGAGCTTTCGACGAGCTCTTCCTGAAGCTCATGATCACTCATCACCAGGGGGCGATCACGATGGCCGCCGAGGTCCTCTCCAACGGCAACAACGTCCTGGTCGAGGAGATGGCGAACGACGTGATCGCACAGCAGACCGCCGAGATCGGCCGGATGCGCGAGATGTGAGCGGGAGGGCAGGGACGGCGGACACGCCCGCAGGACACGGACATGCTCGGCCCGGCGGGGGCACGGGGGGCACGGGGGGGGCACGGCCGGAGGACACGCCGGCAAGGAGACCCCGCGCAAGGCTCCCCAGCGCGGCGCACCAGTGCGATGCTGGAATTCCCCCCTGCGGGAAGGAGCGCAGCCGTGCTTCGCGTCGCCGTCGTCGGTTCCGGCCCCAGCGGGGTCTACGCCGCCCAGGCCCTCGTCCAGCAGACCGCCGTGCCGGATGTCCGGGTGCACATCCTCGACCGTCTCCCCTGCCCGTACGGACTCGTCCGCTACGGAGTGGCCCCCGACCACGAGAAGATCAAGTCGCTGCAGAACAACCTGCGGTCCGTCCTGGAGGACGAGCGGATCGATTTCCTGGGCAACGTCGAGGTGGGCTCCCACGGCCTCGATCCCGGGAAGCTCCTGGAGCTCTACCACGCGGTCGTGTACTGCGTGGGCGCCGCCAGGGACCGCAGGCTCGGCATTCCCGGTGAGGATATGCCCGGCAGCCACTCGGCCACCGACTTCGTCTCCTGGTACAGCGCCCACCCCGACGCGGCGCCGGGCGCCTTCGCGCTCGGCGCGCGGGCGGCCGTCGTCATCGGCGCGGGCAATGTGGCAGTGGACGTGGCGCGCATCCTCGCGCGCGGCGCGGACGAGCTGCGCGGGACGGACGTCCCCCAGGCCGCACTGGGGGCGCTGGAGGCCAGCCAGGTGCGCGACGTGTACATGGTCGGCAGGCGCGGACCGGCCGGGGCCAAGTTCACCACCAAGGAGCTGCGGGAGCTGGGCGCCCTGCCCGGCGCGGACGTGCTGGTGGCCCCGGCGGACCTCGCGCTCGAGCCGGCGTACGCCGATCCGGCGGCCGTACCCGCGATCGTCCGCCGGAACCTCACGGTCGTACGGGAGTGGGCCGCCCGCCCGCCGCACGGCAGGCCGCGCCGTATCCACGTGCGGTTCTTCCTGCGGCCCGTGGAAGTGCTGGAGCGGGACGGGCGGGTCGGCGGGGTCCGCTTCGAACGGACGACGCCGGACGGCACGGGCGGCATCCGCGGCACCGGCGCGTACGAGGACGTGGAGGCGCAGCTGGTGCTGCGCGCGGTGGGCTACCGGGGCGTGCCGACGGACGGTCTGCCGTTCGACGCCGAGCGCGGCGTGGTGCCCAACGCGGCGGGGCGGGTGCTGCGGGACGGCGCCTTCTCGCCCGGCGAGTACGTGGCGGGGTGGATCAAGCGGGGGCCGACCGGAGTGATCGGCAGCAACCGGCCGTGCGCAAAGGAGACGGTGAACTCACTGCTCGAGGACGCGTCGGCGCTCGCGCAGCGGCCGGTCGCCGCGGACCCCGTGGCCGTGTTGTGGGCATCGGGGCACCGGCCGGTGCGATGGACGGGATGGCTGGCCATCGAGGAGGCGGAGACGGCACTGGGCCGCAGCCTGGGGCGGTCGCGCGTCAAGATCTCCGACTGGGCGGGGCTGCTGGGCGCGGCGCACGTCGGAGGGCCGGCCGATCCGGGTGACCGGGAGCAGTGACGCCGGCGGTGTCGCCTCGGCGGCGGCGGGGGCGTCTCAGGTGTCGCCGAGGCGTCGCGCCTGACCTTCTGCCGCTTCGAGCACCCGGTCGAGCAGACCGGGGAACAGGGCGTCGAGATCGTCGCGCCGCAGGCCGTTCATCTTGGCGGTTCCCTGGTAGGTCTGACGGATCACGCCGTTCTCCCGGAGCACGCGGAAGTGGTGGGTCGTCGTCGACCTGGTGACGGGCAGGTCGATGTCCGAACAGGTCAGGTCGGTCTCACCGGCCGCGAGCGCAACCCCTTCTGGGCCCGGCACGCGCCGCGCGTACTCGGCGGCGAGGTCCATGTCCCGCCGCACACCACCGCTCCGTCTGAGGAGAACCCACGGCGCCGTGCGCGGCGGAGACCCACGCCGACGAGTGCGCGCCGATGAGTTTCGGCCCGGCAGGCAGTCTGTATTTGCATTGCCGGGCCGACCTGCGCGAAGAGCGTCCTACCGGCCACTGTCAGTGGTCGGGTGCAGACTGGCCCATAACCGAGACAAAGGCGTCCTGGAGGTATCGGGCCATGACCGATGTTCTGCTGACCGTAGGCACGCGCAAGGGACTCTTCATCGGCCGCAGGAGCGGCGGCACATGGGAGTTCAACGGCCCGCACTTCAACGCGCAGGCGGTGTACTCGATCGGGATCGACACCCGCCGCGCGGTCCCCCGGCTGCTGGTCGGCGGCGACAGCGCGCACTGGGGCCCTTCCGTCTTCCACTCCGACGATCTGGGCGCGACCTGGATCGAGCCGGAGAAGCCGGCGGTCAAGTTCCCGAAGGACACCGGAGCGTCACTGGAGCGGGTCTGGCAGCTGCACCCGGCCTCCTCGGGGGACCAGGAGGTGGTCTACGCGGGCACGGAGCCCGCCGCGCTCTTCCGCTCGGAGGACGGCGGCAGCAGCTTCGAGCTGGTCCGGCCCCTGTGGGAGCACCCGACCCGCTCCCAGTGGGTGCCGGGCGGCGGTGGTGAAGCGGTCCACACAGTGATCACCGACCCGCGCGATCCGGAGGCGGTGACGGTGGCCGTGTCCACGGCCGGGGTGTTCCGCTCCCGCGACGGAGGGAAGAGCTGGGCACCGTCCAACCAGGGTGTGTCCGCGGTCTTCCTGCCCGACCCGAATCCGGAGTTCGGCCAGTGTGTCCACAAGATCGCGCAGGACGCCGTCGATCCGGACCGGCTGTATCTGCAGAACCACTGGGGTGTGTTCCGCAGTGACGACGCGGGAGCGAAGTGGACCGACATCGGGGCCGGGCTGCCGTCCGACTTCGGCTTCGCCATGGCCGCCCACCCCCACCGGGCGAACACGGCGTACGTTTTCCCGATCACGGCCGACGCGGACCGCGTCCCGGCGGGACGCCGCTGCCGCGTCTATCGCACGCGCGATGCGGGCGACACCTGGGACGAGCTGTCGGCGGGCCTCCCGGAGGGCGAGCACTTCGGCACGGTGCTCCGGGACGCCCTGTGCACGGACGACGCGGACCCGGCCGGCGTCTACTTCGGCAACCGCAACGGTGAGGTGTACGCGAGCGCGGACGACGGCGACACCTGGCAGCTGCTCGCCTCGCACCTGCCGGATGTGCTGTGCGTACGGGCGGCTGTCATGCGGTGACGCGTTCGCCCGGAAGAGGCGCGTGGGCAGGGTCCGGCCGTAGCCCAGTACGATCGCCCAACGCGAGTTCCGTGCACCGGATTTGCGGTGGACCATGGTCGTCGTGATGGGATGTGGCGATGCGACCCCCCACACGCATATCGACTCATTCATACAATCCGTACGAGGAACTGGCCCAATTCGCAGATCCAGAACCGGATTCCATCCTTCCACCGGAGCGCCTGCCTCGTCTCCCCCCAGTACGCGCCATCCCGTCAGATGACGAGCGAGAGGACTGGGCTCCACCCAATCATCGGGGCAAAAGCCGTCTGGCGGCCGTCCCCATCACCCTCAAGTTCATCGTCGCAGTCGTCGTCGCCGGCACTCTCTTCGTCCTCTGCGACCGCCTGGCCCTGATCTACGCGGAGGAGAAGGCCGAAGAAGGCATCCAGGACTCCCTCGGCCTCGCCGCCCGGCCCGACGTCGACATCATCGGATTCCCGTTCCTGACGCAACTGGCCCGCAACCGGGTCGACCATGCCGACCTCGACCTGCCGGACGTTCCCGCCGACAAGGTCTCCATCGCCGAAGTACACGTAGCCGCCCGGGATGTCCGCCTGGTCGGTGACCTCCCGACCTCGGTGCGAGGCGCCTTCGTCGAGCACATGCAAGGCGATGTTCTGCTGTCCTTCGACGACCTCAACCGGGAGCTGGGCGCTTCGCGCCTCGAGTTCACATGTTCCGGACCGGATGCGGTTCGCATCGCCGGATCGCTGCCTGTCGCCGGCCGCACGGTAACCGTGGCGGCACAGGCACGCGTCGGCAAAAGTGGTGACCGCGCGGTGTCCACCACGCTCGAGAACGTACGGCTCGACGTGCCGCGCCTGTTCACCTACAGGCCCGGCAAGGATCCCGATCACGCCGGCCTGCGCCTGCACCCCGAAGCAGCCGGCCGGATAAGCCGCGAAACAGCGCGCATCAAAGCGCTGTTCGACCTGCCTGCGGTCGTGGAGCGCCTCGGCATTCCCAAGTCCCATATGGACCGGGCGCTGCGGAGCGAGAAAGAGCTCCATCGGCTCACCGGCTCACCCCGGTTCCTCCAGAGACTGACGAAGGTCAACCTGATCGACCTTGTCGTCGACCATCCTGTGATCCTGGAGAAGGTCGGCATCGACCCGGACCTCGTCGGAGCGCTGTTGCAGCTTCGCCCGCCGGAACTGGCCGACCGGTTCTCTCTTTCCGTAGCACTGCCGGAGACGGTGCCGGGAGACGTACGCCTGCGCAATATCGTCGTGGAACGTGACGGTATCCACGTGGATCTCACCGGCAGCGGTATGAACTTCGGCGCAGCGCTCAATCCGGAGCGACCCAGGACGCGATAGGACGGCCGGTCGGGACGGCCACGACGCCGCGGACACCGGCGACGAGAAGGAGGTCGTCCCAGTCGGGACGGCCACGACGCCGCAGACGCCGGCGACGAACCCCGGTCACAACCTGTCGATCAGCCAAGGCCTTCGAGGAACCTCAGAAGGAGGTCGTCAAGGACTTCGGGCTGATCGAGGTGCAGGTCGTGACCTGTTCCGGGGACACTCACCGCCGGCGTTTCCGGCCGCTGCTCGAGCATCGCGTCGACGTCCGGCCCGGGGACGAAGCTCGACTGGGCGAGCACGACCAAGGTGGGACAGGTGACTTGCCGCCATTCGGGCCGGAACGAGCGGAGGGAGTTCTCCGCCAGCGAGGCGACCATCACGTCACGGTCGAAGCGTGGGAGCCATCCGCCGTTGTGATGCTCCAGACCGGCTGCCCAGCCCTCCCCCACCCGTCCGCCGCCGAAGGAGACCGCTGGCCGCACCGACGCGATGCGGAAGTTCTACCTCGAGTCGTCGGCCGCCGGTGATGCGGTGACCAAGCGCGTGCACGGCTGACCGTCCGAGAGTCCCCGCAGCCCGGCGAGTCGCCTCAGGGGGCGGTGACGGCCACGGCCGCCAAGCCGGTCACGATCAGAGCGGCGGCGAGCGTGGTGCCCAGCACCTGGACCCACCAGGCCCGCGCCGGTACCGGGGGCTTGGTCCTGGGTCGGCTGAAGAGGTCCTCGCACAGGACGCAGCCGCCACCAAAATCGTTTTTCCTTCTGTCCATATCCGCTTCAACGGACAGCAGGCGGCCGAGGCAACTCACCACCGGGCGACCGCAATCAGATCGTCACCTGGAGACACCTGGAGGCCCCCGGGAGGCACCGGGAGACGCCAGGGCCGTCGAGTCGATGTGAAGCGGCCTTCCGGTCGGCAGACACACCGAGGAACTCACCAACCGCCTGCAATGCAGCACCATCAAGGACCATGGCGTGGCCAGGTGCGGCGACCGCAGGGCCGGCTCGCCGAGCGGAAGCCATTGCTTTGCGAGCCAACGCGGCAGAGGAGAGAACATGACCGCCAGCGGATCATTCGTGATCGTCGGAGCCGGCCTGGCCGGTGCGAAGGCGGCGCAGACGCTCCGCGAAGAGGGCTTCGACGGCGACGTCGTCCTCCTCGGAGAGGAGAACGAGCACCCCTACGAACGCCCGCCGCTCTCCAAGGGCTACCTGATGGGCAAGGACGGACGCGACGCCGTCTACGTCCACCCCCACGAGTGGTACGGCGAGCACGATGTCGACCTGCGCCTCGGCAGCACCGTCTCCACGATCGACCCCGCCGGACACGAGGTGGCTCTGTCCGACGGCAGCCGCATCGGCTACGCGAAGCTGCTGCTGACGACCGGCTCCTCACCGCGCCGCCTGCCCGTGCCCGGGGACGACCTCGACGGAGTCCTCTACCTGCGCCGACTCGCCGACAGCGACCGCATCAAGGAGACCTTCGCGTCCGCGTCCCGCGTCGCGGTGATCGGGGCCGGCTGGATCGGCCTGGAGACGGCAGCCGCCGCCCGCGCGGCCGGTCTCGAGGTCACGGTCGTGGAGATGGCGGAACTCCCCCTGCTGCGCGTGCTGGGCCGCGAGGCATCCCAGATCTTCGCCGACCTCCACACCGATCACGGGGTCGACCTGCGTTTCGGCGTTCAGGTCGCCGAGATCACCGGAGCCGACGGCCGGGCGAGCGGCGTACTCCTGTCGGACGGCAGCCGCATCGACGCCGACGCGGTCGTCGTCGGAGTCGGCATCACCCCCAACACCCAGCTCGCCGACGCTGCCGGCCTCGACGTCGGCAACGGCATCCGCGTCGACGCCCAGCTGCGCACCTCGCACCCGGACATCTTCGCCGCCGGGGACGTCGCCAACGCCCTCCATCCGCTGCTCGGCAAGCACATCCGAGTCGAGCACTGGGCCAACGCCCTCAACCAGCCCCAGGCCGCGGCCAAGGCGATGCTCGGCCGGGACCTGACGTACGACCGGGTGCCGTACTTCTTCACCGATCAGTACGACCTGGGCATGGAGTACACGGGATACGTCGAACCCGGCGGCTACGACCAGGTCGTCTTCCGCGGCCGGAAGGACACCCGGGAGTTCATCGCGTTCTGGCTCGCCGAGGGCCGGGTGCTGGCCGGGATGAACGTCAACGTCTGGGACGTCACCGACCCCATCCGCGCCCTCGTGACCTCCGAGCAGCCGGTCGACACGAAAAGGCTCGCCGATTCCGACGTACCTCTGGGCGACCTCCTCGGCTGAGCGACCTCCTCGCTCCAGGACCTCACGGTCCGGACAACCCCGTGGCCCACGAGCTCCCCGTCTGAACACGTGGCTGACGGTGACCTTGCCCCGGAGGGACAGCGCGCGTGTACGGCCGATGATGCCGTGCAGCGCTGTGAGCCCCTTCTCGCCGCGGTCGTGCAGGTGGATCTCGACGCCGCCCCCGTGCCGGTCCGAGCTCCGGCCGTCCACGACCGTCAGGTCGACCGGATGCTGCGCGCCGAAGGGCGGACGTCGCGGAAGACCACGGCCCTGGAAGGGCCGCTGCCGTGCGGCAGTGCGTCGACGCCGGGGACGGCGGCATGGGCCTGCGGCAAGGCGGCCGTGGCGGACAGCGCGGTGTGTGTCCGCGCCCCGGCCGCCCTCACCACCCCGTCACGGATCACGACGACCGCGTCCTCGGTGACCTCGCCGGTCGACGGGTCGAGCAACGTGCCGCGCCGCCCGCCGCCCTGGCGCCGCCCGCCGTGCCGCGGCGGCGCCCGCGAGGACCGCTCGGCAGAAACGCTCTTCCTGCTCTCCGCCACCTGTACGGCCCTCCACTCGTCATGCCTCTCGTCATGCCTCGCGGAGAATATGTCCCGTACGGCGCGACTCCGCCGGAGCCGTTCCTCAGCAACCCCACAACGTCCCAGGGGCTGCTGCTTGCCGAGCCTGAGCTCGTCCCATCGACACGGGCCAACCAAAAAGGTCTCACATAGGCGGTGGCTGCACGCGGTTCCCTGCCATAAACCCACCGACGGCGGTCACATCACGGCTCGATGCCACAAACCAAACGCACCGGCCGTACCCTGCATCACAACAAACAATGACCCTCGCCCAACCCACCCCCCAGGGAGCCCACCATGACCAGCGCCAGCAGCCTCGCCGACACAACCACCATGCTCCAGGCCGAACTGCCCCAACTGGAAGCACACCAGCAGGCGCTGCAGAAGGAACTTGCACAGGTGACCGAGCGGCTGGAGTCCGTGCGCGGCGCTCTGACCGCGCTCAATGCACTGGCAGGCACCGCACTCCCGCAGCCCCGCACCGAGGTCGCGGCGCCGACCGCCCAAGCGGCATCCGTCGAACCGGTCGCCGATGCCGCACCCGAGCCGGCCCCGGCTGCGGAGGCACCGCAGGCAGCCGAAGTCACCGTGCCCGCGCAGAAGAGGTCAGCAACCCCGCGCCCCTCCACAACACGCAAGGCCCCTGCCCCGCCGCGCAAGAAGACCGCCCCGAAGGCAGCCGACAACAGCGGTCCGAAGAAGAAGGCCACCGGCACCAAGGCGGTCAAGGCCAAGGCGGCCAAGGCGCCGGCTCCCGCCGCGGCATCGGCCCAGGACACCGGCGGGCTCACCGAACAGGTGATCGCGGTACTGGCCGGCCGCGCCGACACCGCGCTGCGTGCCCGCGACGTCGCTGAGGCCCTCGGACGTGACAACACCGCGGGCGACATCAACACCGTACGCAGCACCCTTGACCGTCTCGTTGCCACATCGCGCGCCCACCGCGCAGGCCGCGGTCTCTACCAGGCCCCTGCCAACTGACACCTGCCACACTCCCGTTCGGCCGGGGCGTGACAACCGCCCCGGCCGGTCGCCCGTTGACGCACGACGGGGGCAGGCAGGCCGCGACATCGCCGTCAGCCGTGGCTACGGCTGCCGCGGCGGCGGGCGACGAGGAACGCCCCCGCGCAGGCAGCAAGGCCGGTCATCGCGCTGCCGGCGGCGACCTCGACCCCGCTCGGCGTCCGGGAACCACCGACACCACCCTGCGCGGCGGCGCCCCTGAGAACGGTGAACGTGGCATTCGCGCTGCGGGCGCCGCACTGCACGCTCAGGGTGGCGGCACCGACGGTGGCGGTGTTGTACACCCGCGCCGTTGCCGTCGTTCTCGGCCCGGCCGGCAGTGTCACGGTGGGGAAGGCGGCCGATCTCACCGTGCCGCCGCTGGTGCAGCCCGACGCGGAGACCGACAACGTCGCACCCTGGTGCACCTGCGACGGACTCACTCTCACATCCGTCGGCCCGCTCGCTGTCGGACCGTCTGCCCACGCGACGGCAGAGGGTGAAAGCAGCAGAACGGCAGCTGCTCCGGCCAGGCCTGTACAAGTTCGTGAAACACGCATGGCGCTCCTCATCGGGAGGCATCTCCGGCACGGCGCCAAAGATTCGTCGGCATCCGCCTCCCGTACACAACAGTCGGCACGATCGCCCGTAACGGCACGCCCACTTCACCCCCGCCGGAGACCGTCGGAAGGAGAAAGCGCAGGTGGCGGTGCGGAACCGGTCAAAAGATCCCGTGACGGCCGGTTAGTGCGGACGGCCCCGTCGGGTCCGCCGGGATGCCTGCGGGCCACCTCGTTCCTACGGCAGCTGCCAGTCCACCGTCTGCGCTCCCTGCCGTACGAGGAAGTCGTTGGTGCGACTGAAGGGCCGGGAACCGAAGAAGCCGCGGTCCGCCGACATGGGCGACGGATGTGCGGACTCGATGGCAGGGAGATCGCCGAGCAGCGGGCGCAGGTTGCGTGCGTCCCGCCCCCACAGCACGGACACCAGGGGCTTGCCTCGTCCGGCGAGAGCACGGATGGCCTGCTCGGTCACTTCCTCCCAGCCCTTGCCCCGGTGGGCGCCGGGCTTGCTGGGTGCCGTGGTCAGCGCACGGTTGAGCAACAGCACGCCCTGCCGGGTCCAGGGCGTGAGATCGCCGTTGGAAGGGCGCGGCAGACCGAGGTCCGTGTGGAGCTCCCGGAAGATGTTCTCCAGGCTGCCGGGCAGACGCCGGACTTCGGGTGCCACGGCGAAACTGTGGCCGATGGCCATTCCCGGGGTGGGGTAGGGGTCCTGACCGACGATCAGGACGCGGACCTCGTCGAAGGGCTGCTGAAAGGCACGGAGTACATGCTGCCCCGCCGGCAGATAGGTGCGACCGGCTGCGATCTCCGCTCGCAGAAAGTCCCCCATCGCCGCAATACGCCCCGCCACAGGACGCAACGCCTCGGCCCAGCCGGGCTCCACCAGTTCACTCAACGGTCGTGCTGCCACAGGACGTCACCCTACCGGCCCACGCACACCCGGTCGGACATGCAGGTCCAACGAGGCCGGCGATAGGCTCTGCGCCGTCGTCATCCCTCTTCTTCCCGGAGTGTCCATGAGTCGCCTGGGCGGTCACCCGTGAGCCTGGTCCTCGGTGTGGACTCGGGCGGCTCCGGGCTGCGCGCTGCCCTCGCCGACGCCGCACAGCTCCAGCACGCCGAGACTGCCGTCTCGCGCGAACCGGTGCGCACCGGCGGCGACGGGATCGATGCCGGGCACATGCTCGACCAGTTGGTGCCGATGGCGCGGGCGTTGCTGGAGCGAGCCGGGGGCGCCGGCCCGTTGTCGGCCGTGGTCATCGGAGCGGCGGGAATGGGGACGTTGGGCGGCCGGCTGCGTGCCGAGTTGCCCGCGGCGCTGGACAGCGCGCTGGGCGTACGGCGGGTGGGCCTCGCCGCCGACGCGGTCACCGCTTACGCCGGAGCCCTCGACGGGCGGCCCGGGGCCGTGATCGCCGCCGGCACCGGAATGATCGCGCTGGGCACGGACCTGACCGCCTGGCGTCGCGCCGACGGGTGGGGGCATCTGCTCGGCGACTGCGGAAGCGGAGCGTGGATCGGCCGAGCCGGCCTCGAGGCCGCGCTGCGTGAGTACGACGGGCGGCGCGGCGGCTCGGCAGCACTCCTGGAACGTATGGAGTCGGTCCTCGGCCCCGCCTGGGAGGTGCCGGGACTGCTCTACCCCCGGACCGACCGGCCTGCGGTGCTCGCCTCGTTCGCCCCGGAGGTCGCCCGGTGCGCACAGGGCGACGCGGTGGCCGCCGGCATCCTCGAGCAGGCCGCGCGGCACATCGCCGAGTCGGCCGCGGCGGTGTGCCCGCTGCCCGGCGAAGTGACGGGCGACTGCGAAGTGGCGCTCACCGGCGGACTGTTGAAGCTCGGCGAGCCACTTCTCGCGCCTCTGCGCACAGAGTTGGCCGAGCAATTGCCGCACGCCCGCCAGGTGACCGCGGACGGCGATCCGCTCTTCGGAGCCCTGCGTCTGGCAGCAGCCCTCGCGGAGGACGGGCTGCTCCTGCCGACCCATCCGACCCTGTTGCAGGTTCCCGACAGAAGGGGGTGAGGCGCTCACGGAGTGTCAAGCGGATAAATATGGACAGATGACGCGCGGCCGCCCCCTCCCCGAACAGCCGCGCCCCCAAAACCAGTAGCATGCGGCGCCATGAGCTCCTCCACCGGGCCTGCACCCGGCCTGCCTGTACGAATGCCGCGACCCCGCCAGTCCGGGCGACACCGCCGCCCGGAGCCCGTGGCGGCTCCCGAGGGCGCACCCGCCCTCGTGCTCGCCGTCCCCGGCACCCCCACGCCCACGACGCGCGGCCTGGCCGAAGAGGTCATAAGCATCACCCGGTCCGAGCTGCCCGGCCTCGATGTCGGCATCGGCTACCTCGACGGCGACGGCGCGGAGTACCCCACGCTGGAGAGCGTGCTCGCGCACATCGCCGCCCGGCGCACCGAGCGGTACGAGATCGCGAAGGCCGCCGGCCGTGAGGTCGCGGAGCCGGAGGGCCCCGCCGCCGTCGTGGTGCCGCTGCTCGCCGGCCCTGACAACGCGCTGATGCGCCGCATCCGGCAGGCGGTCATGGACAGCCGTGCCGCCGCCGAGCTGACCGACGTCCTCGGCCCGCACCCGCTGCTCGCCGAGGCCGTGCACGTCCGCCTTTCCGAGGCCGGTCTCGCCCGCGCCGACCGCGCCAGGCTGTTCACCGTCGCCACCGCGGCCGACGGCATCATCCTCGCCACCGTCGGCGGCGAGGAGGCCGTGCAGGCGGCGGGAATCACCGGCATGCTGCTCGCCGCGCGCCTGGCCGTGCCCGTGATGGCCGCCGCGCTCGACGAGCCGGGCTCGGTCGCGGCCATCGCCGAGCAACTGAGGGGCTCCGGCTCGGTGCAGCTGGCGCTCGCCCCGTACCTGGTCGGACCCGAGCTGCCGGAGGGCCTGCTCGACGCCGCCGCGAAGGAGGCCGGCTGTGCCGCCGCCGAGGCGCTCGGCGCGTACCCGGCCATCGGCAGGCTGGTGCTGTCGCAGTACACGACCGCGCTGGGCATCGCGCCCCAGCCGCAAGGGGCGCAGCCCCACTGACGTGACCGGTACGGCTGTCGCGGCCGAGCAGGAGCATCGCACGCAGGGCCCGTAGCGGGTGACGAGAGTCCCCGGTACGGGCCCTGCGTGCCGTCCCGCGACGTCCAGCCGTTTCCGCGCCGCCCGGCCGTCCTCACGACGCCCGGCAGCGCTGGGGGCACGGCGTCCGGCCAGGCGGGCAGCTCGGGCCCGGCGGGCGGCACCGGCCCGGCAGCCGTCCGCCGCGGCGGGCGGCACCGGCCCGGCAACGGTCCGGGCATGGTGCCCGGCTCCGGGTTGTCAGGCGAAGACGACGCAGGAAGCCGCCGGGACGGTGAGCGAGCCCGTTCGCTGCGGGATGCCGGTGGTCTGGTCGATGGTGAACCAGGTCACGTCGCCGGAGCGCTCGTTCGCCGCGTAGAGGCGACGGCCCGTCGGGTCCAGTGCCAGGTCGCGCGGCCAGTGCCCGCCACAGGGGACCGTGGTGACCAGCCGCGCCCGCTCCCCCGTCTCGTCCAGGTCGAGCACCGCGATGCTGTCGTGGCCGCGGACCGCGGACCAGATCCGGCGGCCGTCGTGCGAGACGACGAGCTCGGAGGGATAGGCGGGACCGGTCGTGCCGGCCGGCAGCACGGCGGTCTCGCCGACCGGTTCAAGGGTCCCGGCCGCCGCGTCCCACCGGCAGACGGTCACCGTGGGCTCGAGCTCGCCCAGTACATAGGCATGGCGGCCGGCCGGGTGGAAGGCGAGATGGCGCGGCCCGGTGCCCGGGCGCAGCGGGGTCTCGCCGTGGAGGACCAGCGCGTCCGCCGCGGTGTCGAGCGCGCAGATCCGTACGGAGTCGGTTCCGAGGTCGACACTGAGCACCCAACGGCCTGACGGGTCGGGCAGCACCTGGTGGGCATGGGGTCCGGCCTGGCGGTCCGGGACGGGGCCGCGGCCCTCGTGCTGCATGACGCCGCCGACGGGTCCGGGAGCGCCGTCGGTGCCGATGGGCAGGACGCTGACGCTGCCGGAGCCGTAGTTGGCGGTGAGCAGGTGCCCCTGGGAGACCGCGATGTGTGTGGGGCCTTCGCCGCCGACGAGCACCGGCTCGCCGAGCGGGCGCGGGGCGGCCCCGGTCACGTCGATCGACGCCACCGCCCCGTCCGCCGTCTCGGAGACCGCGTAGAGGGCGGTTCCGGCCGCCGTTGTCACCGTCGCGAGGTACGAGGGGTCGGTGACGGCGTCGCTCGCCCCGGTCTCGGCCAGGGCTCCGGTCTCGGGGTCCACGGCAGCGGCGATGATCCCCCGCCCGCCTGCCGAGGTGAACGATCCGATGAAGGCCCGCCCCGGGCTCTGTCCGGCCACTGCGTTGTCCCCTCTTCAGCGTGCAAGGTCCACGCCGGACGGTAGCAGCTGGTCCATACCAATCTGGGCGGCCCGTAGGGGACCGTGCCGTCTCAGGAACCCGCGAGCGAGGACCGGGGAGAGCTGCGCAGGGGCACGGCGAGGTCGGCGAGCGCCCGTTCCAGGCTGTGCAGGTGGTTCAGCGCGGCTTCGGCACCCGGGCGTAGCCGTACGCTGCCCGCGCCGAGGGTGGGGGCGTGTGCCGGGATCGGACCGCGGGACCCGACCAGGATGGCGAGGGCGGCCTCGACGCGTCGGCAGGCGTCGGACAGGCGTGCGTCGTGGGAGGCTTCCGGGTCGGCCGCGACGGCGGCCAGGCCCCGTACCTCCCGCGCACAGTCGTCAAGCAGCGCGAGAACCTGCCGGGCACGGGCCTTGCGGGCCCGTAGCGGGCTGAGCGGGTGCACGAGCGGGGCCAGGGAGAGTCGGGCGCGGCCGAGCAGGGCCTCCAGCTCCGCGGCGAGCGGGGCCGGGTCCGCGTCCGGGTCGCCCGCGATGCGGCGGGCCGCTGCGGTGGTACAGCCGTGTACGCAGTGGAGCGCGCTCTCGACCCAGGCGTTCGTCGTGGCATGGGTCGTGACGGGCAGCACGAAGGTGACGGCCAGCACGGCGCCGAGGGCACCGACGCCGGTCTCGACCAGACGCAGCGCGAGCAGGGCGGGGGTCAGCACGCCGAGGAGCCCGTAGAGCAAGCCCACCATCACCGTCACCGCGAGCATCATCCAGGTGTACGAGACCGCGGCGGTGTAGAAGATCCCGAAGACGCAGACCGCGACGAGGGCGGCCGTGGGGACCACCTCGCCGTGCAGGGGCACCGCCACGACGAGGCTCACCGCGATGCCCGTGAGTGTGCCGAGGACCCGTCGGAAGCCGCGGACCAGGGTCTCACCGCGCGACGCGGTGTTGACGAAGATCCACCACGTGGCGCCCACGGCCCAGTACCAACGGTCCCCGGAGACGAGCTGGCCGACGACCAGCGCGAACGCGCCGCCCGCGGCGACCTGCACGGCCTGCCGGGTGGTGGTGCGAGCCGTTCCCCGGCCACCGGGGAGGGCGGGCACGATGAGCGGCGCGGCGTTCTTCTCGTAGCACCAGACGCCGAAGCGGACGAGCGACGAGGCGGTAACCGCCAGGAGGACCGCGGAGTACAGCTCCGGCAGCTGACCGGGCCGCGTGTGGAGGAACTGGGTGACGAAGAACGTCATGAACGCGAAGACGCCCAGGGAGTGGCCGCGCGGACCCCAGCGCCGGACGTACACCCCGGCGCCCGCTACGGCGAGGAAGACGATGTCGCGCAGCGCTGCGTAGTCGTGCAGCAACGCCGCCGCGGCGAGCACGGGAAAGCCGACGGCGGGCAGCAGCGCGGTGGTGATCATCTGGCCGCGGACCGTCGGGTCGGTGACGGTGAAGAGCGCGAGGAGTGCGGCGAGGCCGCCGACGACGATCGCGTTGAGCGTGTGGCCCGTGAGGCCGCACAACGCCACGGCCAGGCCGGTGCCGAGGACGGCCCGGAAGGCACTGCGCAGTCGCAGCCGCCCCGGGTCCGGAGCCACGAACATCCTCTTCAGCACTGCTTCCCGCCCCTGATTCGACTTCGGCATGAAAAAGGCGCCGCGGATTCCGCAGCGCCGTTGACGGCCCTATGACACCATCCGGGGGCCCGGTGGCTCAAGCCGCCCTCGCCCGACTGTGCCATTGGCCCACCCGAGGCACGGGTCAGTGGGCGGTGCAGCGGGCCAATGGACCACGGCCGGGGACC
Source organism: Streptomyces sp. NPDC027962 (assembly GCF_055566095.1). NCBI lineage: Bacteria > Bacillati > Actinomycetota > Actinomycetes > Kitasatosporales > Streptomycetaceae > Streptomyces > Streptomyces sp. NPDC027962. Next base: position 28,146 of record NZ_JBVHTA010000017.1, read on the forward strand.
CCCGAGCACCGTGTTGCGCCCCCGGGAGGACATTCCGCAGCCGCGCGGACTTCCGTTCCCGCACCTGTTCGCCCGGTAGTGCGGTGTCAGCAGCCTTGTCATTGGGGTGTCCGGACAGTGCCGCACAAGACGAAAGGGCCTCCGCTCGGAAGCGGAGGCCCTTTGCCCAGAGGTCCTGCCCCTGGATCAGAACGCGCCGTTCAGGTTCCACCAGTCGTCGGCGGTCTCCGTACGCGACGCCAGCGCGCCGGTTCCGCGGCCCACGTAGACGAGCTGACACCCGACGCCCCGGCACGCCTGGCCGACATAGCTGCTCTTGGTGGTGGTGACGAGGTCGCCAAGGCCGTCGCCGGAGACGTCGCCCAGGCCCAGGAACGTGTCCATGACGTTCCAGCCGCCGTTGCCGATCAGCACACGGGACCCGAGAGCTCCGGTCCTGCCCGGGTACAGAAACAGCTCCCCGGTGGAGGCCTTGCGGGCGATCAGGTCCGCACGGCCGTCGCCGTTCATGTCGCCCGCCCCGACCAGGGCGCTCATGCCGTTCCAGCCGCCGTTGCCGATGAGCTTGCGCGCACCGTGGCTGCCGGTGCTGGTGCCGGGGTACAGCCACAGCTTGCCTGTGGACTTCTCGACGGCCAGCAGGTCCGAGCGGCCGTCGCCGGAGAGGTCTCCGTAGGCGACGAGCCGGCTCATGGCGTTCCAGCCGCCGTTGCCCATGAGCTTGCGCGCACCGAGGCTGCCGGTGCCGGTGCCGGGGTACAGCCACAGCTTCCCGGTGGACGCCTCGCGGGCGATCGCATCCTCGCGGCCGTCACCGCTGAAGTCGCCGTGCCGCACGAGGGCGTTCATGGCGTTCCAGCCGCTCTTGCCGACCAGCTGGCCGGTGTTGTCGCCGCGCAGGAACCACAGACGGCCCGCCTTGTCCCGGACGAGGACGTCGGCCCGCCGGTCGGCATTCAGGTCACCGAAGCCCGCCGCCTGGGGCGCGGTCGGCGCGTACCACTGCGGGTACGGCGGAAGGATGCACTCCCGCTCGGTGAGGACGAACCGCACCGAGCTGACGGAGCGATGGGAGTAGCCCCATTCGGTCCCCGCGGGGTCGGGCCCCCACACGTCGACGCCACCGTTTTTGTCGTAGTTCGCATTGTCGTGCAGACAGACGAACTTGGACGTGTGGTTCACGACCGACTGAAACGTGTTGTCCCAGGTCCCGAGCGTCGCCTTGTCCGTGTTCGTCTTGAACATGGTGCCTGTGCCGTTGTCGCTCTTCCAGGCACAGAAGTAGCCCGCCGGGCAGTCGCCGATCGCGGCCTGCGCGGGCGCCGCGCCCGCGCCGAGGAGCCCGAGCGAGGTGAGCCCCAGCGTTGTGGCCAGCGTGACCACGCGCCGAAGCAGTGATATGCGCATGTGTTCCCTCCCTGACGCGGCACGGAGAGACCCTCGACGCGCCGCGAGAGGAAGATACCTGCCGAGTGATCACTTTGTCTCGGACGTTGCCTTCTCGTGGGCGGTCAGCACGCGCAGCAGTGTGAGCGAAATGACCATAGACGACCCGAATAGTCCACCGGATGCTAGAAAAGAGGCATGACCGGGCCGTCCACCCGGTCAGGTTTGCGGCAAGCCGGCCTTCGTCCGGTGCGTCCGCCCGGCGCCGCCGCCAGACCCCCGGGAGTGGAGCGCTATGAACGGGCACAGGCCCGACACGTCGCGGCGCCTGCGGCGACGAGCGCAGTCCCTGCTGGGGGCTCGCACCGTCGCCGGGCAGGTGCTCTTCCTGCAGGTCGCCGTCGCGGTGCTGCTGATCGTGGCCGCGGTTGCCGCCCTCGTACTGCAGGCGCGGGACGACAGCGAGGAGGACGCGGAGAACCGGTCGCTGGCGGCCGCCGCGTCCTACGCTCACGCTCCCGGCACCCTGGCGGCGCTGCGGTCTCCCGACCCCACCGCCGTACTGCAGCCGTTGATGGCCGGTGTGGCGCAGGAATCGGGGGTCGACTTCATCACCGTGATGTCCCCGAACGGCACCCGGTACGCGGACACCGAGCCCAACCTGGTCGGCCGGCGCAACATGGGCGTCGGGCGGGCCACCGCCGGAGAGGCGTTCACCGAGATCTACGAGGGTGAGCCCAGTGACGCGGCCCGTGCGATCGTCCCCGTCTTCGGTCCCGACGGGGCCGTCGTCGGACTGGTCGGGGCGGGAGTGCAGATCGAGAACGTGGGCAACGCGATGGACCGCCAACTGCCGGTGCTCCTCGCGTCAGGCGCCGCGGCGCTCGCCCTCGCCACGGGCAGCGCCGCCCTGGTGAGCCGCCGGCTGCGGCGGCAGACACACGGCATCGGCCCCACCGAGATGACCCGGATGTACGAGCACCATGACGCGGTCCTGCACGCCGTGCGGGAGGGCGTGCTGATCGTCGGGGGCGACGGCCGGCTGATGCTGGCCAACGACGAGGCGCGCCGGCTGCTCGAACTGCCGCCGGACGCCGACGGGCGCCCTGTCGCCGACCTGGACCTCGACCCCGGCATCGCCGATCTGCTGGTCTCCGGCCGTGCGGTGACCGACGAGGTGCACCCGGCCGGGGACCGGCTGCTGGCCGTGAACACGCGGCCGACGGCACCGTACGGCGGCAGTACCGGCAATGTGGCGACGCTGCGGGACACCACGGAGCTCCGTGCGCTGTCCGGGACGGCCGAGGTCGCCCGCGGGCGGCTGAAGATGCTCTACGACGCCGGGGTACGCATCGGCACCACGCTGGACGTGGTCCGGACCGCGGACGAGCTGTCACGCGTGGCGGTCCCCCGGTTCGCGGACTTCGTCACCGTCGAGCTGCTGGAGCCGGTGCTGCACGGAGACGAGCCGTCCGGCGTGCCCACGGAGATGCGCCGGGCCGCGTTGTGCGGCATCCGCGCGGACCACCCCTTCCAGCCGGTCGGCGATGTGATCCGCTTCGTGTCCCGCACCACGCCGATGGCGGCAGCCCTGGCCGGCGGCCATGCGACGCTCGAAGCCGATCTGACCGTCGCCGAGAGCTGGCGGGCGCAGGATCCCGAGGGGGCGGACGCCGCCCTCGCCTACGGTGTCCACTCGCTGATCACCGCGCCGGTGCAGGCGCGTGGTGTGGTGCTCGGGCTGGTCAACTTCTGGCGTGCGGAACGGGCGGAACCCTTCGAGGAGGACGATCTGTCCTTCGCGAATGAGCTGACCGCGCGCGCCGCCGTCGCCATCGACAACGCCCGCCGCTTCACGCGTGAGCACCGCATGGCGGAGACCCTCCAACGAAGCCTGCTGCCGCACGTCCTGCCCAGTCAGAGCGCTCTGGACATCGCCTACCGCTATCTGCCCGCGCAGGCCAGGGTGGGCGGGGACTGGTTCGACGTCATCCCGCTGCCCGGGGCCCGGGTCGCCCTCGTCGTCGGCGACGTCGTCGGCCACGGACTGCACGCCGCGGCGACCATGGGACGGCTGCGTACCGCCGTGCACAACTTCTCCACCCTCGATCTCCCGCCGGACGAGCTGCTGGCCCGCCTGGACGACCTGGTGAGCCGTATCGACCAGGACGAGCCCGTCGGGGGCGGCGGCGACGGAATCACCGGAGCCACCTGTCTGTACGCGATCTACGATCCGGTCTCCGGCATGTGCAGCATGTCGACGGCCGGGCATCTCACGCCCGCCCTCGTGCGTCCGGACGGCGGCGTGGAGTTCCTGGAGGTGCCCGTTTCCCCTCCCCTGGGCCTCGGCGGCATGCCGTTCGGGACCACCGAGGTGCGTCTGCCGGAGGGCAGCCGGCTCGTCCTGTACACCGACGGACTGGTCGAGCACCGCGACCGCGACATCGACTCCGGTCTCGACGTCCTGCGCACCATCCTGTCCGACCATGCCGACCGGCCGCCCGAGGAGATCTGCGAGGCCGTGTTCGACGCCATGGTCCCCTCTCCGCGCCGCGACGACATCGCGCTGCTCGTGGCCCGCACCCGACTGCTGGACCCGGCCCGGGTCGCCATCTGGGACGTCCCCCGCGACCCCGCCGCCGTCGCACCCGTCCGCAGCGCGTGCAGCCGCCAACTGGACGAGTGGGGACTGGACGAGGTCGGATTCACCACGGAGCTGGTGCTGAGCGAACTGATCACCAACGCGATCCGCTACGGCTCCGAGCCGATCCATGTGCGGCTGCTGTACGAGCGCAGCCTGATCTGCGAGGTGTCCGACGGCAGCAGCACCTCCCCGCATCTTCGGCAGGCCGCCATTACCGACGAGGGCGGGCGCGGCCTGTTCCTCGTGGCCCGGCTCGCCGCGCGCTGGGGGACCAGGTACACGCCGACCGGCAAGGTGATCTGGGCCGAGCAGCCCCTGATCGACGGACAGGCGCCGGCGGGCGAGGCGCTTCTCGACCACCTGGCGTGGTGACCCGGGGCCCGGCGGGGCCAGTGGCCCGGCGGGGACGGCACTCACAGCACCATTGGTACTGTGGGCATCCATGACTGATCCCGTCGTGAAAGGGTCCGAAGGACCATGGCGGTGGACGAACTCGACACCCGCATCCTGCGGCTGCTGATCGAGCAGCCGCGCACGAGCGTGCGCGAGTACGCCAGGATCCTCGGCATCGCGCGCGGCACGCTGCAGGCCAGGGTCGACCGTCTGGAGCGCGACGGTGTGATCACGGGGACCGGTCCGTTCCTGTCCCCCGTCGCGCTGGGCCACCCGGTGCTGGCCTTCGTGCACATCGAGGTGACGCAGGGGCATCTGGACGAGGTGGGCGATGCGCTGGCGGCCGTGCCGGAGATCATCGAGGCATTCTCGATCACCGGGGGCGGAGACCTGCTGACCAGGGTCGCGGCACGGGACAACGGACATCTCGAGGACGTCATCCAGCACCTGATCAACCTGCCCGGTGTGGTGCGCACCCGCACGGAGATGGCACTGCGCGAGCGGGTGCCGTACCGGCTGCTGCCCCTGGTCGAATCGGTGGGACGCTCGGCCGGTGCAAAGCCCTGAAGAGGCGTTGGCATGCTGGACGGCATGAGCACCGCGCGTACCCCTTCGGTCATCTTCGATCTCGACGGCACCCTGGTGGACAGCGAGCCGAACTACTTCGAAGCGGGGCGCCGGGTCCTCGCCGCGCACGGGGTGCTCGCATTCGACTGGGCCGAGCACACGGAGTTCATCGGCATCGGAACGCGGGAGACGCTGGAGATCCTGCGCGCCAGGCACGCCATCGACGCACCGCTCGACGAGCTGCTGGCCGCGAAGAACCGCGCCTACCTGGAGCTGGCGCGCGCCTCGACGGACGTGTTTCCCGAGATGCGCACGCTGGTGGCGCGCCTGTCCGCGCAGGGCGTGCCGATGGCGGTGGCGTCCGGGTCGTCCCGCGCCGCCATCGAGGCCGTGCTCGAGGGCACCGGCCTGGCCGCCCACATGGCCGTCACCGTCTCCGCGGAGGAGGTCGGGCGGGGCAAACCCGAACCGGATGTCTTCCTGGAGGCAGCGCGCCGGCTGCACGCAGAGCCGGGCGACTGCGTGGTCGTGGAGGACGCGCCGCCGGGAGCGGCGGCGGCCAACGCGGCGGGCATGCGCTGCATCGCTGTCCCGTACGTCGCCGGTACGGCCGACGAGCCGGCGTTCCTCGCCGCCGACCTGCTGTTTCCTGGCGGGCAGCGGGAGTTCACGGCGGAAGCCGCGTACGGGTGGATCACCGGCGGGGTGTGACGCGGTCGCGTTGTGCCGCGCAAGCGGTGCGACACGGGACCGTTGTGACACGAGAGCGGTGCGACACAGGAGCGTTGCGACACCGGCGCGCGATGACACGGGAGCGTTGTGCCACCAAGCGCCGCGACGCCGCCGCGGTATGACGCGGGAGCGTTGCACTCAGTCGCCGTCGGCCCCTACCTCGCCGCGCAGCCGGCGGGCACGGAGTACGAGGAGCATCTCGAAGCGGCGGTCGGGGTCCTCCAGCACCTCCCCCCACAGCTCGCGGATCTGCCGCAGCCGGTAGCGCGCCGTCTGCGGGTGGATGCCCAAGCGGTGCGCCACCTCCGGGGCGCCGCCCGCCGTTTCGAGCCAGGCGAGGAGGGTTTCCGCCAGACGGCGGGCCTGAGAGGGCCCCGTGTTCTCCAGGGGGGCCAGACACCGGTGGGCCGCCGCGTCAATGAGCTCCGCGGACGGTAGTAACACCAGTTCCTCCGTGCGCTCCGTGCAGTGCAGCACCTCGCCGCCGGGCAGCAGTCCGCCCTCGACGAGCCGGACCGCCGTCTCCGCCCAGCGCAGCGACTTCGCCGCCGCCGCCAGCGGCACCGGCGGGCCGACCGCGCCGGACCAGCCGGCCGTGGCGCGCCGCAGCGTCTCGGCGCGGCCGGCGATGCACGGCTCCGGAATGACGATCCGCGGCTGCTCGCTCTCCATGTCGAGGAGGATGCCCGGCTCCACCGCCGGGGCGACGGCTTCCCTGGCGGGGCGCATCAGAACGCCCACGGCGATGGTCCGTGGCAGTTCCCAGCCGATGCGGGCCGCCCGTTCGCCGAGCGTACCGGCCTGGTCGCCCCGGTGTTCCATGAGCAGTCGGTCGATCAACTGGCGTTGCAGACGAAGCCGTTCACTGGCGCGGCGGGCGGCGGCCTCCGCGTAGCCGCGTACCGACTGTTCCACGAGGCCGTCCAGATACTCGAAACCGGATTCGGCGAGCTCGTACATGGCGGGCGCGGCGATGTCGACCTGCTGGCCGATCTCGGCGAACCTGCGCCAGGCCAGCCTCACCCCGAGGCGGTAGGTGGCCTGGAGCGAGTCGAGGCTGCGCCCGTCCCGCCCTTCGCCGCGCCCGAACTCCTGGAAGACCTCGGGCGGTACGCGCGGATTCCCGGCGCCCGACGCCAGATTGTGTACGAATCCTTCGATGGCGCGGCGGATTCCGACGAGCGCCATGGGCTCGCCCGAGTCGTCCTCGACGAGTCTGAGGTGGGGATGTTCTCGGCGGATCTCGCCTAGGATCTGTTGTGCCAGCTCGCCCGCCTCGCCCAGCGCGATGGCGGCGAACCGGTCGACCTGCTCCTTGGGCACCTCGCTCCACGCGGGGCGGGTCATCGTCCGGGTTGGGCGGTGTCGTAGCTGATCAGAGGGACGTTCGGCTGGTCGGGCGTGGCGTTCAGCAGCGCCACGATTCCTGAGGCCGCGCCCACGGCGAGCGCCGCGGCGAACGCCGCTGTGACGGCGGCGACGAACAGTCTGCGCATGTCGGGTCAGCTCCTTGCTGGAGAGTTCCCCCACCCGTCAGCCGGCCCCCACCGGCTGGACGCACAGTGTTGACTGTACATTGACAGATAGTCAAGTGCTGCCTACTGTCGTGAACCCTCGAGGGCTGACCGGCCCGGGGCCCGTGCATCTCCCTGCGAAGTTCTTCGATCCAGGAGTGCCCGGATGCGCCGTACCGCTTCACCGACCTCCCTTCTCCTGCTGGGAGCAGGGGTCTTCCTGCTCGTGCTGGCCCCCCTTCTCGCCTGGTACGTCACACCCCAGGCCAAACGCACACCGATCGACGTCGACACCACCACCGTGTTCACCGGCACCGGCAGCTACTTCGACACCTCGAAGGTGCGGACGGTGCACGGGAAGAGGATCACGGTGACCCGGCAGGTCCGGGGTGACGTGGCCGACAGCGAGAAGAGCGGCAACGCGGTGTGGGACGTCTCCACTTCCGTCGACTCGGACGCCACGCTGCCCGCCTCCGACACCCGGGACTCCTTGCAGTGGACGCTGGAGCGCTGGGTGACCGACCGCGCCACCAATGAGCCGGTGCACTGCTGCGAGGAGTCGCCCGTCTTCGACGGCGAGGCGTACCTGAAATTCCCCTTCGATGTCGAGAAACGCTCCTACCGCTGGTGGGACGGCACGCTCGGCGGCGTGGTCCAACTCCGTTACAGCGGCGTCAAGAAGATCCAGGGCTACGAGGGCCTGCGGTTCACCGGCAGCGTCCCGCCGACCAGGACCGGGGTGCGGCAGGTGCCGGGACGGCTGGTCGGCAGGGACCGGACGCCCCAGGTGCTGGCCGAGGAGTGGTACGCCAACACTGCGATCGAGCTGGTCGTGGACCGGCGCACCGGCCGCATCGTGCACGCGGCCATCGGGCCCCGTAAAACGCTGCGCGCGCCAGGGTCGGACAAGGACGCCGTCGTGCTGCTGGAGAGCGAGCGGATCGCGTTCACCGCAGAGACCCAGCGGCAGCAGGTCGGCCTCGCCTCCCGCGACAGCGACAAGATCGCGGCCCTCGGAACCACCGCGCCGGCAGGTGCCGGGGCGCTCGGAGCGGTGCTCGCACTCGCGGGCGCCGCTCTGGTGGCTCGGGGTCGCCGGCCGACGCCGGATCGTACGGATGCTCACTTGGTGACGAGTCAGCCCGTCTGAGAGCCGCCGAAGTTGTCATACCCGTGAGTAGCCGCGCGCCGACGGCATGTCGAAAACTGGCTGTCCCCACCGAAGCACGGCCCCCCGGTCGCCCCTCGCCCGCGCTTCCCCTCCCCCGATCCCTGTCCCCCCATCCCCTCCGCACCCCGAAACGAGTTGGAGCACCCATGCCCCAGCACGTACCTCCCCCACTGCTCGAGGCACCGCCCCTCCCGCCGGCTCACCGCCACGGCCGGCACCCCTTCTTACCGGACGCACTCGAGCCGCCGCGTCGCATCGTCTTCCTCGCCCACCGCGATCTGGGCAACGCCGCCGCCGGCGGCTCCGAGCTGCTGATACATCAGCTCGCACAGGGCCTCACCGACCTCGGCCACCACATCACCCTGCTCTGCGGCGGACCGGCCGTGCACCGGCCGTACCGCGTCGTGTCGGCGGGCGGACGACTCGGCCACTACCTGGGCGCCCGCTCCGCCTTCGCACGGCAGGTCGGCGAATGCGACCTGCTGGTCGAGGTCTGCAACGGCATGCCGTACCTCGCCCCGCTGTGGCACCGCGGCCCCACCGTCTGCCTGGTCAATCATGTGCACACCGAGCTCTGGGACATGCGCTTCCCGGCGCCGGTGGCAGGTGCCGGGCGGCTCCTCGAACACTGGGCGCTGGCTCGTGCCCACCGCGGCAACCTGATGGTCGCCGTCTCCCCCTCCACAGCCGGCGCCCTGCGGGCGATCGGTGTGCCGGACGGGCGGATCCGGGTGGTCCACAACGGAGTTCACGAACCGGCCGCCCGTAGCCCGCGGTCGCGGACACCGCTGTTCCTGGCGCTCGGCCGGCTGGTCGACTACAAGCGCATCGATCTGCTGTTGCGCCTGTGGGAGCGGGTGCGGCCCGTCACCGGCGGCCGGCTCGTCGTCGTCGGTGACGGGCCGGAGCGTGAACGCCTCGAGCGACTCGCCGGTGAGGGCGTCGATTTCACCGGTCACGTCTCGGAGGCCGAGAAGCACCGGCTGCTCTGCGAGTCCTGGCTGCTGCTGCACCCCGCGGCCGTCGAGGGCTGGGGGCTGGTCGTAACGGAGGCCGGTGCGCGCGGGACGCCGGCCCTGGGGTTCGACGTACCGGGACTGCGCGACTCCGTCGAGGACGGTGTCACCGGAGTCCTGGCCCGCGGCGAGTCGTCATTCGCCGCGGCATGGTGCACGCTGACGCTCGACGACGACCGCCGCGAATGCATGGGGAAGGCCGCCGCCGAACGGGCTGCGGCGTTCCGCTGGAGCAGCACCGTACGGCAGTTCGCGGCAGTGGCGGCGGAAGCGATGGATGCCACGCGTACGCCTGGGCACGGCACTCCTCCGGCGGCGAGCGGTGCGCTCGCGTGAAGGACCCGTCACTGCGCCGCTCCCTCACTCTGTTCCGGGCGTTCATGCGGGAGCAGACCGACCCCGCCGCCGCCTATGCGCTGCTCGCCCGTGACGCCGCCGACCAGGTCGAGCGGTACATGAAGCTGGAGGGCCGGGTCGTCGCCGATGTCGGCGGCGGCAGCGGCTGGTTCACTCGTGAATTCGCACGCCGCGGGGCGCGCAGCTATCTGTTCGAGCCTGATCCCGCGGAACTGGCCGGGAAACCGGTCGAGGGGACGGTCGTCGCCGATGGCTACCTCCTCCCCCTCGCCGACGGCTCGGCCGACATCTGTTTCTCCTCCAATGTGCTGGAGCACGTCGCCGACCCGTGGACGTTCCTCAGCGAGATGGTGCGGGTCACCCGGCCCGGCGGCCTGATCTACGTCTCGTACACCAACTGGCTCTCGCCGTGGGGCGGCCACGAGTGGGCGCCCTGGCACTATCTGGGCGCCGAGCGTGCGCGTGCCCGCTACGAACGCCGTGCGGGACGGCCCGCGAAGCACCGGCTCGGCGAGAACCTGTTCGCGATCGGTGTCGGGCCGACCCTGCGCCACGTGCGAGGCCGTGACGACGTGGACGTGGTCTCCGCGCGCTCGCGCTACTGGCCCGTCCTCCCCGAGCTCGTTCCCCGTGTGCCCGGGCTGCGTGAGTTCGCCACCTGGAACCTCCTCCTCATTCTCCGGCGGTGTTCATGACCAGCGCGCTCCACACACGACCGCCCGCCCGCCCCACCGCGCCGGGCCCGCCCCCCGAACGCTCACCGGGACCGCGGTCGCGCGGCTGGCTGCTGGGGTTCTGGGCGGCGGTGTTCGTCGCCTTCCTGGCGGTGTCGCCCGGACGCATGACGTTCGAGACGAAGCTGGGCGTGGTCGCGGACCCCTGGCAGTTCCTGAGCGACCTGGGCCAGTTGTGGCACGACCGTGCCGGGTTCGGCGGGATCGCCGACCAGTACGTCGGTTACGTGATCCCGATGCTGCCGTTCCACGCCGTGGCCGACCTGCTGCACATACCGGTCTGGCTCGCGGAGCGGCTGTGGCTCTCCATCGTCGTGACCACGGCCTTCTGGGGTGCCCTGCGGCTGGCCGAGCGGCTGGGGATGGGTTCCGCGCGGAGCAGGCTGCTCGGCGCGGCCGTCTACGCTCTGTGGCCCACGTACACCATCGTCGTCGGGTCGACCTCCGCGGCGGCGCTGCCCGGCGCGATGCTGCCGTGGGTGCTGCTGCCGCTGACGAACCCGCGGCACAGCCCGCGGATCGCCGCCGCACGTTCGGCGCTGCTGATCCCCCTGATGGGCGGTGTGAACGCGGCGTCGACCCTGGCCTCACTGCTGCCCGTCGGCCTCTACCTGCTGTGCCGGCCCCGCGGCCCCCGCAAGCGGGCGCTCATCGCCTGGTGGACACCCGCGGTGGTTCTCGCGACCGCGTGGTGGATCGTGCCGCTGCTCCTGCTCGGCACGTACGGCGAGAACTTCATGCCGTACGTCGAGTCCTCGCAGACCACCACCGCCACCATGTCGGCGACCGAGGTACTGCGCGGCGCGGGGAACTGGGTCGGCTATCTCAACTTCGGCGAGGCCTGGCTCCCCGCCGGGTGGACCATCGTCACCTCGGCCGTCGTCGTCGCCTGCTCGGCACTCGCCGCCGCCCTCGGTCTGGCCGGTCTCGCCCGGCGCGATCTGCCGGAGCGCCGCTGGCTGGTGGTGACCGCGCTGACCGTCGGCCTCGTCACGCTCGCCGGGTACGGCGGGTCGCAGGGCGGCCCGTTCCACACGACCGTGCAGGACTGGCTGAACGGGCCGCTGGTGCCGTTCCGCAACGTCTACAAGTTCCAGACCGGCCTGGCCCTGGCGCTGGCGCTGGGCCTCATGCACCTCACCGCCGTGCTCACCCGCACCGCCCGTGTGCGCGGTCGGCGCTTCGTCCCGGCCGCTGCCGCCGTCCTGGTGCTGCCGGGCCTGTGCTGGCCGTATGTCAACGGCTCGATTCTGCAGCCGGGTTCGTTCCGGCAGCTGCCCGCGTACTGGGAGACGACGGCGGACTGGCTGGCCGAGAACTCGGCCGACGACCGGGCTCTCGTCGTGCCCGCGACCGCCCACGGCATCTACACCTGGGGCTCCCCCATCGACCAGCCCCTCGACGTTCTGGCCCGCTCGCCCTGGGCGCAGCGCGACTACGTCCCCTTCGGCACGCCGGGCAACCGCCGCGCGATGGACGCCGTCGAGCAGGCGCTGACCACGGGAGGCGAGGTGCCGGGCCTGAGCGCGTATCTGCAGCGCGCGGGGCTGCACTACGTCGTCGTACGCAATGATCTCGACCCGGGCCAGCTCGGGCACATCCCCACCACGACCGTGAAGCGCACCCTCGAGGCGTCCGGGTACCGGCGTGTCACAGGCTTCGGTCCGGTGCTGACCGGCGGGCGGATCGCCGACGACACACCGGTGCAGGTGGAGGGCCTGTTCCCGCGGCAGCGCGCGGTGGAGATCTACGAACCGCCCGCAGGAACGCAGTGGCCGGGCCGGGCGCGGCTGACGCCGGTGTCGGCCACGGCAGTCGTCAGCGGCGGCCCCGAGTCGCTGCTGCCGCTGTCCGCCGGCGGATCGCTCACCGGGCGGCCCGCCGTCCTTGCCGGCGACGGGCATCCGGGCGTGGACCGGCCGGCGCTGTACGCGGCGGGCGACGGGATGCGCCGCGCCGACACCCGCTTCGGTCTGGTCAACTCCAACACGTCCCACACGTACACCCGCGAAGAACGCAACGCACCCGAGGCGGTCCAGGACCCGGGAGCGGAGCCGCGGCAGATCCTGCCGCTGTCCGCCGCGCGGCACCAGACGTCGGCGGTGCTGCGCGGCGCAGACTCGGTCAGCGCCTCGTCCGTCGGCAACTGGCTCTTCCACCTGCCGCAGTACGACCCGGCCAACGCGTTCGACGGCAACCCGGACACCGGGTGGGCGGAAGGGTCCCCGGGGTCCCCTCAGGGCGAATGGGTCAGGATCGACTTCACGGGCCCGACGGCCGTCCCCGCCGCTGTGCAGCTCACCCCGCTGCCCAGCGGGAACGTGCGGGCGGCGCCCACGGTCGTCCGTGTCGAGACCGACCTCGGCAGCCGGACGAGTCCCCTCAGGCCGGACGGGTCGGTGCAGCAGGTAGCCGCTCCCGAAGGGGTCGCCACCTGGCTGAAGGTGACGATCCTTCAGTCGCAGCAGGGCCGGCCCGGGCTGACCGGCGCCGGATTCACCGACATCTCCGTCCCGGGTGTGCAGGTGACGCGGATGCTGGAACTGCCGCAGGACGCACCCAGGGAGGGCGCGGACGCCGTCGTGTACTCCCTGCGGCGGGGCAGCGACCCGGGCGGGCTGTCCGCGGTGCCGTCGGAAGTGGGCCTGCACCGGCAGTTCACGGCAGCCCGCTCCGGCGCGTACACCGTCGGCGCCACCGCCCTGGCCGTGCCCGGCGAAGCCCTCGACTCGCTGCTGTTCTCCCTCACCGGCCGGCGCGACAAAATCGTCGTGAGCGCCGACTCCACCGCGAACCTCGGGACCAACCTCAGCCCGCGCAATCTCACGGACGGCGATCTCACCACGGCCTGGATCGCCGGTGAGCGGCCCGTGCTCCATCTGTCCTGGCCGAAGAAGACCTCGGTCGGCGAGATCGTCTTCGCGGCGGCCGGCGGACTGTCCACCCGGCCGGAGCAGGTGCAAGTCAGCTCGCCCGACGGAACGGCGGTCGCCGCCGTGGACGAGAACGGCATGGCCCGCTTCTCCCCCATCACCACCGACCGCATGGACATCACGATCTCCCGCGCGGCGCCGCTGACCCTCCACAATCCGGTCGCCGACGACAAGTTGCAACTGCCGGTCGGACTCAGCGAGGTCCACATCCCCGCGCTGAAGCAGTTCCGGACTCCGCAGCCGGACCCGGACCGGACGTTCACACTGCCGTGCGGCAAGGGACCGGTCCTGTCCGTCGACGGACAGTTCCTCGAAACGCGCGCCGAGGGACGCATCGGAGACCTGACCGGACGCCGGCCCGTCGCGGTCAGTGTGTGCACCGACCGGAGCCGTGTGCAGTTCGACGAGCGCACCCACACCGTCGAGGCCGGGGACGCGGGTCCCCTCGCCGTCACCGCCGTCACCCTGACCACCGGCACCCCGCCGGCCGTCGCCGACGCGGCGCGCCGGCTGGAGGTCGAGGGCGGCGGCGACGAGCGCGGCGGCGACAGTCGCTCGGTGCGGGTCGGACCGGGGGACGCCTCGTATCTGCAGATCCACGAGAACCACAACGCGGGCTGGAAGGCAACGCTCGACGGCAGGGAGTTGCGGCCGCTGCGGATCGACGGCTGGCAGCAGGCCTGGCTCGTGCCGGCCGGCCAGGGCGGCACGGTGACGCTCGAGTACGCGCCGTCGACCGTTTACGAGGCCGGGCTGATCGGCGCCGGGGCGCTGCTCGTCGTGCTGCTGGGTCTCGCGCTCTTCGGGCGCCGCACCCGGCCGGCCCCGGAACCGGTCGCACCGCCGCCCGGACCGGGTCTGCTGCTGGGCACAGTTGCCCTGACGGCCGTGGCCGTCGCGGTCGCCGGCCCGGTGGCCGTGGCAGTGCCCGTACTGGCCCTGGTGGCGTGGCTGCGCCCGGTGTTCCTCGCGCCGCTCGCGTTCGCGGCGATGGCCGGGGCGGGTGCGGTGGCCGTGGTCGGCGGCGGGGGACGACCGTCGCTCGGCGAGGGGGCGTACGGGCCTGCGGCCCAACTCCTGGCGCTGACGGCGCTCTTCGCGGCACTGGTGTCCGTGGGCCGCGACCGCGGCGCCCCCACCGGCACCCACCGCGCGACGGCGCCGGGGGCGTCGGGGGCGTCGGGGGCGTCGGGCGATCCCGGGGTGTCGGGCCGGTCGGAGTCGTCCGGCGGACCCCGGCCGGCAGCAAACCGGGAAGGCGGCCGGACGGCGGGCGCTGCGCCCGAGGACCCAGGCTGGGGGCCGCGCCCAGGGGGGCACGAGAACAGCCGAAGCGGCCCGCCCCGCGCACCCGCCTCCGGACCACACCCGTCCGCCCCGCCGCCCAGGGCAGTCGCGGACGGCCCCCGCACGCAGCCGCCCGCCGGCGGGCCCGGGCCGTGGACGAGGCGTAGCGGCGCGCAGCCGCCCGAGCACCCCCGAGGGGGCGTCTGATGGCGACCGTGCGCCGTCCGTCCTCCTCCGCCCCCGCCCCCGCCGTGCCGGGCCGGCAGCTACCCCGGGTGCCGTTTCCCGTCGTCGACGAGATCGCACGGCACTGTGCACAGGACACCGAGCCAAACACGGTGCACATCGAGATCCACCTCCCCGGCCGCGTCGAACCGGCCCGTCTTCGGGCCGCGTTCGTCGAGGCCCTCGGCCGGTACCCGCGTGCGTTGATGCGCGAGCGGGCGCGGGGCACGCTCGCGCGTCGCTATGAGTGGGAGCTGACCGACGGGCCGGACACGGAGGTGGTGACTTTCCCGCCGCGCGCCCCCGGCGCGCTCGCCCGGGCCCGCGAGCGCGCACTCGCCGAGGCGCCGCCGTTGACGTCGTCACCGCCGCTGCGGCTCGAGGTCGTCGAGGAGCCGGGGCGCAGCGGCTGCGTGCTGGTGTTCACGCTCCATCACACCGCGCTCGACGGCCCGGCGTGCCTGCGGATCGCGGCGACGGCCGCGGAGATCTACAGCAACCGCCCCGCCCCGGCCGTACCGCCCCCGGCCCGCCCGGCGTCCGTACCCGCCGCGCCGCACGGCGCCCGCCGCGTACCCGGCGCGGCCAGACCCGCACGGGTCGCGGCCGGCTCGCCGGGGCCGACCCCGGGCAACGGGATGCTCGTCGCCGAACTGCCGGTACCGGCAAAGGAGTCAGGCGCACCGTACACCGTCAACGACCAGCTCCTGGTGGCCACCGCCCTGACCGTCGCCGACTGGAACCGGGTCCACGGCGCGCCCACCCGGCCGCTGCGCATCACCATGCCGGTGGACGACCGCAGCCGCGGCCCCGAGATGCCGATCGGCAACGGCACCCGGCTCGTCGAGGTCGCTTTCACCGCGGCGGAGGTGGCCGCCGGCACGGACATCGCAGCCCTGTTGCGCCGTACCGCGGAACGGACCCGGGCGCTCAAGGCACGGCCGCGTCCGCAACTGGGCCGTGCGGCGGGCCTGCTGACCGCTCCGGTGGCACCGGTCGCCGTACGGGCGCTGGTGACCCGGACACTGCGGGTGCTGGCCGCGCCGTGGACGTCGACGACGCTGCTCAGCAACATCGGCCGGGTTCCGTATCCGCTGGACTTCGGCGACGCCGGCCTGGCCGCCGCGGTCTGGTTCTCCGCGCCGGCCCGGATGCCGCGCGGCCTCACCGTCACCACGGCGTCCACCGGGGGCCGGCTCCATCTGGTGCTGCGCTGGTCGCGTGGCCTGCTCTGCGGCGACGACGGCGCCCGCCTGCGCGACCTGTTCGCCCACCACCTCGAATCGACGGAGGCGCCGTGAGCAGCACCGGTTCGCCGACTCTGCGGGACTTCTACGAGGACCCCGCCGTCCCCGTCGCATCGGGCGACGCCCGCAGCAGACGCCAGGCGCGGTTGCTGGCGCAGGCGCTCGGCGCGACGCCGGGCCGGCTGATCGTCGACGTCGGCTGCGGCGACGGCACCGCCGCCAGGGCGGCGTCCCCCGTTCTCGCCGGTCACCGCCTGGTCGGCGTCGACTGGTCTCAGGACGCCCTGCGCCGCGCCCGGCCGCGTATGGCCTATGTGGTGCGCGGCGAACTCGACTGCGGACTGCCGCTGGCCGACGGATGCGCCGACGCGGTGCTGTTCAGCGAGGTCATCGAGCATCTCGTCGATCCGGACCACGCCCTGGACGAACTGCGCCGCGTGCTGCGGCCCGGTGGCCATCTGATGCTGTCCACTCCGAACCTGGCCGCCTGGTACAACCGGGTCCTGCTGCTGGCCGGCGTGCAGCCGGTGTTCTCCGAGGTGAGTCTGCGCGGCATCCACGGCAGGCCCGGGACGCAGGTGGTCGGCCATCTGCGGCTGTACACGGCCCGCGCCCTCCGCTCGTACCTGTCCGCGTCCGGTTTCCGTGACGTCCGGATCACCGGGGCGCCGTTCCACGGAGTGCCGCGTGCGCTGCGGTTGCTGGACCGGGCGGCGTGCGCCGTGCCCGGTGCGGCGTCGATCCTGCTCGCGCACGCGCGGCGGGGGTGACGCGATGTGGTGGGGCGTGGGCGCCGCACTGATGGCCAACCTGCTGTACAGCGTGGGTTTCGTACTGGAGAAACGGGCACTGGGCGGGCTGCCCACGCTGGCGGCCCGCAGGCCGGTGCGGGTCGTGCTGGTGCTGCTGACCAGCCCGCTGTGGATCGCCGGATCGCTGGCGCTGGCCGCCGGTTTCGCCGCCCAGCTCGTCGTCTACCGCGCGCTGCCGATCGCCGCCGCGCAGGGCATCTTCGTCTCCGGTCTCGTCCTGCTGCTGTTGCTGTCGTCGGCCGTCCTGGGCGAACAGCCGTCGGGGCGCGAGCGCTACGCGCTGGGCGCCGTACTCGTCGCCCTGCTGATGGTCGTCGCCTCGGTCCGTGAGGACGAGGACGTGGTGAGCAGCGGCGCTCCTTGGGCGCTGGTGCTTCTCGTGTGCGTGCCGACACTGGCGGCGGGCGTGTGGCTGTACGGACGGGTCGAGGAGCGGTCCCGCAAACGGCACCGGGTGCCGACGAACGGCATCGGCTACGGCGTGGCCGTGGGACTGCTCTACGGAGTCAGCTCACTGGCGATCAAGGGCGCGTCGAGCCGTCTGACCGGCTCCGACATCGGTGACACCGCCCGCGCGCTGTTCACGTCCCCGTACCCCTATCTGCTGCTGTTCACCGCGGCGGCCGGTCTGGTCATGTCGCAGGCGGCGCTGCAGCGTTGCCGCGCTTCGCTCATCGTGCCGGTCTGCACCACGGTGACCTGCCTGTTCACGGCCGTGCTCGGGACGCTCACCTTCGGCGAGACGCTGCCCGAGGATCCGCTGCTGCTGACGCTCCGGGTGGCCGGCACCGCGCTGGCGCTGTCGGTGCTCCTCGCGCTCCCCCGCCACGACCCGTCCCCTTGACCCGCTCCCTCGACCCTTCCCCGACCGGATCGCCCCGACCGCAAGGAAGCCCCCATGGACCCCGAAGACCCGCTGCTCCGCATCCTCGCCTGCCCGCTCGACAAGGGCCCGCTGACTCTCCTGGCCGACCAGAACCTGCTGTACAACCCACGGCTGCAGCTCAGTTACCCCATCCTGGACGGCATTCCCCAACTGCTCCCCTCCTCCGGGAGCAGGGTCACGGAGGAGGACCACAACAGGTACCTGCGGACGGCCGCCGAGTGACCACCCTGGCGGCAGCGGTCGCCGCCCGCCTGCCCACCCGCTGGGTCGGCTCCGCCGCCTGCGCCGTCTACCCCCGTTTCGAGCCGGAGCTGGAGCGGCTCGCCGACTTCTGCCCGGCGGGTGGCACGGCGCTCGACATAGGCGGCTGGTACGGCCCCTGGTCGCGCCGGCTCGCCGCCCGCTGCGCGCGCGTCGTCACCGTCGAACCCGTTCCCCATTTGGCCCGATACCTCGAGTCGTCCCTGCCGGGCAACGCCCGAGTGGTGCAGGCGGCAGCGAGCGACCGCACCGGCATGGCACGCCTGTGGCTTCCGGCGGGCGACCGAGGGGATCGGGGGGTCTCCTCGCTCGCCCGCCGGGACATCCACGCCCACAGCCTGGACGTCCCCTGCCTCACGATCGACAGCCTCGGTCTCCGCGACGTCGGCTTCGTCAAGGTGGACGTCGACGGCGAGGAACTGCCCGCGCTGCTGGGCGCGTCGGGTCTGCTGCAGAGGCAGCGCCCCGCGCTGCTCGTCGAGTTGGAGACGCGTATCCGTCCCATCGCACCGGTCGTCGCCCTGCTGACCGGCCAGGGCTACAGGGGCTGGGTACTGGCCGCTCGTTCATGGGTGCCACTGAGCGACTTCGACCTGGCGGTGCACCAGGCGAGGACCGAGCACCTGGTACACCGGGGGCTGCTGCGCCGGGCCGTGGTGCCGCGCGGCGGCCGCTACATCAACTCGGTGCTGTTCCTGCCGGAGGGCCGACGCCCCGGCGGTGAGTGACGCCTCTCCCCGCACGTGAGTGACGCCTCACCCCTGTGCCATACTCAGCGCGCTCGCTGCCCGTTCCGAAGTCGTGGGGATCATCGTTGAAGCCCGAGCGCGCCGTCCCCGGCGCCGCCGCACGCGCCGTCGTCCGAGCCGTCCTCACCAGGACGACCGTGCCGGATGAGCGCCCCGCCGTGCAGGCGTCCGACATCCGCCGGGACAGCGGCACGTGAGCGGCATAGCACTCAGCACCCCCTATCTGGACACGGACGCGGAACAGCTGTCCTTCGCGCTGGGCCGGCCGCCGCTCGAGGCACTGGCCGTGCGCGACCTGACGGTTGCCGGACTCGACCTCCAGCTCAGGCTCCTCGGCGCCTCCCATCAGGTCTTCGCCGGGCCGGTCGGGGAGACCGTGGCCTGCCTGCCCGGCGTGGCGGGAGGCCTGCCGGACTCGGCCGCGCAGGAGTTCGACGCCTGGGACTACCGCTTCAGTGCCCGCGTGCAGCACTTCGCAGCCGACGAGTTCAGCGAACAGGTGGCGTGGATACGCAGCCGGTCCGAAGCGGACCCGGAGTCGCTGTACGGAGTGTTCCCCGGTTCCCCGGAAGCCGTCACCGCCCTGATCGTCGAGCGGCACGGCACCGGACCGGGCTGGCGCACCTGGCACACGTACCCGCAGAGCCGCCAGATCGTGGCGACGCACACCCGGCTGGAGGCCCGATGAAGACCGCCCGACTCATCAGCGTGACGATTCTCGCCACGGCCCTGCTCACCGCCTGTTCGAGCGAGCCGGAGGACGGCAACAGCGTGCCGTCGCCCTGGATCCGGCAGGAGTACACCGCCGCCGGCGCCGGCTACGTCGACAGCAGCGACTCGACCTCCGGGGTCGCCAAGGAGATCGACGGTCACACCCCGGCCCGTGACCGCATCGACGACGAGGACACCGTCCTGCTCCGCTACCGGGACGACATCGTCGCGATCACCCCCCACAAGAGCGGCAGCCGGATCGAGATCGACAACTACCGCACCGGTTACTACCGCTGGAAGTCCAGCATCCGGTCCGCGTGGCCCGACCCGGACAGCGCCTCGTTCCGCGGCGGCGGCCCCGGCGAAGGCAAGTAGCTCCTCCGGTTCATCCGTTCGAACTCCTCGACGTCCCCGAAAGGCATCCCCGTGGCAGAGATCTTCGAGTCGGCAGGGAACGCCCTGCTCTACGGCCTGGTCGGCTTCATCGTGATGGCGGTCGGCTTCATCGCTCTCGACCTCGTGACCCCCGGCAAGCTCCTGCATGTGGTGTGGACGGAGCGCAACCGCGGCGCCGCCGTTCTCCTCGCCGGTCAGACGATCGCCATCGGCCTCGTCATCGACCAGGCCATCCGGGCCAGCGAGTCGGAGCAGGGGCTCGGCCTCGGCCTGTTCAGCACCCTGCTGTACGGTCTCGCCGGAGTCGCCGTGATGACCCTCATCTCCGTCGTCGTCGGTCTCCTGACCCCGGGCCGCCTCGGCCACGCCGTGCTCGACGACAACGGTGACCGCCCCCATCCCGCCGCCTGGGTCCAGGCCGCGATGTACATCGGCACGGCCTTCATGGTCGGCGCCGCGGTCTCGTAGCCACCCCATGGGCACCACCCTGCTCGACCGCACCACTCCCGCCCTGCCTCCCCCACCCGTGGCGCATTCGCGGGCGGCGCGTTTCCTGCTGCTGTTCTCGGTGTTCCTCTGCGCGGCCTGCGGCCTGGTCTACGAACTGGCACTGACCGCGCTGGGCAGCTATCTCATCGGCAACTCGGTGATGCAGACCTCCGTCGTCATCTCCGTGATGGTCTTCGCGATGGGCGTCGGCTCGCTGGCGGCCAAGCCGCTGCAACGGCGCGCGGTCGGCGCCTTCGCCCTCGTGGAGGCACTGCTCGCGCTGGCCGGCGGTCTGTCGGTGCTCGTGCTCTATATGGCGTTCGCCTGGCTGCGGGTCTACATGCCGGCGATGGTCGTGGTCTCTTTCCTGGTGGGCCTGCTCATCGGGGCCGAGATACCGCTGCTGATGACACTGCTTCAGCGCATCAGACGGCAGGAGGCAGGCAGTGCGGTCGCCGACATGTTCGCGGTGGACTACGTCGGAGCGCTCGTCGGCGGACTGTGCTTCCCCCTGCTGCTCCTGCCGACCTTCGGCCAGCTCAAGGGCGCCCTGGTGGTGGGGGCGGTCAATGCGGTGGCCGGCGTGATCGTCGTCCTGTGGATCTTCCGCCGGGAGACCCGCCGTGTCGTGCGGAACACGCTGCTCACCGGGGTGGCCGCCGTCCTGGCGGTGCTCGGCTCGGTGTACGTGCTGGCGGACGACATCGAGGTCACCGCCCGGCAGCAGCTCTACCGCGACCCGATCGTCCACGCGGAGACCACCCCGTACCAGGACATCGTCGTCACCCGGTCCACCGCCTTCACGGGGGAGCAGGACACCCGGCTGTTCCTCAACGGTGACCTGCAGTTCTCCTCGGTCGACGAGTACCGGTACCACGAGGCGCTCGTCCACCCCGGCCTGTCGAAAAAACGCTCCTCCGTGTTGATCCTGGGCGGCGGCGACGCGCTGGCCCTGCGGGAGGTCCTGCGCTACGACGACGTCGAGAAGGTGACGCTCGTCGATCTCGATCCGGCGATGACACGGCTCGCCCGCTCGTTCGGGCCGCTCCGCGAACTGAACGGCGACGCGCTCGCCGACCCCCGCGTCACCTCCGTCAACGCCGACGCCTTCAAATGGCTGCGGGACGCCAACCAGCGCTACGACACGGTGCTCATCGACTTCCCCGACCCGGACACGGCGGCTCTCGCCAAGCTGTACTCCGTCGAGTTCTACCACCTGCTGGAGCACGTTCTGAACCCGGACAGCCAGGTCGTGGTGCAGGGCGGCTCCCCGTTCTTCGCCCCCAAGTCGTACTGGTCCATCGCCAAGACGATCGGCGCGGCCGGCTACCGCACCACCGAGTACCAGGTGGACGTCCCGAGCTTCGGGAACTGGGGCTACGTCCTGGCCACCCCCGGCGCCGGCGCACCGCCGCAGCTGCGCCTGGCCGAGGACGCCCCGCCGCTGCGCTTCCTGGACGACGCCGTCCTCGAGGCCGCCACGGTCTTCCCCGTGGACCGCCGCCCCCAGAACGTGCGTGCCAGCACGCTGATGGATCCCGTGGTCCTGGAGTACACCCGCCACGAATGGCAGAACTACTGAGACGAGTCGGTACTCCGGCGTCCGTCCCCGTCCCCGTCCCCGTTCTCGTTCCCGTTCACGTTCGGCAGGGTGGTCATGTGGCCGGCGGCTGCTACATCCGTGGGCAGGACGCTGGTCATGCGGATGAGGGACAGCGGCAGGACCCCCTCCCAGCCCCACAGCCTCATGGCGACCAACCCAGCTCCGTCCGTACGGACCTCGAGGCCGGGAATCTGGGTGCTGCTCCAGGACTCGGTGTGTTCGGCCATGTCGTCGCTCGCGTTCCGGGCCGATGGCGCGATGTCCGACGGGATGCCCCGGCAGGAGCAACCGGTCGTCGCAATCGCGTCGCCCTATGTCAGTTCTGGTTCAGGGGCAGGGCGACGTCCATGGCCGAATGCACGGCCATCACCGAGGCGACCGGCGTGAGGGCGACTGCTGCCTTGCGCATCCACGTCTCCGACACCGTTCCGGACACCACCGGGAAGCGACGTCGACGCGCAGCAGACAAGCAGATCGATGCGGCCGATAGTGCAGAAAGACGCATATCGGCCCGCGCGTCGCGGCGAACGGGTTAATCGTCCGACCGGGTGGCCGGGGCCCGAGGAAGCCCTCGGGCCGGGCCAACGGCCCTCCGAAACACCGTGTTCGCTCGCCTGGACCCCGACCCGGCACACCGCCCCCAGGGCAACGTCGGCCCCGCCGCCGGCGCTCCGCCGCCCATGCTCGAGGACCCCGCCGTGCTGTCGGCCCGCGTCACCCGAAGAGCCCACAGCCTTCCCCGCAAGGAGCATCCCGAGTGGTGCGGACTTGCGTGCTGACTGACGGTGGATCACGTCGCCCCTGCGGACCGATGAGCCGACGGGATGTCAGCTGACGCAGTCGCGACGAAAGGAAACGTGAAATGCGCTCTGCCCGCATTCTGCTCGCCGCAGCTACCGCCACAGCGGCCATGGCGATCGCAGCCCCCAGCGTCTACGCCCAGGCGAGCGACGACTGGGAGAAGGACGACTCCTCGTACAGCAGCGAGCACAAGGACGACTCCGAGAAGGACGACTCCGAGAAGGACTACGAAAAGAAGGACTACGACAAGAAGGACGACTCCGAGAAGGACTACGACAAGAAGTCCGACAAGGACGACCACGACAAGAAGGACGACCACGACAAGGACTACGACAAGGACTACGACAAGAAGGACTACGACAAGGGCCACAAGGACGACCACGACAAGGGTCACAAGCACTACGACAAGGACCACGACAAGAAGGACCACGACAAGAAGGACTACGACAAGGACTACGACAAGGACGACCACGACAAGCCCAACGGTGGCATGCACACCGGTGGTGGCGCCCTTGCCGGGATCACGTCCGACGACTGGGACAAGGACGACTCCGAGAAGGACTACGACAAGAAGTCCGACAAGGACGACCACGACAAGAAGGACTACGACAAGGACTACGACAAGAAGGACCACGACAAGAAGGACTACGACAAGAAGGACTACGACAAGGACGACCACGACAAGGGTCACAAGCACTACGACAAGGACCACGACAAGAAGGACTACGACAAGGACTACGACAAGGACGACAAGGACGACCACGACAAGCCCAACGGTGGCCTGCACACCGGTGGCGGCGCCCTTGCCGGCCTGAACGAGGACGACTGGAACAAGGACGACAAGGACGACAAGGACAAGAAGGACTACGACAAGGACGACAAGGACTACGACAAGAAGGACTACGACAAGAAGGACTGGGACAAGGACGACCACGACAAGACGGACGACCACGACAAGGACTACGACAAGAAGGACTACGACAAGGACGACAAGGACGACCACGACAAGCCCGACGGTGGCATGCACACCGGTGGTGGCGGCCTGGCGAACTCCGGCAGCGGAATGGCAGCCGGCGCGCTGCTGCTGCTCGGTGGCCTGGGCGCCGGCGGCTACATGCTCCGCCGCAAGGGCGCGAACAGCGGCACCACCGCCTGAGTGTGATCGCGAATGACGTGTGGCTGTGGCCGCCGGCCTGCTGGGCGGCGGCCACAGCCCATGTCTCTTTCCGTATGGCCCGTGTCTCTTCCTGCTGTAACCGGTTTTGAGTGAGGTGTTGTCACATGGTGGCCGGCCTGCCTTCCGCGTCGAGGTCGTCGTGGTCCACCCGTCCGTCCCGGCATGTTGTCCCGATCCTTCTGTGGCCCATCGCCATGGTCATGCTGGTGGTCAGTCTGGTCACCAGTTGCGCCGCCGGGCCGTCCGTGGCGCCTCCCGCGAAAAGCTCGTCCGCGTCCCCCTCCGCTGCCGGCTCGTCCGCGCCCTCCCCCGCTCCGGCAGCCCCGAAGGACGCCTCACCCAGCCCCAAGCGCTCCGCCGCCGCCAAGGCGAAACTGCTGTCGCTCCCCCGGTCCTCGCCGGTCCGCCTGGTGATTCCGGAGATCTCGGTCAACGCACCGTTCACCGACCTCGCCATCGGCTCGTCGGGTCAGCTGGACCCGCCGCCTGCTGACAATGCGAACCTCGTCGGCTGGTTCGCCGCCGGTCCCTCCCCCGGCGAGATCGGCACCTCGATCATCGGCGGACACTTCGACACCAAGACCTCCCCTGCCGTATTCGTCGAGCTCAGCGAGTTGAAGCGGGGCAGCCGGTTCAGCATCCGGCGCGCGGACGGCACCATCGCCGAGTTCGTCGTCGACTCCGTGGAGAGTTTCCGCAAGGACAACTTCCCCAACAAGCGGGTCTACGCCGACACGGCGACCGCCCAGGTACGACTGATCACCTGCGGTGGCGCCTACGACCGCGCCGCCAAGGACTACACCGAGAACGTGGTCGTCTTCGCGCATCTCGACTCGGCCACGCCTTCGCTGTCCGCCAAGCCGAAGCGCTGATCCTGCCTCGAAAGCCGACCGGGCGTTACAGGAACCTGCGAATGGGCGGAACGGCCGCCTCCCCGGCACGATGCGCCAGGGAGCGCTTGTCCAGCAACCTGCGCGGATCTCCTCGCTCACGGCGAGGTCCTGCATCCGCGGACTCGAGCATGACTCTGATCAGGGTCTGCATGTCCTGCCAGCCGACCCTGGACGTCCTCGCCGATGTGCTGGAAGACGTGAGCAGGTCCTCGATCGGGAACGTCGTCCGCGAGATCCGGCCCCTGCTTACCGCGGGTATCGCCGAGATACGGGTCAAAGGGGCAATGAGTTGATCTTGAGCCGTTGAGAGGCCGCAGCCGGAGTATCCGGGACGACTTTCGTACGGCCGGTCTCACTCGGCGCCGTCGTCGTCCTCGGCGAGGATGCGGTAGACGGTGGCGACCGAGGGGCGCTTGCCCTGGTTCTTGCCCGAGGTGATGACGAGCTTGCGGGCGATCTCGGGGACGGAGACCCCGTTGGCCCGCAGGCTGCGGGCGTAGGCGGCCATGTCGTCGTCGACGGCCTTGGGCCGTCCGCCGTGCCGGCCGCGCTCGCGGGCGGAGGCTTGGCCTTCGAGAGACTTCTCCCGGATGTATTCACGCTCGGACTCGGCCATGCCGGCGAAGAACGCGAACAGGGCGGCGCCGTGCCCGGAGGGGTCGTACACCCCTTGGAGGGGGCCGGTGAGGAGTTCGAGCTGGATGTCGTGGTGGCGCAGGTCCTCGGCGATGGTCAGCGGTTCGGCGGCGCCGCGGCCGAGCCGCTTCATCTCGTGGACGGTGAAGATCACCCGCTGGTGCGGGACGGCCTTCTTGATGGTTCGGGCGAAGTCCATCGCCTTGACGAACTCCGGCCTCACCTTGACCCGGGTGCTGATCTTCTCCGAGAACCGGGTCACACCCGGCCTCTTCCAGGGCGTCGAGCTGGCTCTGGAGTTCCTGCTGGGCGGTACTGCACCGGGCGTACCCCACCCTCGTGGGCTTCGTCGCGGCCTCGGGCACCGCGGCGTCGATCGCCGGGCCCATCTCCCACGCGCGGCCGGGGCCGCGGTCGGCGGGGGTCTTCACCTCCAGCTCGGCGCGGAGCTGGGGGACGAGCATGAAGCGCGGGGTGTGGTACTTCGGGGCGACCTTGCCGCCGCGGGTGCGGCAGGTGCTTCCGGCAGGCACCTCACAGGTGGGGCAGTCGAACTGTTCGACGGCGACGGCCGGTTAGGCGAGCTGGGGCATGTCGCAGAACCTATCGCGAGGGGCATTGTGCGAATGGCGTTTTGCGAGAGGTTGTGAGAACGAAGATCAGGGGCAAACCGGACACGGTCCGATGTGGGTTCGTGATCTCTCAGAACCACTCATTTATGAGAATCACCGTGTGTGCACCTCTGGCCCGGGGCGCGGTCGAGGTGGCCTGTCTGGTCCCGTATCGTCTGCCGATATCGGATTCTGTAAGACGTGCGGCTGCGCCGCCGCCGAAGGAGTGGGGCCATGAGCAAGCCATCGACCGCCGGGGTGCCGGACGAGTTGCACCGGCGGCTGGGGGTGTCCGACGCGGTCCTGATCGGTCTGGGTTCGATGATCGGCGCCGGCATCTTCGCCGCTCTGGCCCCGGCGGCTCGCGCGGCCGGGTCCGGGCTGCTGCTCGGCCTGGCGCTCGCAGCCCTGGTCGCGTACTGCAATGCAACCTCCTCGGCCCGGCTCGCGGCTCGGTACCCGGCGTCGGGAGGCACCTACGTCTACGGCCGTGAACGCCTGGGCGACTTCTGGGGCTACCTCGCAGGGTGGGGGTTCATCGTCGGTAAGACCGCCTCGTGCGCGGCGATGGCGCTGACGGTCGGTTCGTATGTGTGGCCGGGCCAGGCTCATGCGGTCGCGGTCGCCGCGGTGGTGGCGCTGACCGCGGTGAACTACGCCGGGGTGCAGAAGTCGGCCTGGCTGACGAGGGCGATCGTGGCCGTGGTCCTGGCGGTGCTCGCCGCGGTGGTGGTCGGCGCGCTCACCTCCGGTACGGCGGACACGGTCCGGCTCGACATCGGGGACGACGCGACCGTCGGTGGGGTGCTGCAGGCGGCGGGTCTGCTGTTCTTCGCCTTCGCCGGGTACGCGCGCATCGCCACCCTCGGCGAGGAGGTCCGCGACCCGCAGCGAACCATTCCCCGCGCCATTCCGATCGCGCTGGGCATCACCTTGGTCGTCTACGCCGTCGTCGCTGTCTCCGTCCTGGTGGTGCTGGGGCCGGACGGGCTTGCCGAGGCGGCGGCGCCGCTGTCGGATGCCGCCCGGGCCGCGGGTGCCGACTGGCTCGTCCCCGTCGTCCGCGTCGGCGCTGCGGTGGCTGCGCTCGGCTCGCTGCTGGCGCTGATTCTCGGGGTTTCCCGTACCACGCTGGCGATGGCCCGCGACCGGCACCTGCCGCACGCCCTCGCCGCGGTCCACCCGAAGTTCAAGGTGCCCCACCGCGCCGAGCTCCTGGTGGGCGCTGTGGTGGCGGTGCTGGCCGCGACGGCGGACGTGCGCGGGGCGATCGGCTTCTCTTCCTTTGGCGTGCTGGCCTACTACGCCATCGCCAACGCCTCCGCCTGGACGCTCACCCCCGCCGAGGGTCGCCCGGCGCGGATCATCCCGGTCCTCGGGCTGGTCGGCTGCCTCGTACTGGCCTTCGCCCTGCCGCTGTCCTCGGTCGTCTCCGGAGCCGCGGTGCTGGCCCTCGGCGCCGCCGCCTACGGGGTACGCCGCACGGTCGCCGCACGGAGGACGTAGCGCCGCGGCGGAAAGGTCGCGATGCCCCTCCGCCTCGCGGGACGATATCGATGGCCGATAGATCTCTTGGAAGGAAGAGGGGCACTTCGTATGGCACCGCTCCATGGCTGGCTGGCGAAGCTGACAGTGACCGACGCGCCGGGCGCGGTGGTCCTCATCCGCCTCTATGTCGGTGCGGTCTTCCTCTTCGAGGGCATCCAGAAGTTCCTCTACCCGGACGACCTCGGCACGGGCCGGTTCGACAAGGCAGGCATTCTGGCACCGGGGTTCTTCGCACCCTTGGACGGGGTATTCGAGATCGTCTGCGGCGTCCTGATCCTGGTCGGTCTGCTCACCCGGCTCGCCGCCGTTCCGATGGTCGTCAACATGCTCGGCGCACTGCTCATCACCAAGCTGCCGATCCTGTGGGGCGACGTCCCTCTCTTCGACGGCAAGGCGGGCTGGTGGGACTTCATCCACGAGTCCCGTACCGATCTGGCCCAGCTGTGCGGCAGCCTGTTCCTGCTGATCGTCGGCGCAGGCGCCTACTCGCTTGACGCTCGCCTGCACCGCACGGCCGTCGCAGCACCGGCCAAGGCCGGGTCGGCCCGACGTTGAGAGGCCACCCGCCGCCTCTTCCGGGCGGGTCACTTCTGGTAGCCGAGGATCGTCATCATGCCGGCTTCCGAGTGGTACTGGTCGTGGCAGTGCAGCATCCACAGACCGGGGTTGTCGGCGTCGAAGTCCACCACCAGCTCGCGGCGGGGCAGCAGCGGCGCGGTGTCCTTGCGGGCGCCGGCCGCGTCGCTGCCAGCGAGAGCGAAAGTGTGGCCGTGCAGATGGATCGGGTGCCACATGCGCGTCCGGTTGACGAGGGTCAGCCGGATCCGCTCGCCCAAACGGACCGGACGGCGCTTCTCGACGGAGTAGGGCTCGTTGTCGAAGCCCCAGTTGAACTCATCCATGTTCCCGGTCACCCGAAGCCGCAGCTCACGGTCCGGTTCGCGCCGGGAAAGAGCCACGGACTCATCCGGCTCCAACTCGTCGGCCGCAACCACGCGCCCGTCCAGCTGTGACGGTCGTACAGACGCATCCGGCGCCTGGCCACTGCCGGTACGCAGGACGGCCAGCGCCGCGGCGTTCTTGCCCTCGGCGAGGGCGACGAGCGGGAAGGCGCCGTCCTTGGCGGTGACCAGCACGTCGTACCGCTCGGCCATGCCGATGATGAGCGCGTCGGTCTTCGTGTGCTTGACCGGGTAGCCGTCCGTGTGGGTCACGGTCATCTCGTGTCCGCCGAGTGCCACCCGGAAGGCGGTGTCCGCGCCGGCGTTGATGATCCGCAGGCGGATCCGGTCTCCCGGCCGTGCTCGGAAGGTGGACGGTGCCTGCGGGATGCGGCCGTTGACCAGGTAGTGGGGGTAGTCGACGTTGCCGTCGAACCGGCTGCTGCCGGCGTCTTTAAGGATGCGGGAGGGCCCGGAGGGCTTCTCGTGGGCCGAAGGGTTGTGGCTGGGGCTGCCGGGGTCGGTCTCCTCGCCCGTGTCCATGGTCATGGGCTTGCCGCCGCGCAGTTCCGCGAGGACGGCGTCGGGGGTCGAGCCGTCCACCCCGTCGACCCAGTCGTCGAGGACGACGACCCACTCCTTGTCGTAGGAGAGCGGCTCTTTGGGGTCTTCCACGATCAGTGGCGCGTACAGGCCGCGGTCCGTCTGCATGCCCGAGTGGGAGTGGACCCAGTGGGTGCCCGGGTGTGCCACGGCGAAGCGGTAGTTGAAGTCCGCGCCGGGCCTGATCGAGGGCTGGGTCAGGCCCGGGACGCCGTCCATGTCGCAGCGCAGCCGGATTCCGTGGGAGTGCAGCGATGTCGCCTCGGGCAGGTGGTTGGCGAGCGTGAGGTCCAGAGCGTCGCCTGCGGTGATGCGGATTGCCTTGCCGGGCAGTGTGTCCCCGTACGCCCAGGACTTGACCTTAGGGCCGCCCAGGTCGAGGGTCGTCGCGGTGGCGGTGAGCTTCACCTTCCGGGCCGGGCCGGACCCGCGGGCCTTCTCAGCGGCGATGACCTCGGGGTCGGACGGGTTCACAAAGCCCACCGGGCCCCTGGGGGCGAAGGAGCCTCCCGCGCGTCCGCCGGCATCCGCACCGGAGCCGGAGCCAGCCGGGGCCCCCGCTTGCGAGCCGGACCCGGACTGCCCGCCGATGCCGGAGCAGGCAGCCAAGGCCCCGGAGCCGACAGCCGCGATCGAGGCACCGAGCACACTGCGGCGCGTATGTGCATGCATAGCCGGATAACACACCATTACTACTGGTTTAGGCGAGCAACTGTGTCGGCGCGTCCACCCTTGATCAGGCGTCGCCGATCCGGTTCGAGGGGCGCCATGGCTCGCTGCGGATGCGCTGGTGCCGGTCTGCTGCAGGTTTCAGCCCACGGTGAGAGTGCCCTTCGTGCACGGATACGTGGTGCACAGGTATGCGTAGCTGCCGGGCGTGGACGGTGCGGTGAAGGTGATCGTTGCCCCGTGCCGGATGGTGCCGGTGGCCGACGCCGCGCGCCCTGGCCGTACGGCCGTCTGCCCCGCCCCCTCACCCGAACGGGACGCGAAGACACCGCAGGACGCCGGCGCAATGCGCTGCCGGCCGACGCCCAGAAGCGGCTAAGGAACGTCCTTGCCGAGCACTTCGCGGGCCAGTTCCGCCAGCGCCTTGCGGTCCTGCGCCAACGCGGCCTTGCCGGCCTTGGTGGCCCGGTAGACCCGCCGGACCCGGCCGTCCACCACCCGCTGCTCCGAGGTCAGCAGCCCGTCGGCCTCCAGCCGGTGCAAGGTCGGGTACAGGGTGCCGGGGCTGATCTGGTAGCCGTGGCGGGCCAGTTCCTCGGTCATCCACGCGCCGTGGATCTCCTCCTCGGCCGCGTGATGCAGGATGTGCAGCCGCACCGCGCCCCGCTGGAACTCCCGCACCCTGGCCCACCTCCGGCAGTGACGAAACCGATATCGGTATCCGATCCTACGCCGGGGGCATCCTGCCGGACCTCTCCCGGTACAGCCTGGGCATAGATATCGTGCAGCGACATCGGATGCCGATATCTGAGAGCGAGCCGCGTCATGGACAGCGAGCACTCCCTCGACCGAGTCATCGACACCCTCACCGCCCGCTTCCCCCACCACGACCCCAAGGTTGTCGCCGAGACCGTCTACGCCACCCACGCACAGCTACGGGAGAACGCCACCGTCACCACGCATCTGGCCGCGCTCACCCAACGGCAGGCCGCCGACGCGCTCGCGCGCACCCTGCCCAGGCGCCCCACCCATCAGGCGTAACCGGCTGATCCCTTCGGGCCGGGTCAGGCAGCCGTGCCGAAGCCGGCGGCGGCCAGGTCCTGCTCGCGCAGCGGGGTGAAGTCCACGTTGAGGCGTCCCCCGGAGTGTGGACACGGAGGTTCATGCTGCGAGTGTGAGTGTACGTGCTCTCTGCTGTTGCTGTTCGAATTCGGCAGGTGAGAGGTAGTTGAGGGCGCTGTGGCGTCTGCGGGCGTTGTAGTAGGTGAGCCACTGGAAGATCTCCAGCCGCGCCTGGCGCATCGTCGGGAACAGCCGGTGGTGCATCGTCTTCCTCTTCAGCCCCTGCCAGAAGCTCTCAGCGAGGGCGTTGTCGTAGCTCGAGCCGACGCGTCCCATGCTCCTGCGGATCCCGAAACCATCACAGACCCGCGAACGCGGCCGACGTGTACTGCGAACCCCTGTCCGCGTGGAAGATCACTCCGCCGACCTTGCCGCCGCGGGTCGCCACCGCCATCTTCAGGTTGACGCGCATCAGGCGCTCGACGCGCTTGCGGTTGACCGTGTGCCCGAAGCCGCGCAGCTCGGCATGGACGCGCCGGACCCCGTAGGTGCCCTTGTGCTCGGTGTGGATCTCACGGATCTCCACGAGCAGAGCGTCGTCGGCGGCCTGCCGCTCCCGGCGGGTCTTCGCGCCGGCGATCCACCGGTAGTAGCCCGAGCGCGAGACCCGAAGGACCCGGCATATCCGCTGGACGCCGAAGGTCTCGGCGTGGGGGCGGAGCTTCAGGTCCAGCTCTTCGAGGGGGCGGGGATCGCGCCGCGAGACGTCACTCCCTGGAACGCCTACCCCTGGTACATCAACCGCTCGCCGAAGGCGGCCGAGCTTCAGGCCGGCGTCGAGGTCCTGAAGCAGCTGCTGGGGTTGATGCCGAAGGTGGAGGTCGTGCTTCTCCAGGGCAGCGAAGCCCAGGACGCGTGGCGCCGCCTGCTCAAAACGCACCCCGGAGTTGTCCGTGAACGGAGTCTGAAGGTGGTCCGCACCTACCACCCGGGACGGCAGGCTCTCTTCGTGCGAGACCCGGATGAACGCGCCCGCCGCGCCCAGCACAGAGTCGACTCCTGCCAGACCGTCGGTGACGTGCTCCGTGGGGTGGGCGGGCAGCAGTAGAGCTCGGCCGTGCTGGCGCGGACCAGGCCGTGGATCATCTGGCCGATGGGTGAGGAGTGGCGCCGGGGTTGGTGCCAAAGCAGCCAGTAGTTGACCTTGAAGGTCCGAGAGGCGGCTCCCGCGGCTTCGTGGGGCTCTTCGCAGCGGCCGATGCACCGGCGCGGGTGCCGATTCGTCAGAATGAAGGAATCCCGACAGGGATGAGGCTTGCAAACTACGGGTGAGGTTGGGTCAGAACGGCCTGCGGTCACCCGGACGCGGTGACAGGCCCAGGGCCAGGCACTCTCAGTCGTGCCAGGGAGCTGCGGGCGAACGCGGAACTCGTGGACTGTTGCTCACCCGTGTCGCGCCACTCGTTCTCGTTGCGCGCGTCGCCGCACCACTCCTCGGCGATGCCCACGCCGCCTGTGAAGGCCACGTGCTCGTCGACGACGAGGACCTCCCGATGGCACCGTTGCTCATGACACCTGCACGCCGATGAGGCACGTGTCGTCGTCCGTGTCCGACCTGCTGTGGGTGAGCAGTCCGTCGAGCCGGCGTTCGAGCGAGGCGGCGGGGGCGCCGGCCGTGGCGAGGAGCTGGTTGAGGGAGTCGTGGACGGCCGTGTCCCTGCGTTCGACCAGGCCGTCCGTGTACATCAGCAGCGTGTCGTCGGGCTCGAGCTGCACTTCGGACTCCTCGTACTGCGCCTCCGCGAGCGCGCCGAGGAGCAGGCCGCCGAGCAGCGGCAGAGTGTTCGCCTCCTGTCCGCGGACCAGCACCGGCGGCAGGTGGCCCGCCCGCGCCCAGCGCAGGACACGGGTCTCGGGGTCGAAGACGCCGCAGACCGCGGTGGCAGTGACCTGCTCGGTGAGGTGGTGCGCCACGATGTTCAGCCACGACAGCAGCTGCGCCGGTCCGGCTCCTGTGACCGCAAGGCCGCGCATGGCGTTACGCAGAACCACCATGCCTGTCGCCGCGTCGATGCCGTGGCCGGCGATGTCCCCGACGCACAGCAGGATCCGTTTGGAGGGCAGGAGGACGGCGTCGTACCAGTCGCCGCCCACCAGCGACTCCGTCTCCGCGGGCCGGTAGCGCACCGCGACCTGCAGGCCGGGAGCGTCCAGCGGCGCGCGGGAGGGCGGCATGATGGCGTGCTGGAGCTGCAGGGCCAGCCGGTTGTGCTCGGCCGACTCCTGTTCCGTCTGCGCGAGTTGGTCGCGGGTGGCGGCCAGGGCCACCTCGGTCCAGTGCTGGGACGATATGTCCTGGTATGCCCCACGTACGGCGAGGAGCCTGTCGTCGGCGTCGAGGACCGGCTCGGCAATGACCCGGATGTGGCGCGTGACTCCGTCGGGGCGCTGAAGGCGGAAGGCCGTCGAGGTGGCACGGCGGTGGTGGAGCACCGCCTGGAGGAAGCGGCCGATGGCGACGGCATCGTCCGGGTGCGCGTGATCGGCGAGATCGTGCAGCGGCACGGCGTTGTCGCAGACGTCGAGTCCGTACAGGGCGAAGAGCTGGCTGTTCCAGGTGATCTCGCCGGTCACGAGGTTCTCCTCGAAGCCGCCGATGCGGCCGAGGCGCTGTGCGTGCTGGAGGAGGCTGGCGAGCCGGGCGGTCTCGTCCTCGATGCGCCAGATGAGGAGCACGCTGCCGCCGTGCCGGCTGATGCTGAGGTCGGCGACGGAGGACAGCGGCACCTGGTCGACGAGGGCGGTCAGTGTCATCCGCCGGGCGCGGAACGGTTCGCCGGTGGCATAGACGTGTTCGATCTTCTCGAAGAGTTCGCTGTCGCCCGCGGCCGTCGGGTAGGCCTCCAGCAGCAGCGCTCCACTGACGGCGCCGCGGACACGTCCCGCCGGGTCGAGAAAGCGGCTGTTCGCGTGGCGGATCCGGAAGTCGACGAGATGGCCTTCGGCGTCGAGATGCGGTGTGAGGACCAGCGCGGGGTCGTACAGGCCGTCGGCGAGGTCGACCAGTTCGGACACATCAGCCGATTCGTGCACGGCCGGGTGGTGCCCGGCGCCGTCGGGGAAGCTTTCCAGCGTGCGGGCGCACAGCTCGGCCAGCGCTTCCAACTGCCGCTCGACGGCGGGCAACTGGGGTGCGAGCGGCTGGGGCCAGCAGATCTCCAGCACCCCGTGCACCCGGCCGCCGGTCCCGGCCGGCAGCGCGACACGTCCGCCTTCGGGTGTCTGCGCACGTCCGATGGAGGGGATGTTGTCGTCGGCGAGGGAACGGATCCGCACGGTGTGCGGCCCGGTCAGTGCCTGGCGGGCGACGGTCGCCACGCCGGGTGGTACGTATCGCCAGCGGGCTGCCTCGTCGGGGCTGAACCCGGCGTGGCCGCAGAGGGTGAGCGAGGCGTCGGAGCCTGCTGTCCAGACGGCCACGGCGGTGGCCCCGAGCGGGGCCACCGCGTGCTCGAGCAGGGATTCGGCGACGGCCTGGGTGTCGCCCGCGGCGAGCGCGGCGCTCTCCGCAGTGCGCAGCCTCACGGCGACGGACGCGCCACCGTCCTCCCCCGGCCCGGCTTCGCCGTTGGTGCGCCGTACGAAGTCGTCCGCCACCTCGGCGACACGGTCCTGGGCCGCCTGGTTGATGATGTCAGCGGCCAGCGCCAGCTGCGACAGGCCGGCCTGCTCGGCGAGTTCGGAGAGCTGGCGTGCCGCCTGCGCGGGACCGCACCGGAGCCGCTCGATCATCACGCCCTTGGCGAGTTCGATCAGGGCGCGGCCGTCGGCGGCGGCGTGCGCCGCCCGCACTTCCCCGCGGAGCCGTTCGACCGTGGCGGCCAGCCGGCCGACGGTCGAGGTGTGGCTCGGGGTGGCGTCCGTTGAAGCGGCGCCGGACGCCCGAGCGAGCGGCTGGTCGACGTCGGGCGGGAGCACTGCGCCGGCGGTGGGGACGGCCGTTGCCGCGGAAAGGTCCGGCTGCCGCCCGGAGGCGGATGACGGCACCTCGTCCGCGGTGCGGTCTCCGCGGTGTTCAGGAGCACTCAAGGCGCTGACTCCTCGATGGGAAGCTGCGAGATGGGGGAAGACACCGGTACAGGTGTCCGTCGCGTTCGGGCCGGGACCGGAGCGAAGGCTCTAGCGGCCATCGAGCCAACGGCGGACACAGGCGATGAGGTCACCCGCGTCCACCGGCTTGGTGACGTAGTCGCTGGCGCCGGAGGCAAGGCTCTTCTCCCTGTCTCCGGGCATCGCCTTCGCGGTGACCGCGATGACGGGCAGGTCGGCGTGCGCCGGCATCCGCCTGATCTCGGCCGTCGCCGTGTAGCCGTCCATCTCGGGCATCATCACGTCCATCAGGATCAGATCGACGTCCGGGTTCTCGGCCAGGGCCTCGATTCCCTTGCGGCCGTTCTCCGCGTGCAGGACCTGGATCCCGTGGAGCTCCAGAATGCCGCTGATCGCGTAGAGGTTGCGGGCGTCGTCGTCGACGACCAGCACGGTCCGGCCGTGGAGCGTGCCGTAGGAGCACTGTGTGGCCTGCGGACGGGGTTCTCCCGCGCGGACCAGCGGCACGACGTCGCCGGGCTGTTCGGCGAAGAGGTGCAGCGCGATCCGTTCCCGCAGTTCGTCCAGGCTGGAGAGCAGCTCCATCGGCCGCTCCTTCGCCCGCGACTGCAGCGTCCGCTCGTGCGCGGCGTCGAGGCGCCGGTTGTTGTGGGCGAGTACGGGCACGGTGCGCAGTGCGGCGTCGCCGTCCATCGCGTCGAGGAAGCGCAGGGCTCCGCCGTCGGCCATGTCGAGTTCGAGGACCACGCAGTGGAACGGCGCGGCGGCGAGAGCTGCGGCGGCTTCCTGCGGCCCGACCGCCGCGATGACCTCGATGGCCTCGCGGTCGTTCCCTCCCCCGCCCGCCAGTTCGGCCACCGCGCTCTCCGCGACGAGGGACAGCAGCCCGCGCGGGCGTTCCTCGATCACCAGCAGTCGGCGCGGCTGTCTCGGCGCTGCGCCGGTCGTGGCCGCCGGACGCTGCCCGCCGGCGGGCAGCGGCGCGGAGTCGTCACAGGCGGGAGCGGCCGCGTCGCCGGCCGTCTCCTCCTGGAAATCGGCGCGGGCGACGGGCAGGTACAGGGTGAAGGTGCTGCCCCTGCCCGGGGTGCTCTCCGCGGTGAGGGCGCCGCCGAGCAGATGGGCGATCTCGCGGCTGATGGACAGGCCCAGACCGGTGCCCCCGTATTTGCGGCTGGTGGTGCCGTCGGCCTGCTGGAAGGCACCGAAGATGGCCTCGAGCTGCTGCTCGGCGATCCCGACCCCGGTGTCCTTGACCCGGAACGCCACGACGTCGCCGCCGCGCTGCACGGGACGGGGCAGCTCGCTGTCGGCGGCCGCCTCGATGCGCAGCTCCACGCTGCCGCGTTCGGTGAACTTGACCGCGTTGGAGATCAGGTTCCGCAGCACCTGCCGCAGCCGGGAGTCGTCCGTCAGCACATCGCCCGGTACGCCGGGCGCGGTGGTGATCGTGAACTGGAGGTTCTTCTGTGTGGTGAGGGGCCGGAAGGTCGCCTCGACGTAGTCGAGCAGCTGCCGCAGCGCGACGCGCTCCGGGTTCACGTCCATCTTTCCGGCCTCGACCTTCGAAAGGTCGAGGATGTCGTTGATCAGCTGGAGCAGGTCGGACCCCGCGGAGTGGATGATGCCGGCGTACTCGACCTGCTTGGCGGTGAGGTTGCGGGTCGGGTTCTGGGCCAGCAGCTGGGCCAGGATCAGCAGGCTGTTGAGCGGGGTGCGCAGCTCGTGGCTCATGTTGGCCAGGAACTCGGACTTGTACTTGGACGCGAGCGACAGCTGCTGGGCGCGGTCCTCCAGTTCCTGCCGCGCCTGTTCGATCTCCAGGTTCTTGGTCTCGATGTCACTGTTCTGGGCGGCCAGCAGGGCTGCTTTCTCCTCCAGTTCGGCGTTGGAGCGCTGCAGTTCGTCCTGCTGGACCTGCAGTTGCTCGGAGCGCGACTGGAGTTCGCCGGCGAGCCGCTGCGATTCGTCGAGCAGTTCGTCGGTGCGGGCGTTGGCGACGATGGTGTTGACGTTGACGCCCACCGTTTCCATCAGCTGCTCGAGGAAGTCCCGGTGGACGGGGGTGAACGCGGTGAAGGAGGCCAGCTCGATGACGCCGAGGACCTGCTCGTCGACGCAGATCGGCAGCACGATCAGGCTGCCGGGCGTGGTGCTGCCGAGCCCGGAGGAGATCCGGACGTAATCGGCGGGCACCTGGTCGGCGGCGATCACGCGCCTGCTGCGGGCCGCCTGGCCGACCAGGGACTCGCCCAGCCTGAACCGGTCGTGGCCGGCGTCGTCCGCCGGGCGCCCGTAGGAGCCGACGAGCCTCAGCTCGGTGCCTGTGGGCGCTTCCTCCGCGAGGTAGAACGCGCCGTACTGCGCGGCGACAAGGGGGGTGAGTTCGTCCATGACGAGCTCGGCGACCACGGCCAGGTCCCGGTGGCCCTGCATGAGTTCGGAGATCCGGGCGAGGCTGGACTTCAGCCAGTCCTGCTCCTGGTTGGCCCGCGTCGTCTCGCGCAAGGACTCGACCATGGAGTTGATGTTGTCCTTCAGTTCGGCGACCTCGCCGGAGGCATCGACGGTGATCGACCGGGTCAGATCGCCCTCCGCGACGGCGCTGGCGACCTCGGCGATGGCCCGCACCTGGCGGGTGAGGTTGCCGGCCAGTTCGTTGACGTTCTCGGTGAGGCGCTTCCAGGTGCCGGAGACGCCCTCGACCTCGGCCTGCCCGCCGAGACGTCCCTCGCTGCCCACCTCGCGGGCGACGCGGGTCACCTCGGCCGCGAAGGAGGAGAGCTGATCGACCATGGTGTTGATGGTCGTCTTCAGCTCCAGGATCTCCCCGCGCGCGTCGACATCGATCTTCTTGGACAGGTCTCCGTTGGCGACGGCGGTCGTGACCAGGGCGATGTTGCGGACCTGGCCGGTCAGGTTGTTCGCCATGGAGTTGACGTTGTCGGTGAGGTCCTTCCAGGTGCCGGCGACGTTGGGCACACGGGCCTGGCCGCCGAGACGTCCCTCGGTGCCCACCTCGCGGGCGACGCGGGTCACCTCGTCGGCGAAGGCGGACAGGGTGTCGACCATGGTGTTGATGACGTCGGCGAGCGCGGCGACCTCGCCCTTGGCCTCGACCGTGATCTTCCGCGAAAGGTCACCGCGCGCCACGGCGTTGGCGACGTCGGCGATGGAGCGCACCTGGCCGGTCAGGTTCGACGCCATCACGTTGACGTTGTCCGTGAGGTCCTTCCACGTACCGGAGGCGCCCCGGGCGGTCGCCTGGCCGCCGAGGTTGCCCTCGGTGCCGACCTCGCGGGCGACGCGGGTGACCTCGTCGGCGAACGACGACAACTGATCCACC
>NZ_JBVHTA010000017.1:66751-145693 GCF_055566095.1 Streptomyces sp. NPDC027962
CACCATCGTGTTGATGGTGTTCTTCAGCTCCAGGATCTCGCCCTGCGCGTCCACGTCGATCTTCTGCGACAGATCACCCCCGGCGACGGCCGTGGCCACATGGGCGATGGAACGCACCTGGGCCGTGAGGTTGCCCGCCATGGAGTTCACGGAGTCGGTCAGGTCACGCCAGGTGCCGGAGACTCCCTTGACGTCGGCCTGGCCGCCGAGGATCCCCTCGGTGCCGACGTCCCGCGCCATGCGGGTCACTTCGTCGGCGAACGACGACAACTGATCCACCATCGTGTTGATGGTGTTCTTCAGCTCCAGGATCTCGCCCTGCGCGTCCACGTCGATCTTCTGCGACAGATCACCCCCGGCGACGGCCGTGGCGACGTGGGCGATGTCACGGACCTGGGTGGTGAGGTTGCCCGCCATCGCGTTGACCGAATCGGTCAGGTCGGCCCAGGTGCCGAGGACCCCGGGGACCTCCGCCTGACCGCCCAGGGTTCCCTCGGTGCCGACTTCGCGGGCGACCCGGGTCACTTCGGAGGTGAACAGCGACAGCTGGTCCACCATGCCGTTGAACACACCCGCGATCTCGCCCAGCAGGCCGTCCGCCTCGTCCGGCAGCCGGGTGCCGAAGTCGCCGTCGCGTACGGCGGTGAGCCCGGCCAGCAGCTGTCGCAGCTCCGGCTCTCCCACCTTGCCCCCGGCACGCGTACGTGACCGCGGTACCGGACGCGAGTTCTCGACCGTCGTATCAGCCATGACCAATCCTCAACGCCTCGGCACGTCGGCATGACCGTTGTCATACGACAAATTACGAGGCAGAGTACCCCGGCGCGGCTCGCGGAGGAAACGTCAGCTTTCGGCAGCCTTGGCGCGCCGGCGGGATGCGCGGCGCTTGAGCGCGCGGCGCTCGGTCTCGTCCAGCCCGCCCCATACCCCGGAGTCCTGGCCGACTTCCATCGCCCACTCGAGGCACTTCTCGGCCACAGGGCACCGCCGGCATACGGCTTTCGCCTCCTTGGCCTGCATCAGCGCCGGCCCCGTGGTGCCGATGGGAAAGAACAGCTCCGGGTCCTCGTCGCGGCAGGCCGCGTCATTTCGCCAGTTCCTCATAGTGCGGTCATCCATCCTTTCTGCTGAATTGTGCGGTCTCACGCCCGGTGCTCCACGGGTGTCCTTTTCGACTCACCGATGGAACCGGGCTCAAACTACCGACGCCCCGAACAGGCTTGTCCCATCGGGTGATTCGCGTCGGCCCCGGCCAACAGAGGAAGAAGCGCACAGGAATTGTGTGTGTTCCGTGTATACACGTGAGGCAGTCGGGTCCGGGGTGCACACGAGACCTTCGGGTCCCATCTGCACGTGGGCCCTCGGGCAGCGCCATTCGCCGGGTCCGGGAACTGCCCTGCCTGCCCGGCGGAGTCGCCGTCCCCGCGAACGCGGCCGCGCCGGGCCTGGCGGAGACGCGGCCGGGGCGCGTCAGGCGCAGTGCGGGGCTGCGGCTGAGCCGCAGGGCCAGCCGGCACGCACGGTCTTGCTGCTCGACCGCTCCAGCACCTCGACATCGCCGGCCAGCCGCTGAACGATGTGCCGGCCCCGACCTCCGGTGGCAGCCAAGCCGGCCGGCCGGTCCAGGGGGTGGGCCCGGTCGGCGTCGTCGATGTCGACGACCAGCCGGTTCCGGTGCACCTGGACGCTCGATCGCCACCAGCCGGCGGTGTGCCTGACCGCATTGGTCACCAACTCGGAAACCACCAGGACCACGTCGTCCACATCAGCGTGCGGGCATGCTCGGCCCACATGTCCGAAGTGGCGTGACGTGCATCGCCGATATCCGCTTCCGCCGAACCAACGATCATCACGGGTGCCTCCTTCTCGGTGCCGACTCCGCGACGCGTCCCTGCGTCCACTCGGCTTCCCCGTTTTCCCCGGTTTCCCGGAGTGACACCATGCATGGAATCCGTAACCAAGCGCCGAGCCCGGTCGGCGCCGGCGGCGTTCGACAGCACGATCAGGGGGCGAGCCTGCCCAAGAGCCCCCGCGGCAGCCTCGAATCCTGGCGAGCCGGTGCGCAAGGCACCGCGGGGACCTCTTCGGTGGAAAGATAGGGTGTTGTGCGGCGACCGGCCGAGAACGTCTGATTCGGAGTGTCACCCCCTATGGACGCGAAACCCGCTGCTCCCCGTGGCCGGCAGCAGGAGACCGCTCGTGCTGCCCGAGAGCTCATCGAGCTCCTCGAAGTGCTGTGGGAACGCGGCAGGGACATGGTGTCCCCGACTCCCGTGTCGGCGTCGCAGCTCCGCGTGCTGTACAGCCTGGACCGCGAGGAGGGGATCAACCTCCGCACGCTGGGCGAGCTGCTCGGATCGACTCCGCCGTCGGTCAGCCGCCTGTGCGACCGCTTGGAGGCTCTCGGGTTCGTCCAGCGGCTGCCGAGTCCGGTCAGCCGACGGGAGCTGGAACTGCATCTGACCCCTCGTGGCAAGGCGTACCTGCGCGACCTGAGGGCCAAGCGGCAGGAGGCTCTCCTGACCGTGATCGCCGGCATGCCGCCGTCGGGGCGCAACGCCCTGCTGAAGGGGCTCACAAGCTTCCAGGACGCACTGGGCGACGCGGGACCCGCCGCTGCACACCGCAACTCCTCGGCCAAGGACGCCCGCTCGGCCTGATCCGGCTTCCCGGGGTCAGGGCCTGCTCCCCCTGCCCAGCCCGTCCGACGGAAATCCTAGGTCAGCATGTCCTCTCGCAGCTTGGCGAGTGTGCGGCTGAGCAGCCGTGAGACCTGCATCTGGGAGATGCCCAGCCTCGCTCCGATCTCCGACTGCTTCAGCTCGTCGCCGAAGCGGAGCTGCAGGATGAGACGGTCCCGGTCGTCGAGTTCTTCGAGCAGGGGCTTGAGCGCCTGCAGATCCTCGACGAGATCGAGAGCCGGGTCGACGTCACCGAAGCGGTCTGCGATGGAGCCCTCGCCGTTGTCACCGCCCTCGGTGTTGGGCACTTCGAAGGAGCCGGCCACATAGCCGTTCATGGCGACCAGGCCTTCGGAGACCTCCTCGACGGGCAGCCCCAGGTGGTCGGCCAGCTCCGCTGCCGTGGGGGAGCGGTGCAGTGTGCCGGACAGCTCGCTGGACGCCCGCACCAGCTCCAGCCGCAGCTCCTGGAGCCGCCGCGGCACGTGCACGGCCCAGCTCGTGTCCCGGAAGGACCGCTTGATCTCGCCGAGGATGTACGGGACGGCGAAGCTCGTGAACTCGACCTCGCGGCTGAGGTCGAACCGGTCGATGGCCTTGATGAGGCCGATCGTGCCCACCTGGATGACGTCCTCGTCGGGCTCCGCGCGGTTCCGGAAGCGGCGCGCGACGTACTTGACCAGCGAGACGTTCATCTCGATCAAGGTGTTGCGTGCGTACTGGTACTCCGGCGTGCCTTCCTCGAGCCGCCGCAGCCTGTCGAAGAACACCTTCGAGAGCGACCGGGCGTCCGCGGTGGCCATCGCCGAGGCGTCGTCGACGCGCGGCAGCCACTCGCCGCCCGGGCGGTCGGAAGCAGAGTTCTCATCCAGGTACTGCGGCTGCTCCGTTGTCGCTGCTGTCACCGTGGCCATGACGCCTCCCTCTTGTCGGCACACCGTGCCTCGGCCCACCGTCCCGAACCCTTCTTCCCTCACAACAGTTGCCCTAACGCAAGAATTGGTCAAGTCGGGAAGGGGACCCCCGGCGGAACCTCGCGGCGCCCACCGGCAGCCACCTCGAGGGAAGCCCCCACTGCGCAGATACGCTCACCCCGGGTGGGTACATGCAAGGGACATACGGTTGCGATCCGGATCCGATGCGGAGTGTGCAGGTATGACGACGAGTCCCGCCCCCCGTCCGCAGTGGTCGGCCGAAGCCGCGCGGGCCGCCTGCCAGGTCGTGGAACTCCTCGAGGCCCTGTGGGAGCGCGGCCGGGACGTCGCAGCCCCGTCGACCGTGTCCGTGTCCCAGCTGCGCGTGATGTACAGCCTGGAGCGCGACGAGGGAATCAATCTCCGCGGGCTCGGCCATCTGCTGGGGGCCGCCCCGCCGTCCGTCAGCCGCCTCTGCGACCGCCTCGAGGCACTGGGTTTCGTCGAGCGCACCCCCAGCCCGGTGAGCCGGCGCGAACTGACCCTGCGTCTGACCGGGCGCGGCAAGTCCCACCTGGCCGAGCTGCGGTCGCGGCGCGAGGAGATGCTCCTGGCGCCGATCGGCG
The DNA here is from genome assembly GCF_055566095.1 of Streptomyces sp. NPDC027962. Taxonomy (NCBI): domain Bacteria; kingdom Bacillati; phylum Actinomycetota; class Actinomycetes; order Kitasatosporales; family Streptomycetaceae; genus Streptomyces; species Streptomyces sp. NPDC027962. Next base: position 70,973 of record NZ_JBVHTA010000017.1, read on the forward strand.
ACATGACACCCACGGCGCGCGAAGCGCTGCTCAAAGGCCTGAACGACTTCCGTGACGCCATCCGGGCGGCGGACCCGGTCCAGGAGCACGGGCCACCGCCCAGTTCGTCGCGCTCCGCCTGAAACGGACGGACCGCGACACCCACCGGCCACCTCCCGTCAGCGTGCTTGCACGCTCGGCGCACCGCCGTCCACATCGTCATCGTCCTCGCGCCCGTACCAGTCGAGGCAGACGACCAGCGCGTCGTCGTCCAGCGGGGTTTCGCCGTGATACCGGGCGAGTTCGCGCAGCACGGCGCCCGGCACCTGGGTCGGCGGCAGCAGCCTCGTAGCCAGGAGCGAGCGCGCCAGCGCCCTCTGCCCGTATGCCTCCCCCGACGGGGACGACGCTTCGTACACGCCGTCGCTCCCGAACAGCAGGCGGTCACCGGGCAGCACCGTGAAGCGCTCGGGGGCGTAGACCGTGTCCTCGAACATCCCCAACGGCAGCTGGGCGTCGAAGGCAACGGAGTCCACCGTGCGCTCACGCAGCCGCCACATGCGTGGTGAGCCGGCGTCCACGGCCTCCACCTCGCCGGCGCCGAGGTCGAAGCGCAGCAGCAGGACCGAGACGTATGCGCTTCCGTGGTACTGGGCGTACACGGCCTGGCCCGCAAGCTCGGCCTGACCGGCGAGATCGAGACCGGCGCGACGGGCGTTGCGCAGCGCGTTGACAGCGAGGTTCGTCAGCAGCGCCGCCTCGATCCCCTCCCCCATGCCGTTGGTGACGGTCAGCGTCAGATGGTCGGCGGAGGCCGACCAGTCGTAGTTGTCGCCGAAGATCGCGTAGGCGGGCTCGAGGTGCGCGCCGAGGGCGAACTCCCGGCGTGCGCAGGAGCGCCCGGGCAGCAGTTGCCACTGCATCTCCGCCGCGAGCGTCAGCCGGGCGGCTCGGCGTGCCAGCACATAGAGGTCCGTGTCGCGCTCGGCGACCAGGATTTCGTGGCCGAGCGCCTCGCAGATGTGCTGCATCTCCGCCAGGAGCGTCGGCGCACAGCGGTCCTCGGGCAGGAGCACGGACAGCACGCCCATGCGGTCGCCGCGGATGGTGACGGGCAGATGCACTTCGACCGTGCCGGCGCCGGTCGTCACAAAGGGCTCCTGGGCGCCGAAGGCACGACCCTGCGGACTGCCGTCGATCAGCACCGGCTCGGTCGTGCCGGGCACGTTCTCCACAGCCTGCAACGAGTGCATTCCGTAGTCCGCCAACCGGAGTTCGACCCGCTCGGCGCCGTACTGCTCCGTGAGCGCTGCGGTCACCACGCTCAGCAGAGTGTGCGGCGCTGCGCTGCGCAGAGCCCGCTCGACAGCGGCGAATTCGTCCACGTCTCCCTGTTTCTTTCAGCATCCACGGGGCTCGGTGTGCCGGGTCTCGTCGGCATCACGAGGCCCGGCGTGCCGGGCCCACGTCCCTTGATGGCACAGTACGACGGCGCGGGCCACCGGCGAGTCCAGTAACCCGGCACAACATTTGCCGTACGGCAACGATACTGGACGCAGGTCGGTGCACGGACCCGAGTGCGGACGCGGGCGTGCGCCGACGAGGTGCCGACACGAGACGGGGCGAACAAGCATTCGCACTCACGATGGCCCCCTCCACCATCACGCTTCTCGGTGTGGCCACCACTCTCCACACCGAGGGTGCCGGCCGGCCCGTCGAGCACACACTGACCCGGATCGCGCCGGGTGCGAGCTCCGGGCCGATCGAGAACGCGCTGCCGTCCCTCTACGTGGAGCGCAGCGGATCGTTCGGCGCCGTGTACGGCCCGCTGACGGCCTTTGTCGCGCTGCTGCTCCGGGCGAACCTCACGGGCGTCGCCCTGTTCCCCGGTACGGCGTTCTCGGCCCAGCTCGAGGCCGCGCGGGCCGGGATGACGGCTCCGGTGCGCCCCGACCCCGGCACTGGATCATGACAACCCCGCCTGAGCCCCCGAGAGTTTGCCCTGGTGACAAGCGGGCAACCGGCTTGTAGAAGCACCCCTCTCTGGAGGCCGACATGATCGTTCTTGGACTCATCCTGCTCGTCATAGGTGCGGTGGCAGGAATCGGCATCCTCTGGACCATCGGAATCGTGCTGATCGCCGTCGGAGTGATCCTTTGGGTGGCGGGAGCCCTGGGTCACGCCGTGGGTGGCCGTAAGCACTACTGGTGACCCGGCGCGCTGCGCGCGGCTCGATCGAGTGATCTTCCGGGCAGACCGTGACGCCGGTCGGCCCCGTGGTTACGCGTGGCGACATGAATGTTCACACTCACAACGTCCGGCTCCGAGCCGCGCTGACCGCGTGCACCGTCGTCAGCGCGGCTCTGTTGCTGACGGCCTGCGGAAGTGACAAGGGAACAAAGGTCAACGCGGCGGGCCAGAGCCCGACCGCGACCCCGACGTACACCTCGACCGCAAGCCCCACCGGCACGGCGTCGCGCCTCACCGACGACCGGGCGGAGCGCCAGGCCCTGATCCCGGCGACCAAGGTCACCTGGGACAAGGCAGCCACCACCGCTGTGGGCGAGGTCTCCGGCTCGAAGCTGGTCGAGCTCGAACTGCAGCGCCACGAGGGCGGTAGCACCGCCAGTCCCGCGCCGAGCCCCGGCGGCCCCGAATGGGAGGCCAAGGTCGCCACCCAGGACGGCACCGAACACACCGTCCTCATGGACGCGGTCACGGGCAACGTGATGCAGTCCCAGGTAGATCCCGACCAGGACGCCGACGAGAAGCGCGAAGTCGCCGACCTCCTCGGCCAGGCCAAGTGGACGGCGCAGCAGGCGGTCAAGGCCGCGACGGACAAGAAGCAGGGCGTCGTCACGACCGTGCAGCTGGACGACAACGACTCCGGCCAGGTCGTCTGGTCGGTCGATGTCGTCACCGAGCAGGACTGGAGCAGGACCACCTACGACATCGACGCCACGAGCGGCGAGATCCTGGGTGAGCACGTCGACGAGGACTGAGCCCTCGTACGGTTGGAGATCAGACGGGAAGTCCAGCCTCACCTGGCGGTCCGGGCGGTCCCTGCCGGTGTCCACCCAACTCCGTGCCGGTGGTCCGCCCAACTCGTCCGCCTGATTCCGTGCCGGTGTCGGCCGACTCCCTGTCGGTGTCGGCCCACTCCGTCAGGGCAGCCCCAGGCCCAGGGGCTGCCCTGCACCCCGTCCCGGCCGCCCTGTCGACACACCCGGGACGGCCCCGGACCCCGGTTCACGCCGGGGCACGCAGCGCCTCGGCCGCCGCCGAGGCGACAACGTCCGCAACAGCCGCCAGCGCAGGTGAGTCCAGCTTCCACTGCTGCCAGAAAAGCGGAACGTCCATGAGCCGGCCGGGCGCGACCGCGATCAGCGCGCCCGAGCGCAGCAGCGGTTCCGCCTGCGGTTCGGGCACCATTCCCCAGCCGAGCCCGGCGGTCACCGCGTCGCAGAACCCTTCCGACGTCGGCACGTGATGGCGTATCCGGCTCGCGCCCCTCCCGTCGCCCGAGAGTGACCGCACGAAGGCGTCCTGAAGCTCGTCGCGGCGGTCGAAGACGATGACCGGAGCCTCACACAGGTCGCGCTCCGGCGCCCCGTCCAGGTGCCGGGCCGCGAAGCCGGGGGCGGCCACCGGCAGATACCGGAACAGCCCCAGGCGGCGCACGGTGCAGCCCGCCACCGGGTCGGGCGACGAGGTGACCGCCGCCATGACCTGGCCCTCGCGCAGGAGCGCCGTGGTGTGCGCCTCGTCCTCGCGGTGGAGCTCGAAACAGACCGGCGGGTCCTGCGGCACCCGGGTCAGCGCCGGCAGGAACCACGTGGCCAGGGAGTCCGCGTTGACCGCGATGGGCAGCCGAGCCGGACCCCGCCCGTCGGCGATCCCCAGATCCGCTCGCGTGTCCCGTTCCAGACGGGCCAGCTGACGCGCGAAGCGGACCACGACCTGCCCGGACTCCGTCGCCCGCACCGGCTTCGTACGCATCAGCAGCACCCGGCCGATGCGCTGCTCCAGGGCCTTGACCCGCTGGCTGACCGCCGACGGCGTCACGTGCAGGGCCGCGGCGGCCGCGTCGAAGGTGCCTTCGTCGACCACCGCGAGCAGCGTGCGTACCTGGTCCAGGGGAAGCTCGTCCATCACGAACGCTAATGGTACGTGAGAAACTTTAGCTGTACTGATGGCGCGGTGATCCATAACGTCGAGCGCATGACCCACGGCATCATCAGCGCGGCGCTCGCCGGATTCGGCACCGGACTCTCCCTCATCGTCGCCATCGGCGCGCAGAACGCCTTCGTCCTGCGCCAGGGGGCGCGGCGCCACGCCGTCCTCGCGGTGGTCGCCGTCTGCGCCGTGTCCGACGCGGCCCTCATCGCTCTCGGCGTGGCGGGCGTGGGCGCCGTGGTCACCGCATGGCCGGCCGCCCTGACCGCGGTCGGGCTGGCCGGTGGCGCCTTCCTCGTCTGCTACGGCATCCTGGCCGCCCGCCGGATGCTGCGGCCCGTCCCGGACGGCGGCCTCACCGCACAAGGCCCCGAGGCCGGCTCCGCCCGACGGGCCGTCCTGACCTGTCTTGCGATGACCTGGCTCAACCCCCACGTCTACCTGGACACGGTGCTTCTGCTCGGCTCCGTCGCTTCCGACCACGGCTCGCAGCGCTGGACCTTCGGCCTCGGCGCGATACTGGCCAGCCTGACCTGGTTCACCTCGCTCGGCTACGGAGCCCGACTCGTCAGCGGCCTACTGGCGCGCCCCGCCGCGTGGCGCTGCCTGGACGGCCTGGTCGCGGCCACGATGATCACGATGGGCGGGATGCTGGTGGCGGGGGCATGAGCCCCTCGGCATCCACATGGTGCGCCAGGAGCCTGGGGCGTGTCGCCGACGACGGCCAGCCGGAACCCGTTGGAGCCTGAGGCCATGATCGACCCGACCAAGAACCCCCGCTTCCTCCGGGACCCCTATCCGGCATACGCGGCCATGCGGTCCACGTGCCCGGTGCAACCCGTATCTGCCGGTTCCGGAGGCCATACCAGCTACCTGGTCACCGGATACGCGGAGGCCAGGGAAGCCCTCGGCGACTCCCGGCTCTCGAAAAACACAGCCGCCTTCTTCGCGGGCAAGGAGTCACGGAGGCGCCTGCACCCCGCAGTCGCCCACACCATGCTGGCCAGCGACCCGCCCCAGCACACCCGGCTGCGCAAGCTGGCGACCAAGGCATTCACCACCGGGGCCGTCGCGGAGCTGCGCCCGTTCATCGCCCAGGTCACCGACAACCTGCTGGACCAGTGGCCCGCCGGCGAACCATTCGACTTCGTGGCCGGTCTGGCGGTGCCGCTGCCGGTCGTTGTGATCTGCGAGCTTCTCGGAGTTCCCCAAGCCGACCGATCCGATGTCCAACGCTGGTCCGCAGAGCTGTTCGCGGCAGGAGAGCCCGACGTCATCGACACGGCCTCCCACGCGATGGCCGACTACATGACGGGCCTCATCGCCTCCAAGCGCCTGCACCCTGGCAGCTCTCTCCTCGACCGACTCATCGCGGCTCGCGACGGAGACAACCACCTGAACGAGGAGGAGCTGGTCTCCCTGGCCGTGCTGCTGCTCGTGGCCGGACACGAGACCACCACCAACGCTCTCGGCAACGCCATCCTGACGCTGCTCCAGCACCCGACCGAGCTGGACCGCCTTCGGACGGATCCGAATGAGGTCCCTGCCGCGCTGGACGAGCTGCTCCGCTTCGACTCTGCGGTGAGTACGGCCACCTTCCGCTTCGCCACGGAAGCCGTCACGCTCGGCGACTCCAATATCCCGGCCGACGTCCCTGTCCTGGTCGCCCTCGGGGCAGCCAACCGAGACCCGGCGCGGTTCCCGGCGCCGGACCAGCTCGACCTGGCCCGGGACGCATCTGCTCACCTCGCCTTCGGCCACGGCATCCACCGCTGCGTCGGCGCGCCCCTGGCCAAAGCCGAGCTGGAGATCGCGTTGCGAGCGGTGCTGACCCGATTTCCCGGGATCCGCCTTGCCGTACCGGTTGATCGACTGGGCTGGCGTCGCACCCGCCTCGTCCGCGGACTTACAACACTCCCCGTCCTGGCATAGGCCCGAACTACAACGGTGAAGCCGGTCTGCTCTCCGTCCTTCGGCCACCGGCACCGTCCACGCCGACGTGGTGAGCGGGCTTCACCCGTTCCACGGCGGCGCGGGGTGAAGCCCCACTACCGTAAATCGGCATGACCGTGCTGATCATCGGAGCGAGCGGGTTCCTCGGGGCCGAGCTGGTACGCCAGGCAGATTCGGGCGCTACGGCCGCGACGTTCAACTCCCGCCCCGGCGAAGCCCTCAACGTCCCATGGCATCACCTGGACGTACGCGATCCGTCCAGTCTCGAAATGGTCATCGGGACGGTGGCGCCGGAACTGGTGATCAACGCCTCCAGCGGCGGGGCAGACTGGGCGACCACGGCCGACGGCCCCGTCCGTCTCGCCGCGATCACGGCGAGACGAGGCATCCGCCTGGTGCACGTCTCCAGCGACGCCGTGTTCTCCGGGGCCCACCCGGGCTACGACGAAACGGCCCTCCCCGATCCCGTGACCCCCTATGGGGCCGCGAAGGCCGCAGCCGAGACCGCCACGCGCCTCCTCCACCCCACCGCGGTCGTCGCCCGCACTTCCCTGATCATCGGCGACGGCGGATCCTCCTACGAAAACGTGGTGCACGAACTGGCCGCTGGTACGAGGGAAGGGGCCCTGTTCACGGACGACATTCGCTGCCCGGTGCACGTCGCCGACCTCGCAGCCGCCCTGTGGGAACTCGCGCTGTCCGACGCGGCTGGTGTCTTCCACCTGTCCGGCCCCGACGCCGTCAGCCGCCACGAACTCGGCGTCCTCATCGCCCGGCGAGACGGCATTGACTCCTCCAGGCTGCCCACAGGGCGACGCGCAGACAGCCGCTTCCCAGGGGCCCTCGACGTACGCCTCGACAGCACGGCCACACAGCACCGGCTCACCACCAGGCTGCGCGGGGCCCGAGAGTTCCTCCGCACGGGACAAGGACGAGCCACAGCCGACGAAGCCCTTGACGACGCTCCGGCGTAGCGGTCTTCCTGGAAAGGAAGACCGCGCGCTCAAGGACTAGGTACCGCTGTCCTGGTGCCCGATCGCCGACCTCGCCGCCCAGGCCAGGATGCGGCGGGCGACTGTCCGCAGGACCTCCGCCGCGTGCGGGCGCAGTTCGGCGCTGTCGACCGGCCGTTCGGCACGGTGCTGGTTGGTGTGAGGCCGCGGCCCGGCGGGCGTCTGAGGGATGTCGTCACCCACGGGCCGGCTCCCATGTAGGCGCGGTCTCGGAGCTCCTGGACGCCCCGGCGCTCGCAGATCCGGATGATCTGGTGGGTGCGGGCTGCGCTCAGGCCGTGGGGGCGGCCGGGCAACGTGGGCGAGATCCACAGCAGCCGCCCCGACGGGCGGTCACGACCTGCACGTTCACCCCGTGCTGGCGGTGCTTGTGGGAGTAGTCAGCCCGGCTGTCGCCAACCCCGATCGCACTCCGCCAGGGTGCCGTCCAGCAGGACGTAGTCGGGATCTGCTTGGCACAGCGTACGCAGCAGGCCGGGCGCAGAACACCAACGAGGTTCCTGTCAATGGCTTGAGACGTCGAACACCTCCCTCAACGGCACGGGAGCCTCGTACCGTTGAGGACCCTGCATCGTCACCCGATCAGTAGCCACGGTGAACTCAGTGACTGCACCACTCGGCGGGACGCCATCCGCTGTCGCCCATCGCGTCGGAGAGCCTGCCGATCGCGGCGCACCTCTTCCCGGTCGCGGAGCGTCTCTGTGGCGAGTGGCCCGTGCCGCCAGGGTGGCCGCCCCGCTCCGGCGGCAGTGACCAGGTAGCCGTCCCGGTTGACGGTAAGTCAAGTAGGGCTTGCGGAACCGCTCTGAGCGCCCCCTGTTTCAGCGGTGTGTGCCGTGTCACGCATTTCAAGGGCCAGCTAAGTTGTCTGCATCACAGCGGAAATATCCATTTATCGTCCATGCTCGAAACGGTTACCGACTCCCGAAGTGGAGTCCATCGGCAACGTCTTGGGCGCGAAATTCCAAAGTGACCCATGACACAGCACTCGTGACATTCCTTCGTGTTCCCATGGAAAGGTGCCCCATTATGGCCGCTTACCTCTGTCCTCCTGCCGTGATACACGGCGAGCACGACGTGGAGACCAGTCAGATCGTTGCGGAGGTGCGCGGGCGGCATCCGCACGCGGCGTGGGCGCCGCGGATCGACAGCATCGCGGCCAGCACGGGCATTGAGACCCGCGGGTGGATGCTGCCGCTGGAGGCCGCCGTCGCGCCTGGCAACGGCGGCAGCCTGCGGGCTGTCGGCATCGGGGCGGCCCAAGAGGCGTTGGCACTCGACGGGTTCACCCAGCAGGACGTGGACCGCGTGATCGCCGCGCTCGAGACGATACCCGCACCACAGACCGTCCAGGAGCGCACCGCGCCGGCCTGGGAGGCCGTGCAGTCCTACGGGGAGCGTGCGGCGCGGGGGGCCCTGCAGATCGCCGGGCTGGACGCCGCAGACATCGACTGCCTGATCACCAGTCACTCCACCACCCCGGCGCTGCCGGGTCTGGACATCGCCCTGGCCAACAGACTTCCGCTGCGCAACGACGTGATGCTGCAGCCGGCGACGCAGTGGGCCTGTATCGCGGGAACCCGCTCCCTGGCGCTGGCGGCGGATCTGGTGGCCGCGGACCCCGACCGGGTGGTCCTGGTCGTGATCGCGGAGGCGCTGAGCACGACCTACCAGCCTGCGGACGACACTCTCGAGTCCCTGATCGTACGGTTGCTGTTTGCAGACACCGCGGTCGCCATGGTGGTCACGGGCCGCCCGAGGTCCGAGTCGGTGCTGCGGCTGGACGCCGCCTGGCACCACACCCTGCCCGGCACCCAAAATCTGCACCGCCTGGATACGCGGTCGGACGGCACCCACTTCGTGATGGACCGGCGCGGGCCGCGCGCCGTTCAGGAGACGGTCACCGCGATGTGGGAGTGGCTGCACGTCCGTTACCAGGACAACCCCGACTCCTGGCACCCCGACGTGCTGCTCGCGCACCCCGGCGGGACCCGGGTGCTGGAGTACATGGAGCAGACGATGCCCGACGCGTGGCCGTCGGGGCTGCTGGACTACAGCCGGGACAGCTACACCGGCGGCAACCGCGGAGGCGCCGCCGTGTTCGACATCATGCGGCGGGCACACGACGCGGGGCAGAAGTCAGGCAATCGCGCCGTCCTGTACGCGGCGGCACCGGGTCTCACCGCCACCGCCCTGGAAGGCGAGTGGCTGTAGTGCGATCCCACGCCATGTACCAGCAAACGGGCCGCCCCCATCACCGGTCACGACACCGGTACCGCCGAGGGCACCGCCCGTAAGGTCGGTGGGGCCGACTGACGCACGCCGACCGTACCTTCGCCGCACTCCCCCATACGCCGGCCGAGCCCCGCGCCGCAGCCGCGTCACCTCGCGACTTCCGCCCAGACCACCTTGCCGGAGTCCGTCCACCGGACCCCCCACCGGGTGGTGAGCCTGTGCACGATGTGCAGGCCACGGCCGCCGTCGTCGAGGAGGCTGCCCCGGCTCAGACATGGCCTGCCGTTGCCGGTGTCGCCCACCTCGCACAGCAGGCCGTGACCGGCCCTGATCAGCCGTACCGTGATGGGACCGGCGGCGAAGCGCACCGCGTTCGTGACCAGCTCGCTGACCAGCAGCAGCACGTTGTCCCGGGTGTCGTCCCTGGTGCGCCATTCTTGCAGCAGCGCGGACACCTGCGAGCGGGCACGGGCGGGGGCGTCGTCGCGGGCGGGCAGTCGCCAGGTCGCGGTGTCCCCCTTGCGGTAGCCGATCATCCGCGCGAGCAGCAGGGTCACATCGTCGCGCTGGCGCACGGGTGCCAGCGCGGAGACGACGTGCCGTGCGGCCTGCTGCAAGGAGTCCCAGGGGTGCACCCCGGACACGGCGTCCGCCAGCCTGACGATGCCCTCGTCGATCGACACGGCCGGATCCTCCACCAGGCCGTCGGTGAAGAGAGCGAGCAGGGATCCCGGGGGTGCGTCGAACATGTGCACGTCGAACGGCTCCCGCAGCGCGAACTCGGCGCCCAGGCCGGGGTGAGGGCGGACCGCGAGCGGGCCCGCGTGCCCGTCCGGGGAGACCAGGACCGGAGGAAGGTGGCCGGCGCTGGACAGCGCCACATGGTGGCTGACCGGGTCGTAGAGGGCGATGCAGCAGGTCGACCCGAGGGCGCTGTAGCCGGCCGCCAGCCCGGACTCCGCGTCGTCCAGCATCGTCACGGTCTTGTCCAGGTGCTCCAGTACCTCGTCCGGCGCGAGCCCCGCCGACAGCAGCGCGCGGGCCTCCATGCTCAGTTGGCCCATGGTTGCCGCAGCTCCCAGGCCGTGCCCGACGACATCACCGACCACCAGTGCGGTACGGCCGTCCGGCAGCGGAAAGCTGTTCACCCAGTCGCCGCCGACGCCCGCGCTGTCGGGCGTGGCGGGCTGGTAGACGCTGGCGATCTCAATGGTGTCGCCGCCGGTCCGGGGAAGCAGCCGCCGCTGCAACGCCAGCACCTGAGTGTGCTCGCGCTGGTGCTGACGGGCCAGGTCGACGTGATGGGCGGTCCTGGCAACCAGTTCCTGCAGGTCGAACAGCTCGCTGTCGCGGAAGGGACGGTCCGCCCGCCGCCAGACCTCCACCACGCCCAGCACGACGGACGGCGCGCCGTCCAAGACCAGCGGTATGCACGCCACACCCGCCGACCGGTCGCCGGGCACCAGGGCCCGCATCACTCGCGGACTGCCGAGTACCCGCTCGACCGCCTCCCGGTCGGGTATGACGATGGCCTGCGGGGCGTCGTCCCGCAGGACCGCCTGCGCCAGCAGGCGACTCGCATCGCTGGGAAGATCGTCGCCCGGAGTCACGTAGCCCTCGGGCCACGCCCGGTCCGGCACCAGAGCCGCCCGCCGTAGCCGGATGCGCCCCCGCCCCTGCCCGGTGACTCCCTCGCCCGTCCACACGGCGAAGTCGAGGTCGACGGCGGCCACGTCTCCCCAAGCCAACAGGGACTGCGCCAGCGACTGCGCGGTCTCGCCGATGTCCAGCGAGGTACCGATCGCGGTCTCCGCCGCGTACAGGTGCAGCCTCCTGGCCATGGCGATCAAGGAGACGGTCAGGCCCTCGTGAGGCAGCGCGGCAGGCAGGATGCTCATCGAGACCACCAGCTCCGACCCGTCGCCGCGCCGCAGGCGCTGGATCCGGGCGACGTGCGCCTCACCGGTCTCCAGGACCTGCCGCAACCGCCGTGTGACCGTCGGTACGTCCCCGGGGGGCAGGAAGTCGACGAAAGAACTCCCGGCCACGGCGTCCAGACCCGCGAATACAGGGGCGTCCAGATTGCAGCGGGTGATTCTCAGATCTCTGTCCAGGTTGACCGCCCCGAGAATCTGATCCTGACGGCCGGCTGCCGGGCTGTCGGGTACGCGAGGGCGGGTGGTGCGGTCGCCCCGCGCGTCGGCAGGACCGGGGGCCGCTGCCGCTCCGCCGCGCGGGATGTAGCGCCCCAGGGCGCTGCTGACCATGTCGAACGCCGAAGAGGGCGAGGGAGAGGGTGTGGAGTCCATGCGGCTCTCTCAGCAATCCCCGGCGCAGTGCCGGGGCCGTACTCGGACCCGTGCGACGGGGCCCCGAGATCCCTGACCGCACACCTCATTGAATAACACCGGGGGTCGCTTCGCCCACACCAGCGGATCGCCCGGTGAACGCGGACAGTGAGCGAACGCCGATGCTGCGGCCGATGGCAGGCGGGGGGATGGAGGAGTCCCTGGTGTCGATGCGGACGGCCCGCTCGGCCAAGCCGCTGGCCTCCGGCACGCGTAGGACAGCGTTCAACTTCCTCTGCCCTCGACCGACCGCCAGAGTTGCTCATCGGATGGCAGTCACGCCAGGAAGCTCAACCGGACCCGACGGTCGGTGTTACTGGTGTTCGTGTCCACCAACCTCCGCAAAGACAACCGACCCTAGCGGACCGGCGTCGGCAGTGAGGCGCTCCTGGTAGTCCTCCTGGTACCAGACCATCACGGCGCCCTCTGCGAACGTCCTGACGCCGGATGCCGCGTCGGTGATGTCGAAGGGCTTACCGATGCGACGGACTCCCACGGCATCGGCGATCCGCTGCGCGATCGCCTCGACCTCCAGCCGCTGGGCCTTGTCCAGGCCGCCGACGACGTTCTCGGCGTTGGGTTCGTACTCCCAGGTCCAGTCACTCACGCGGCGACAGCCTCGGCGAGGATCGAAGCCAGCTCACTCGCAGCGGCGCGGCGCGCGGCGCGATCGTCCGACTCGCTGACGATGCGCTCGCACTCACGGAAGCGGGCGAGGCGTTGCGGGTAGCGGGCGACTCCGACCCATGACCACCAGTGTTCGACGAAGGCACGGGGCGGTGTGAGGGTGTGCTCATCGCGGGCTTGGCGCATCGCTTCATCCCACTGCTGATCAAACGTGGCGAGGACAGTCGGGTCGAGGCGTCCGACGGCAACGCGGAGCGCGGCCGGGGTCTTCTCGGGCATGGGGATGCGAGGGCCAGTGGGCTCTGCGGCACGCTCGGTCATGGCGGGCTCCGTAAGGTCTCAGGCGGCGGAGTGGAGCAGGGACGGGGTAACGGCGCCCGCGGCTTCCTCGCGCGGCTCGGTCTGCTGCTGGGCGCGCGGCGCGGCGTCGAGACCGGCCGAGACTCGTCCGGCAACGGTCTCACGCAGCAGCAGTTCACAAAGGACGCTCATGGACTGGATGCCCTCACGCGCTCGGCGCTCGTCGGCGTGGGCCCAGGCGGCGTCTCCGATGGCGGCGAGATGCCCGCTGCGTCCACCCGCGCGCACGTCCTCCTCCGGAAGGGGAACGTCGACGACGCCGACGGCATACCGGTCCAGGAGGACGGTGAGCAGGTGACCGACGGTCAGGGCATCGCCGGCGGCGATGTCGTCGGCGCTGCACCAGGTGGCGTCATCCACATAGGGGCGGCGAGTTGTGCGGGCGAGTGTGGCCCGCTTCTTGCGGGGTGTCATAGCCCGGCCTCCGTAGGTGTCCTTCAGCGGGTCCTCGGCCACTCTAGCGCGACCATGGCTATATCTCCGACCCAGTCTAGAACTACGACCATGTCTGAACTTCAGACCCCCACGTCCACAGCCGGGACGACCTCTCGCCGCCTCGCCGCCGTCCTCATCCAGAAACGCAGCCTGGACACCGGGTTCAGGGCCGTTCCCTCAGGTCGGACAGCAGGAGATCCAGTTCTCGCTCCTCCTCGACCCGGATGCCGGCTTCCGCGAGGGCCTCGGCGAGGTCGGGATCCCAGGGGGTTCGGGTACGGGCCCCGGTGAGAGGTCTGAGCGGGAGCTCCGGGTCGCTCGCGGTCAGGGCCGCGCGATAGTCGGCGGCGCAGTAGCGCCAGGGATGCCACGGAACGCGGCGCAGCAGGGCGCCTGCGATCCGAATCCCACCCCAGTCGAAGTCGCCGTGATATCGGAGGTCCGGGCCGTTGCCGTGCAGGTGGCGCAGCAGGGCGAGTGCGGCGGCCGAGGGCTGGCCCTGGAGACAGATCAGGGGCGGGCAGGCGGGGCCGAGGGCGTCCGCCGCCGCGGCGAGGATGGTCGGGTTCTCGCAGATCCATACCGTAGGGGAGGCGGCGGAGGGTGGCCGTCGGATCAGCTGGCGAAGCGTCAGGACGGTCGGTTCGCCCTCGTCGGCCATCCAGTCGAGGGCGGGGGTCCCTCGCAGGTTCAGGGTGAGGACCGTCGAGGACAGTTCGTCCTTCAGCAGGCCTGCTGATGCCCAGGCGTCCCGCCGCCATTCGGCGCCGCTGCCGTCGGTGAACCCGGTCAGGGCGCGGATCCCGGACAGCGTGAGGGTGCCCTGCGGGGTGCCGTCGTCCAGCGCGTGGGCAGAGCCGAGGACGCGGGCGGCGAAGGCGGCCAGCGAGACGGCGGGGTCGGCCGGAAGTTCGCGAAGCGCGGCGCAGACTCCCGTGAGCAGGACGCGCACGGAGTGAGGGGTACGGCCCAGGCGCCGGGCGAGGCCGTCGGCCCGCACCCTGGCGGCCCAGGCGGCGAGCTCGGGCTGGTCCCGTACGAGTGCCTCAAGAGGTGTGTACGCCCGATCCCAGGCGGCTTCCTCCTCGGCCCTGATCTGGGCGAGCGGGGTGACGGGGCCGGTGAGCGCCGTGACGGCGGCGGCGAGGCCGTCCGGACTGATGCCCGACCGGCGCAGCACGGCGTCGACCGCTTCCAGCCGTACGGTGAGGGAACGGCCGCCACCTGGTGGTCGGGCAAGCAGCCGTTCGACCGCGGATCGCTGCCCCGGAGTGGGGGTGGCCAGGGAGACGGCACCCGTCAGGGGTTGCCCGGCCACGAGCCGTCCGCGCACTCGCTCCACGAGCCACTCGAGTTCCGGCACGCCCAACAGGCGGCGCAGTCGGGGGTCGTCGACCGCGGCGCGAGTGACCGCCACCGGTACGGCACCGGGCGCCGCGTGCCCATCGTGTGTCAGCTCCACTGTGGCTCCCGTTCCGGCCTGCCCGCCGCGTCCGGTGCCGGGTGCCGCACGGGGTCGTCGCGGCGCTGTCGTCTTGTGCCGTCCCACTCCCAGCGGGTGACGAGGACCGCTGCCAACTCGTCGATCCGGGACAGCTGGGCGATGGCGATGCCGGGGACCTGTGGGTAGCAGGCCCATTCCCGCTCGCTGGTCATCACCACGTCGAGGTCGAAAGCGCTCAGCAGGCCGAGACACTTGGCCCGCGAGTCGTCGTCCACGCCCGCGAACGCCTCGTCCAGGGTGACCAGGCGGGGCGCGTGCGGGCTGCCCGCGCTGGCGTAGTGCGAGGAGGCGGCGGCGAACAGTGGCACGGAGACGGCGAGGACGCGTTCGCCGCCGGAGGCGGGGCCGGTGGCCGGGACCCAGCGCCCGTGCTGGTGGCGTTCGACGCCGAACTCGTGCCAGGAGCGGTAGTCGAGCGCGGCGGTGAGGTGTTCGAGCCAGCTGCCCGAGCCGTCGTCGGACTGCTGGCGGGCGATCTGGGCCTGGAGGAACTCGCCGACCGCCGTGCGGTCCTCGGCGGTCCAGGCGTCGGCCGACTGGCGCAGCCGCTCGCGGGCCGGGGCGAGTCCGGGCGGGGCCTTGCGCGAGAGCCGCCACACCAGCCGGAGTCTCATACCGGTGGAGGTGGGGCGGTCCTCCAGCTCGGTGTTCATGTCCCGCACCTGGCGCTCAGCCGCACCGATGAGTTCCTGGAGGGTGCCTGCGACCTCGGTGATCAGGTGGGTTTCGAGGATCTCCCGTTCGTGCGCGGACAGGATGCGGGTCAGCTCGCCGACCTCCTTGGCGAGTGCTTCGGCGAGTTCGGGTACGGCCCGGTCGCGGCCCTGGTACACGATGTCGACGACCATGCCGTCCTCGACCATGCGGGCGGAGGCGCTGTGCCCGTGCCGGGACAGGGTGTCCTGCAGGGACTTGAGTTCTTCGCTGAGCCGACGCTGGACGCGTTCCCAGGCGGCATCCGTGTCGTCGACCGACGAGAGGCCCGTCTCGATGGTGCGGGCGAGCGTGATGGCCGGGGTGGCGGCCCAGGGGCTGTCCTCGGCGGCAGGGATCACGAGTTCGGGCAGCGCGACCGCGACCAGGCCGGTGGCGGTGAAGCGCTGGAGCCCGTCGATGGCCTCCGCGCGTGCGCCGACGGCTTCCGTGAGGTCCTTCTCCAACTGCTCGATCCGCCCCTCGGCACGGCCGGCCTCCCGGTCCGCCTCTGCGTGACGCCGTTGGGCGGTTTTCTCGCCGGCCTCGCAGATCCGCAGTGCCGCGGCAGTCTCGGCGAGGCGCCGTTCGAGTTCGGCGACGGCCGCTCCGACGGTGGAGCGCAAGGTCAGGTGGCGCTCGTCCGCCGCTGCCGCCTCACGTTCCGCGTCCTCGGCCCGCTGGGCGAGGTCGATGGCCCGCCGCTCCGCGTCGGCCGCCTCGGCGTGCTCGTCGTCCACCTGGCGTGCGGCCTCGGCTTGTTCGCGCACCGCGGGCCACAGGGCGGCCAGCGTGGCAGCCAGGGAACCGAGGGCGTGACGTACGGCGGTGAGTCCGGCCCGGTCGGCAGGCAACCCCAGATCGGTGGCGGCCTCGGTGAGTTCGGTGGCGGCGCGCTCGGCTCGCCCGGCCGCCTCGGTCACCTCGGCGGCGCGCTCCTCACGCCGTCTGCGGGCCTTGCGTACGGTGTCGGCAGCGGCGCTCACGAGCGCGTGCGCCCGGGTGAGCGGCGACTCGTCAGGTACGGAGGCGAGTTCGGTGTCAAGTGTGCGACGGCGGCCTGCGATCGCCTCGGAGCGCGTCGCGACAGCTTCCGATTCCTGGCGCAGAGAAGCGAGTTCGATGCCGAGCGCGGCGACGCGGGACCTCCGCGCCACCTCCCGCGCGCCTTCGCCGATGTACGCGGCGGCGGGCTTGGCCCAGGTGCCGGTGAGCGCGCCGACACGGAAGCGGCCGTCCGCTGCCACCCATGTCCCGGCTCCTCCCCCGCTGCCCAGGCCGATGGCGGCGAGCAGACCGAGCACCGTCGCTTCGCCCAGGGACGCGGCTCGTCCGTCACCGTGGTCCACGTCCGGGCGCAGCACGTCGGCCAGCGATGGGCCGCTGACCGGTCCGCTCGACGGGGCGAGCAGGACGTCGTGCCCGTTCACGGCGAGGGCGGAACCGTCGGGGAGCACCCAGGCGTCGAGGAGGCCGGAGGCTTCGAGCGCCGCTTCAAGCCCCGCGCGGTCGGATTCGGGCAGGTCGTCACGGAAGTCGACCATGCGCCACAGCGGGGCGCCCGGAAGCTGTTCGCGAAGGCCAGGGGTGCGGGTGGCGGGAGGCTCGGGCTCGCGTCCGCCGCCGGCTTCCAGTGCGGCGAGCTCCCGCCGCGCCTCGTCCGCGCGCTCCGCCAGCTCAGAGGCCCGGCGGCCGGCTTCGGCCGCCTGGTCGGCGAGGTCCGCCGAGCGGACGGCGTGCGCCCTGCCCGCGTAGACGCGTGCCGGGTAGGGGCCGTCGAGGTGACGGGTCCATTCCTGGAGTTCGTCGAGGAGGCCGGTCTCATCGGGGAAGGCCAGCTCCGTCCAGGTGCGGGCGCGTTCGCGTACGTCGTCCAGGAGCGCCTGTCCGGCCCGCGCCGCGCCCTCTTCCGCCTCACCGTGGGACTCGGCGGCCAGGGCGAGGTCGGTCTCCGCCTCATCGAGACGGCCCGACGCCCGGCGGTGCGCGGCGGCGGCCTGTTCGGCTGCTGCGAGGAGGCCCTCGACGTGGGCGAGGGAGCGTTCGGCGCGCCCCACGGCGTCCTCGGTGACGCGCCGCAGTTCGGGCTCGGGCAGCCGCTCGTCCATGGGCAGACCGATGTGCGCGGCGGTGGCGTGCTCCCGTGCCTGGTCGAAGGTCTCCCGGACCCTGAGCCGCGCGGCACGGAGCCGGTTCTCGGCTGCGCCGAGCCGGCCGAGCGCCTTGGTGCAAAAAGCGGTCGCCTGCTCCCGGTCCCCGCGCGCCTGGTCCGCCGCCTGCGCCGTTCGCGTCACGGCCCGCGCGGCGTGCTCCAGCTCCCGGGCGTCACGCATTTCGGGCGCCTCGCGCAGGGCCGCCTCCTGGGCCCGCAGGCGTTCTGCGGATTCCGCCAGGGACCCGATCTCCTCCTCGGCCGCCGCCCGCGTCTCCTCGGCGCGACTCCGCCGCTCCTGCGCATCGGCCAGATCCCGTTGCACGCGCTCGTAGCGGGAGTGTTCAGCCCGCGGAAGCCGTGCCCGGCGGCGGGTGGCGATCCGGGCATAGCGCCGGTAGTGCTCCAGGAAGGCGGAGGCGGCCCGTTCCGCGGCGGAGGCGGCGGCCAGCTCGTCCTTCTCCTCGTCCAGGGAGCGGAATGCCTCGGCCACGTCGGCGATGACGGCCTGGTCCATGGGCGGCAGAGCCTCGGTGAGGGCGCGGGAGAGGGCGGCTTCGTTGGGCCGCTTGGACAGTTGGGGCTGGCGCAGCTGGATGAGCAGGTCGACCAGGGCGGCGTACCGCTGGTCTCCGAGGCCGAACAGTGCTTCGTCGACGGCGCGGCGGTATGCCTTGGCCTGGTCGTACACCATGCCGTGCCCGGCGACCGCCTCGGCGAGCCGGTCCCGGGAAAGGGCCGTGCCCGTGGCGTCGAGCAGCCGGAACGTGTCCTCCGTGCGCTCGGTGGAGCCGTGGTCGACACGTTGGCGGGTGACGGCGTACCAGTGGCGGGCGATACCTCTCCCGCTGACGGCCTTGAGTCCGCACAGCAGCGTACGGAAGTGCTGCTCGCCGGTCGTGTCGTCGAGCCTGCCGAACTCGATCCACGTATAGCCGAGCCGTTCGGAGTGCGGGTGCTCGCCTCCAAGGAGCAGGTTCCACTCCATTCGTTTGCCGGGGTCGCCGTCGGGTTCGACGCGGCGCGGGCTGAGGTCGCCGTCGAGCAGGAACGGCAGCGTCAGGGCGAGGACCTTGGACTTGCCAGTGCCGTTGTTGCCGCGCAACAGCAGGCGCCCGTCCCGGAAGTGGAACTCCTCGACGTCGTAGTGGAACAGGTCGACGAGCCCGACGCGCAGGGGCTGCCAGCGGGATCGCCGCGGGGTGGGGAGGCGGGTCACGAGGTGGCCTTTCGCTGCGGGGGCACGGAGGCTGAGCCGGGCTCACGGATGACGGTCTCGCCGACCGCGTACCGGGCGAGGGCGGGACGGGCCACGACCGCGTGCGGCGTACGGGAGACCAGACCGAGCGCGGTGAGCCGGGCGACGGCCTGTTCGACGAGCTCGGTCTCCATGCCCGGCTCCCGGGCGGACTTCGACCAGAAGCCGCCGTGCTCGGCGGCGAGGTCGCGGACGCGCAGGGCGAGTTCGCCAGGGGTGACCGGCGCCTCGGCGGCGGCGAGATGCTCGGCGAGCAGCAGGGTGATGTGGCCGTGGGTGCCCTGTTCCGGCATGCGGAGGTCGGTCAGGTCGTCGTCGGGGTCGACCATGGCGATCCCCTCGGCCCGCACTTCGGCGACGAGGCCCGTCAGCTCGGTGATCCGGGCGGTGAGGAAGCCTCGCTGCCGGGTGAGGTAGCCGACTTCGGCGTCGGTCAGGTCGTCGTAGTAGAGCACCGGATCGTCGAGGAGCCTGCGGGTGAGTGAGCTGCGCATGGCGCGGAAGCGCAGCTCGTCGCTGTCCAGGGCGGTTTCCTCGACGAGCTCGGCAAGCCGTCCCTCAAGGTCGTCCGCCCGCACGGTGGAGGGGCCTCTGCGGGTGGCGAGGAGGCCGGCCAGGACTCGCCTTTCCACGTCGTACAGGACGTCGCCCACCCCGCTGACGTAAGCCTCCTCTTCGCCCGCGACGCGCCGCAGCACGCCGAGGTCGAGCAGCAGCCGTACGACGGAGGCGAGGTCGAGGCGCTCGTCACGGCGCTCCAGGGCGAACTCGACACCCGCGGCGGCGAGTCGAGGGTCGGCGGCGTCGAGGACGATCTGGTCGGCGAGGCGCCCGAGGGCGATCTGGGCCTCGCCGCGTTCGAGGGCGGCGAGCGCGAGGCAGAACAGGACGTAGCGGCGGCGGGTGAACGGGGCGGCGCCCCGGCTCGCGTCTCGGGCCGGGTGCGTGGGGTCGGTGAGGACGCCGGGAATCTTGCGCAGGCGTGCCGTCTCGGCATCCACGAGGAGGGACCAGCCCGTGTTGCGGTCGAACCACTCCCGGAGCTCGGGCGCGTGCCGGCGGACGAGTCGGAACTCGTCGGCGTGCCGGCCGCGCGCGAGGAGGAGGGGGTGTTTGAGCAGAGTCCGGGCCGCTTTGCGCAGGTCGGCGGCGTGCTGACCCTCCAGCACCTCGGCGAGTGGTCCGGTCATCGGCCAGTGTCTCCGTCCGTCAGCTCGTCTCCGTCCGTCAGGTCGACGATCTCGACGACGTGGTCCGGGCCGCTGAAGACACCGCCGGGCGTGCGGATCTCGGCGGTGGTGCTGTCGGTGAGCGCGGTGAGCCTGATCTCCATGGAGCCGTCGTTGCTGGTGGCCACGGTGTGCCTCATCCCGGGTCGCCAGGTGGCCAGCGCGTCTCCGAGCAGCTGGAGGAACAGACCGAAGGAGGCCGGGTCGAGCTCGCCGAGGCCCGACAGGCGCATGACGCCGTCGGTGACGAGCCGGGCGCGGGCGGCCGCGGTCTCCGCGGCCTGCTTGGCGGCCGTCTCGGCGAGAGCGCGCCGCCGCTCCTCACGGTCCTCGACCTTGCGGGGCTTGCCGCGCCGCTCGTAACTTCCGGTGCGGCGCAGCTGGGGGCTGATCCGCAGCGGCTCCGCCTCGGCCCACGAGGTGACGGCCGGGACGGGCCGCGCCGCGCGGGCCGTGAGCGTGTCGCCGTCGACGGTGAGGTGCCGCGCCGGATAGAGGCCGAAGGCGGCCCGCCACAACCGGTGCCGGGCGTCGTCGTCGGCCGCCTCGGCGAACCAGCGGGCCAGCGTCCGGAAGTCGGCGGACCGGTCCGAGCGCCCCGACCGGCGCTCGTTCAGTGCCCGTACGACGGCCAGGAGCTGCGGGATCGCACCGAGCGCCCGGCCACGCAGGAGCCGGGCCTGCGACTCGCGCCCGTCCCTGCTGATGAACCACGCGCCGAGTCCCGCCCAGCGCACGGCCCACCGCTCGTACACCTCACGCTCCGCACTCTCGAACTCCTCCGGCGAGGCGTCGGCGGCCTCCCTCCCGGCGGCGGCCCTCAACAGGGACTCCGCCCTTCCGTCCTCCTCCAGCTCAAAGATCAGCCGGGCGATCCTCCCGCCCAGCGTGATCAGGTCCTGGATGAACCGCTCCAGGTACTGGATGAGCCGGTCCTTGTACGCGAGGAAGACCTCCTCCTCGACGTCGTGCAGGTCGATGGTCCTCTGGAGAGATCCCATGAAGGAGCGGGCGTTGTCGGCGAGTGCCGCGAAGCGGCTGGCCAGCGCGTCGAGCGCCAGGTGCGCCTTGGCCGGGTCGGGCTCGTCCTCGGCGGCCAGGACGAGCAGGGCGCGCAGGTGGGTGACGATGTCGTGCAGGGCGACGGCCTGGAGCGCGCCGCGGCGCCCGAGTGCCTCGTCAAAGGCGGACAGCGCGGCCTCAGCGGCCTCACCCTCGCGCGTGAGCTGGTAGATGAACCGCTTCCGGTAGAAGTCCTCGACGGCGGTGACCCGGGCGGTGTCCGGATCGGCCCGCAGATTGCCCCAGGCGACGAGCTTGTCGAGCGCGGTGACGACGGCCTCGGGGTCGGCGGGGCGGATGTCCGCCGGCAGTGCCCCATGCACGTCCTCGGGACGCAGATGAACCGCGAACCGCTCCTTGGCCACGAGGAACACCCGCATCACCTGGCGGTAGAGCGGGGTGTTCGGCACGGTGAGGTGGGCGAAGGGGCCGAATCCATCCGGCTCGGGTTCCGGACCGGTCGAAGCGGTGGAAACGATGACGTTCATCGTCGGCCATTCTCCCCCAGGCGCCGCCCCCGCCGGCAGGGACCCAAAGGACCTGGCTGATTCACGCCGTCGCGATCACTGCGAAAGAGGAGCGACGCTGAACCGCTTGGTGCGGCCGGATATCCCGCCTACAGTCCCGCAGTACCCGCCGCTACCCGAGAAACGACAGCCGGACCTGGCGGTCCGGGTTGTCCTTGTTGGTGTCCACCAGGCACACGGACTGCCAGGTTCCGAGTTCCAGCCGGCCGCCGATCACCGGCAGCGTCGCGTGCGGCGGTACCAGCGCGGGCAGTACGTGGTCCCTGCCGTGGCCGGAGCTGCCGTGGCGGTGCTGCCAGCGGTCGTCGGCGGGCAGCAGGGTGTGGAGCGCGGCCAGCAGGTCCTCCTCACTGCCGGCGCCCGTCTCGAGCACGGCGATGCCGGCCGTCGCATGGGGCACGAAGAGATTCAGCAGGCCGTCGGCGCCGCCCGCGCGCTCCCCAAGGAAGCGCTCGCAGGCGTGCGTCAGATCGGTGACCGTCTCCTGTGAGCCGGTGCGGATGGTCAGGGTCGTGGTGGTGAAGGTTCCGGGCATGGGCCCATCCTCCCGCCTGGCGACCCGTACGGCTTTCCGTCTGTCGGCTGCCGCTTTGCGGGAAGATCCACGATCCGCCCCCGGTTGGTAGAAGCGTGAACTACCTTGGGGTACGAGAAGTGGACGTGGTCGTCATCGGTGCGGGGCAGGCCGGGCTGTCCGCCGCCTACCATCTGCGGCGCACCGGTCTGGTGCCCGACCAGGACTCCGTGGTGCTGGACCACGCCCCGCGCCCCGGCGGTGCCTGGCAGTTCCGCTGGCCCTCGCTGACATACGGCAAGGTGCACGGGATGCACGCGCTGCCCGGCATGGAACTGACCGGGGCGGACGAGTGGCGGCCCTCGTCCGAGGTGATCGGCGAGTACTTCACCGCATACGAGGAGCGGTTCGGGCTGCTGGTGCACCGGCCCGTCACGGTGAGCGCCGTTCGCGAGGGCGAGAGCGGGCGTCTCGCCGTCGAGACCTCCGAAGGCATCTGGTCGACCCGGACCCTGATCAACGCCACGGGCACCTGGGACCGCCCTTTCTGGCCGCGATATCGCGGCCAGGAGACGTTCCGGGGGCGCCAGCTCCACACCGCGGACTATCCGGGGCCCGACGAGTTCACGCGGCAGCGGGTGATCGTGGTCGGCGGCGGGGCGTCCGGGACGCAGCATCTGATGGAGATCGCCGAGGTGGCCGCGGAGACGACCTGGGTGACACGGCGGCCGCCGGTCTTCCGCGAGGGACCGTTCGACCAGGACGCCGGGCGGGAAGCGGTCGCGCGGGTGGAAGAGCGGGTACGACGCGGCCTGCCCCCGCAGAGCGTCGTCTCCGTCACCGGCCTGCCCGTCAACGACACGATCCGGCGGGCCCGGGAAACGGGTGTGCTGGACCGCCGGCCGATGTTCGACCGGATCACACCCACCGGAGCGGTCTGGGACGACGGACGATCGGTGGAGGCCGATGTGATCCTCTGGGCGACCGGCTTCCGTGCGGCGATCGACCATCTCGCCCCGCTCCGGCTGCGCGAACCGGGCGGCGGAATCCGGATGGAGGGCACCCGGGCGGTACGCGATGCCCGGGTGCACCTCGTCGGCTACGGGCCCTCGGCCTCGACGATCGGCGCGAACCGGGCGGGACGGGCTGCCGTACGGGAGATCAGGCGCCTGCTGGACCGTGAACCCGCCCTGGCTTGACCTGCGTTCGGCAGCGGGCACAGCGGGCGGCGGCCGTCAGCCGGTGCCACGTGCCGTGGCGCGTACGGTGTTGAACTCCGCCACATGGCGCTGGTGCTCCTCGTAGCTGCTGGTGAAGCGGGTGTCCCCCGGTTCCACCGTCACGAAGTAGAGCCAGCCGCCCGGCGGCGGAGCGACCGCCGCGTGCATGGCCTCCTCCCCCGGGTTGTCGATGGGGGTGGGCGGCAGCCCTTGCAACTCATAGGTGTTGTAGGGGTTGTCGATACGGGTGTCGGCGGTGGTGGTGTCCAGGGAGCTGCGGCCCAGCGCGTAGTTGATGGTCGAGTCCATCTGCAGCGGCATGCCTTGGGCGAGCCGGTTGTGGACGACGCGGGCCACCTTGCCCATGTCGGCGGTCGTGTCGGCCTCGGCCTGCACGATGCTGGCGATGTTCACCGCCTGATGGAGGGTCACGCCGACGTCTCGGGCGGCGGCGGCGATGCGTTCGGTGCCGAAACGCTGGTTGGCGATGTTGACCATGAAGCTGAGCAGGCGGGCGGGGGTGGTCGTCGCATCGATGGGATACGTGGCCGGGAAGAGATAGCCCTCCACATTGCCCTTGGCGTCGGCGGGCAGGTTCAGCTTCGCGCGGGCGGCCGCCCTTGCGGTGGTTCCGGGCGCCGCCTTCAGGGCCTTGTCGATCGCTTCGTACACCTGCGTGGCGCGCCAACCCTCCGGGATCACCAAGGTCTTCGGAGGCGGTGGCGATGGTGGTGGGCGGTGCGGCGACTCGGGGGCCCGGGCCAGCAACGGCACGAGCATCACTCCGGCCGCCACGGCCGCGGCGCTCAGGGCCAGGATCAGCCGGCCACGGCGGGTCAGGCGGGACCGGCGCCCGGACCGCGGCAGGGGCTCGTTCGTCATACGGGCACGCTAACCCGGCCCGCTCGGTGATCCCGGGAGCTTCAGGAGGCCGACACGGCGAGGGCCGGTGGCCCGGGTGCCGGGATCACCGACCACCGAATCGACACGAACAAACGAACGCTCGCGCGGTTGTTCGTCGGAACGTGCGGTCGTGGCCGTTTTGATTGCCGCGCACCTGCGCGACGCATGAAGCTTGCGGTGCGCAGGCGCCGCGCTGCAGACCGCGACTGCGCGTCCCACATCACCCTGCACAAGGAGAACGCACCACCATGGACCTCATCACCAACCTGCTCGCCGGCGTCGTCCACTTCGTGGGTTGGCTCGTCTGACGATCGTTCACGGAAGGCGCCGCCGGTCCCCGTCCCACGGGAGCGGCGGCGCCGTCGCCCTTTCAGCGGGCGACCGGCGCCGGCCGGGCGTCCCTGCGGACCAGAGCGGCATAACGGCCGCCCTGTTCGAGAAGTTGCCGGTGGCTGCCGCACTCGGCGATACGGCCCGCGTCGAGGACGACGATCCGGTCCGCGTCCCGCACGGTGGAGAGCCGGTGGGCAATGGTGATCGTGGTGCGGCCCCTCGAGAGCGCGTCGATCGCGCGCTGCACGGCGTGTTCCGTGCGGGTGTCGAGTGCGCTGGTCGCCTCGTCGAGGATGAGGACCGGCGGGTCCCGCAGGATGGTGCGCGCGATGGCGAGCCGCTGCTTCTCGCCGCCGGAAAAGCGGTAGCCCCGCTCGCCGACCAGGGTGTCGTACCCGTCGGGCAGGGAGGCGATGTGGTCGTGGATCTGCGCGGCGCGGGCGGCGGCCTCGATCTCCTCGTCCGTGGCGTCGGGCTTGGCGAAGCGCAGATTGTCGGCCACGGAGGCATGGAAGAGATACGTCTCCTGGGAGACGACTCCCACCGCGCGTGCGAGCGTGTCGAAGTCAAGGTCCCGCACATCGACACCGTCGATGGTGACCCGGCCGCCGACGACGTCGTAGAGCCGCGGCACCAGATAGCTGAGCGTGGACTTGCCGGAGCCCGTCGGGCCGACGACGGCGAGCGAGCCGCCGGCGGGCACGGTGACGTCGATGCCGTCGAGGGTCGGCCGCTCCTGATCCGGGTCGTACGCGAAGTCGACCTTCTCGAAGCGCACTTCGCCCCGGATCTTGTCGAGCGCCACCGGCTCCGCGGGCTCGGTGATCTCGACCGGCAGGTCGAGGTACTCGAAGATCCGCTGGAACAGGGCGAGCGAGGTCTGCATCTGCACTCCGGTCGAGAGCAGGCTCACGGCGGGCCGGAAGAGGCCCTGCTGGAGCGAGACGAAGGCGACCAGCGTGCCGATGGAGATCGCGGGCCCGCCCGTCTGCATCGCGAGGCCGGCGGCCCAGTAGATGAGGGCTGGCATGGCGGCCATGACGATGCCCATCGTCGACATCCGCCAGCGCCCGGCCATGCTGGAGCGCACCTCGAGGTCGACCAGGCGCTCCGACTCCCGGGCGAACGACGCCGTGAGGGAATCGGAGCGGCCCATGGTGCGCCCGAGCAGGATGCCGCTGACCGACAGGGACTCGGTGACGGTCGCGGCCATCGCGGCCATCTGCTTCTGCCGCTGTGTAGTGATCCTCTTCCGCTCGCGGCCGACCCGGCGACTGATCCAGACGAACACCGGCAGCAGGAGGAGGGAGACGACGGTGAGCCGCCAGTCCAGCGCCAGCATGGCGACGACGGTGGCGACGACCGAGGTGAGGTTGGAGACCAGAGAGGTGGCCGTCGAAGTCACGGTCGCCTGCATACCGCCGATGTCGTTGGCGATGCGCGACTGGACCTCGCCCGTGCGCGTCCTGGTGAAGAAGGCCAGCGGCATACGCTGCAGCTGTGCGTAGACCGCGGTGCGCAGATCGTGCATGACACGCTGACCCACCGTGGTGGAGATCAGCGTCTGGAGCACACCGAAGACGCTGGTCATCACCGCGGTGGCGATCATGCCGAGGGCGAGCAGGCTGAGCAGTCCGGTACGCCCCTGCGGGATCGCGGTGTCGAGGATCTCCCGCAGCAGGAACGGCGAGGCGACGGACACCAGCGACGAGGCTCCGACGAGCAGCCCCACGACTGCGAGCCGACCACGGTAGGGCCGGAAGAGCCGGAGGATGCGCCGCACTTCCGCGGGCGGCTGGTCGGGATCCCTGGGCGGTGGTGTCCAGGTGGGGTGGTCGGGACGCAATGCACTCCTTCGGACGGAAAAGGCGCGATCTCGGGGAGCCTAACTCATTGTTACCTGTATTCACAATGAACAAGGTCCTGATACTGTCTCCCGCATGACCACCTCCGACGCCGACGGCCTGCTGGCCGAGCAGCTCCTGCGGCTGACCCGCCGGCTCCACCGCAGCCAGAAGCGCCAGCTCGAGTCCGCCGACATCGCCATCACTCCCGCGCAGTCCCGGCTGCTGCGCACGGTCGCCCACTACGACCGCCCGCCGCGCATGGCGGATCTGGCGGAGCGGCTCGAGGTGGTTCCGCGTGCGGTGACGAGCCTGGTCGACGGGCTGGAGGCGGGAGGGCGGGTCCGCCGGGTTCCCGATCCGACGAACCGCAGGGTGACCCGGATCGAGCTCACCGACACCGGCCGCGCCACGCTGCGCACGCTGCGCGACGCGCGCCGCGCGGCGGCCGAGGACGTCCTGGCACCCCTCACGGCCGAGCAGCGAGAGGTTCTCGGCGGTCTGCTCTCCACCCTGGTCGACGGCATCGACCCGCGCTGCTGACGGCCCGTCCGGGAGCCCGACGACAGGCCGGCGCCAGGCCCGTCCCGCAGCCCTGCGACAAGGCGCCACAACAGGCACGACGAGGCCCGACGACAGGCCGGCGGCAGACCGACGCCAAGCCGACGACAGGCCCGTAAATCGTTTGCCGCCCACGGGCGGGAGCGCAACGCTGGTAGATCCGTGCCGCTCTTCCGACGACCTGGGACATCATGCAGATTCGCGACCTTCCGTATGTCGATCCCGGTCAACCGGACGTCCGGTCGGGGCCGAGATTCCTCCTCTGGCTCGGCCGGCATCAACTGCGCGGCCAGCTACGCGCCTTGTACTGGGGAATGCTGCACTTCATGTCCGTCATGGCGCTCCCCTACGGGGTCGGACGGGCCGTCCAGGCGGTCGTGGACAAGTCCGGCAGCGGCCTCGCTCTGGCGGGCGGGCTGCTCGCCGTCGCCGCCGTCTGCATCGCCCTCGGCGACACCATGCTCCACCGCACGGCCGTCACCAACTGGATCACCGCCGCGGCACAGGTCCAGCAGCTGCTCATCCGCAAGACGTCCGAACTGGGCGCCGCGCTCACCCGGCGGGTCGCCGCGGGCGAGGTCGTGGCCGTCTCGACCGGAGACGTGGAGAAGATCGGCTGGTTCGTGGAAGCGGTCTCGCGTTTCCTCGCAGCGGCCCTCACCGTCGTGGCCGTCTGCGTCGGACTGGTGATCTACCAACCGGCACTCGGCGTCCTCGTCGCCGTCGGGGTGCCGGTCCTGGCCCTCGGGGTGCTGCCCCTGCTCCCCCGGGCCACCAGGCTCGCCGACGTCCAGCGGGAGAAGGCGGGCCGGGCCACCGAGCTGGCCTCCGACACGGTGGCCGGTCTGCGGGTGCTGCGCGGCATCGGCGGCGAGGAGCTGTTCCTGAAGCGCTACCGCCGCGCCTCGCAGGACGTGCGCACGGCCGCCGTCCGCAGCGCACGCATGTGGTCCCTGATCAGCGCGGTCCAGGTGCTGCTGCCGGGTCTCCTGCTGATCTCGGTCGTCTGGTACGGGCTCGGGCTCGTCGGCGACAACCGGATCGCGGTCGGTGAACTGGTCACCGTGTACAGCGCGGTGATGCTGCTGAGCTATCCACTGCGGCACTTCGAGGAGATCGCGATGGCGTACTCCTTCTCCCGTCCGTCCGCACGGCGGGCGGCCCGGGTGCTGGCCCTGGAGCGCGCGTCCGGCGGTGGCAGGGCCCAAGCCTCAGCCGCGGCGGACGGGCCGCTCACCGGCGACCTGTACGACCCGGCCACCGGGCTCATGGCCATGGCCGGAACGCTCACCGCGGTCGTCTGCGGCGACCCCGACGCCTCGGGGCGCCTCGCCGAACGTCTCGGCGGCCACCCCACGGAATCGGAGGGTCTGCCATCCGTGCTGCTCGGTGGTGTGGCACTCGACGAGCAGCCGCTCGCCGCGGCCCGTGGCGCCGTCCTCGTCCAGGACAAGGACCCCGTCCTGCTGTCGGGGACCCTCGCGGAGCTGCTCGACGTGCCGGCGTCCGGCTCGGTGGCCGCAGACCGGGCCCTGACGGCGGCGGAGTGCGGCGACGTGCTCGACGCGCTCGCACAGTCATCCCTGGGCAGCGACCCGATGGCAGCGCCCATCACCGAGCGCGGCCGCTCCCTGTCGGGCGGCCAGCGGCAGCGCCTCGCGCTGGCACGTTCGCTGGTCACCGACCCGGAGGTGCTCGTGCTCGACGAGCCGACGTCGGCCGTCGACTCGCACACGGAGGCCCGGATCGCGGAAGGCGTACGGAAGTTGCGCGCGGGACGAACGACGGTCCTGTTCACCTCCTCGCCGCTGCTGCTCGACCGGGCGGACCGTGTCGTCCTGGTCCACGAGGGCGAGGCCGTGGCTGCCGGCATGCACCGCGAACTGCTGCACACCGAGCCCCGCTACCGCGCGGTCGTGACCCGGGAGACCGAAGCGGAGCAGCATCTCGTGGGCGCCCAACGCGGCCCCGCGGGCCCGGGGTTCGACCAGGCGAAGGCCGACGGCGACGACATCGAGGAGACAGCATGATCGGCCTGGCACCGCCGGAGTACGACCCGGCGGCTCTCCGCACGGCGACCACCCTGCCGGTGGGGACGCCGGCCACCGTGCGGGCGTACGTGGGCGAGCTGCTGCGGCGGCACCGCCGGGCCTTCGCGGTCCTCGTCGCCGTCAACACGGTCACGGTCGTCGCCTCGATGACGGGCCCGTGGCTCCTCGGCTCCCTCGTGGAGAAAACGGCGGACGGGGCGCGCGAGCTCCATCTGGAGCGCACTGCCGCCCTGTTCGCCGGTGCGCTCGTCGTCCAGGCGTTCTTCGTCCGCCTGGTGCGGCTGCGTGGGGCGATGCTCGGCGAGCGGATGCTGGCGGATCTGCGGGAGGACTTCCTCGTGCGTTCCGTGGGGTTGCCCCCGGGCGTGCTCGAGCGGGCCGGTACGGGCGACCTGCTCTCCCGTATCACGACGGACATCGACCGGCTGGCGAACGCCATGCGCGAGGCCGTGCCGCAGCTGACGATCGGCGTCTTCTGGGTCGTGCTGCTGCTCGGCGGTCTCACGGTGACCGCACCGCCGCTCGCGCCCGCGGTGCTGGTGGCGGTGCCGGTGCTGGTCGTCGGCTGCCGCTGGTACTTCAAGCGCGCGCCCTCCGCGTACCGTTCGGAGGCCGCGGGCTACGCGGCCGTGGCCGCGGTGCTCGCCGAGACCGTCGACGCCGGCCGCACGGTCGAGTCGCACCGCCTCGGGGCGCGCCGGGTGGCTCTCTCCGACCGTCGGATCAAGGAATGGACGTCCTGGGAGCGGTACACGCTGTATCTGCGGTCGGTCCTCTTCCCGGTCATCAGCATCACCCATGCGACCGTGCTCGCTTCGGTGCTGCTGATCGGCGGCGTGTTCGTGCTGCAGGGCTGGATCGGTGTCGGTCAGCTGACCACGGGCGCGCTGATCGCGCAGATGATGGTCGACCCGGTGAACCTGATCCTGCGCTGGTACGACGAGCTCCAGGTGGCCCATGTGTCGCTGGCGCGGCTGGTGGGTGTGCGGGAGATCGAACCGGAGGCGGGCGACGGGCACCTGCACCCCGAGGGACGTGATGTCCGCGCCGACCAGGTGCACTTCGGGTACCGCGAGGGCGTCGACGTGCTGCACAGCGTGTCGATGGACGTGCCGCCGGGCACCCGGCTGGCCCTCGTCGGACCATCCGGAGCGGGCAAGTCCACGCTCGGCCGGCTGCTCGCGGGCATCTACGCCCCGCGCACCGGGAACGTCACCCTCGGTGCGGCCGAGCTGTCCCGGATGCCGGCGGAGCGGGTACGGGAGCACGTGGCACTCGTCAACCAGGAGCACCACGTCTTCGTGGGCGCGCTCCGAGACAATCTGCTGCTGGCGCGCTCCTCCGCGCAGGACGCCGAGCTGTGGGCGGCGCTCGGTGCGGTCGACGCGGACGGGTGGGCGCGGGCGCTGGACGGCGGGCTGGACACGGCGGTCGGGTCGGGAGGCCTTTCCCTGACCCCCGCCCAGGCCCAGCAGATCGCCCTCGCCCGTCTGGTCCTCGCGGATCCGCACACGCTGGTCCTGGACGAAGCGACCTCGCTCCTGGACCCGCGGGCGGCCCGCCATCTGGAGCGCTCGCTCTCTCGGGTACTTCAGGGCCGTACGGTCGTGGCCATCGCGCACCGGCTGCACACGGCGCACGACGCGGACGTGATCGCAGTGGTCGAGGACGGCCGCATCAGTGAGCTGGGCAGCCATGACGAGCTGGTCGCCGCGGAGGGGGCGTACGCGGCGCTGTGGCGCTCCTGGCACGGCTGAGGCTCACGCCATGCCGGCGCGTCCTGGATCGTTCCGGTCCAGGACGCGCCGGCCTGGCGGTTCAGGAAGCTTCGACGGCCGCCTTGATGCGCCGGCCGAAGGCGGGGGCGTCCTTGCGTGCGGCGCCCAGCGCGAAACCGACGAGGAGTTTGCCGACGCCGTGGCCCTCGAGGGTGTTGAAGATGCGCACCCGGGTTCCGCCGTCCGGCAGGGGCTGCAGGTCATAGCCGCCCTCCGCGGCCGTGACGACGTTGCGGGAGACCTCGTTCCAGCGCATCTGCCGGGGCGGTTCGAAGACACTGATGCGGAACTCCCGCGTGGTCTTCATCCCTGCGTCCTTGACCGTGCTCCGGTACACCGTGCCCACCCCGGTGGGACCCTCTGTGATCTTGTCGATCCGCAGGACGCGGGGGCTGAACTTCGGGTCGTTGCGGCCGTCGGCGAGGAAGGCGAACACCTCCTCGATGCCGCGGTCGATGTCCACACTGGCCTCGAACTGCCCGCCCATATCGTCTCCTTGTGTACTCGGCCGGTTGGTCGGTGCGGTCGCGCGAGCGCACCGTCGCAGAGGTGCAGCGGGCGACGCCGGGAACGGGGCGTGGGGCGTCCGTTCGACGCGCGACAGGGCTGACATGCGTGACCGCACGAAGCGATCCGATACGACTCGGACGAAGATCGCCACCCGGCGGCACCCCACCGGTCCCGCACGCGCCGGCCCGGCGTCCTGGTAGGTGTCCTCCTCGGCGGCACGGACCGGCCGCACCGCCGGGCAGGGCAGGCAACCAGGCCCCGCCGCCTCAGATGAAGTTCATCGCCGCCGCCCCACCCACTCCGCCGAGCAGCATGAACGCCGGCATCAGGACCTTCAGCTCCACCCAGCTGCCCGCGCGGAAACGCATCGGCTTGGGCGGGCCCACCGGGTACCAGCGCTTGTTGCCGACCGGGATGGGCCACAGGATCGGGCAGCCCGAGACCGTGAGCGCGTCACCGATGTCGTGGACGAGGGCGCCGAGGACGATGGGGAGGCCCAGCCACAGGTACTCCTGGCCGGGCCCGGTGAACAGCCAGTCCGAACCATTGCCCGGCTTGTCGAGGACGCCCGCCAGGATCCACGCGCTGGTGGCGCCGAGCAGCCACACCAGGACGTCGCTGGAGACCCGCGCGGCCCGCCACAGCAGGCCCTCCACCGCGAGCACCATGTGGACGAACAGGAGCGCGAGGACCGCCCACCGTCCGCCGAGGGCCGCCATGGCGGACGCGCCGCCGCCGATCAGCACCGCCCACAGCCAGGTGTGCGTGAGGGTGCGGTGGCCCCCGGTCCTGCGCTTGTCGCCCGGTTTCCTGGTCGCCTGGTAGACGGCGTACGACAGCTTGTCGACGATCTCGCACAGTCCGCGGGAGATCGGCCCGAAGGCCCGCGAGATGGTCGCCGCCTTGTGGTCCAGGTCCGGCGCCAGCGCCGCGCCCGCGCATATCAGTGCTCCCACGACGAGGACGGGCCAGGGCATCGGATGGCCGGCGGCAGCCGTCGCCGCGCCCACCCCCAGCCAGGCAGCCGCCCCGGACAGAGAGTGCGCCGGTCCCATCATGTGCGTTCCCGCCCCATTGTTCTTGTCCCGAACTCAAGTTGACAGGGCAGCGTATCGCTTCGCGATCTTGCCGTCGGCGGCCGGTTCCCGCCTCGGGGTCCGCGCCAGGCAAGATGGGGGCGTGACCCTTATCGATCAGCTGCCGCCAGATGCCGACCCCGACGCCCTCTTCGAGGCCTTCTCCTCGTGGGCGGAGGGCCAGGGCATCACGCTCTATCCGGCTCAGGAGGAAGCCCTGATCGAGGTGGTCTCGGGGGCGAACGTGATCCTTTCCACACCCACCGGCTCCGGGAAGAGCCTGGTCGCGGCGGGTGCGCACTTCACGGCGCTGGCGAATGACCAGGTCACCTTCTACACGGCGCCGATCAAGGCGCTGGTCTCGGAGAAGTTCTTCGACCTCTGCAAGCTGTTCGGCACGGAGAACGTCGGCATGCTGACCGGCGACGCGTCCGTGAACGCGGACGCCCCGGTCATCTGCTGCACCGCCGAGGTGCTGGCCTCGATCGCGCTGCGTGACGGCAAGGACGCCGACATCGGCCAGGTCGTCATGGACGAGTTCCACTTCTACGCGGAGCCGGACCGCGGCTGGGCCTGGCAGATCCCCCTGCTCGAACTGCCGCAGGCGCAGTTCATCCTGATGTCGGCGACGCTCGGCGACGTATCCATGTTCGAGAAGGACCTGACCCGCCGCACCGGCCGCCCCACCCCCGTGGTCCGCTCGGCGACCCGGCCGGTTCCGCTGTCGTACGAATACCGGCTGACGCCGATCACGGAGACGCTGACGGAGCTGCTGGAGACCAAGCAGGCACCCGTCTACATCGTGCATTTCACCCAGGCGCAGGCGGTGGAGCGGGCGCAGTCGCTGATGAGCATCAACATGTGCTCGCGCGAGGAGAAGGACAAGATCGCCGAGCTGATCGGCAACTTCCGCTTCACCACCAAGTTCGGCCAGAACCTGTCCCGCTTCGTACGGCACGGCATCGGCGTGCATCACGCCGGCATGCTGCCCAAGTACCGGAGGCTGGTGGAGAAGCTGGCCCAGGCCGGTCTGCTGAAGGTCATCTGCGGCACCGACACGCTCGGCGTCGGCGTGAACGTGCCCATCCGCACGGTGCTGTTCACCGCGCTCACCAAGTACGACGGCAACCGGGTGCGCACCCTGCGGGCGCGCGAGTTCCACCAGATCGCGGGGCGTGCCGGCCGGGCCGGTTTCGACACCGCCGGTTTTGTCGTCGCACAGGCGCCCGAGCATGTCATCGAGAACGAGAAGGCGCTCGCGAAGGCCGGTGACGACCCCAAGAAGCGCCGCAAGGTGGTCAGGAAAAAGGCCCCCGAGGGCTTCGTCGCCTGGTCGGACAGCACGTTCGAGAAGCTGATCGCCTCCGAGCCGGAACCGCTGACGTCCCGCTTCCGGGTCACCAACATCATGCTGCTCTCGGTGATCGCCCGGCCCGGCAACGCTTTCGAGGCGATGCGCCGGCTGCTGGAGGACAACCACGAGCCGCGCAAGGCTCAGCTGCGCCACATCCGCCGGGCCATCGCCATCTACCGCTCGCTGCTCGACGGCGGCGTGGTGGAGCAGCTGGACAAGCCCGACGCGGAGGGCCGCACCATCCGGCTCACCGTCGATCTCCAGCAGGACTTCGCGCTGAACCAGCCGCTGTCGACGTTCGCCCTCGCCGCCTTCGACCTGCTGGACCCCGAGTCCCCGTCGTACGCGCTGGACATGGTGTCCGTCGTCGAGTCGACGCTGGACGATCCGCGGCAGATCCTCGCCGCCATGCAGAACAAGGCACGCGGCGAGGCGGTCGGCAGGATGAAGGCCGACGGCGTCGAGTACGAGGAGCGTATGGAGCGCCTCCAGGACATCTCGTACCCGAAGCCGCTGGAAGAGCTGCTGTGGCACGCGTACAACGTCTACAAGAAGTCGCACCCCTGGGTCGGCGACCACCCGGTCTCGCCGAAGTCCGTCATCCGCGACATGTACGAACGGGCCCTGACCTTCACCGAGTTCACCTCCTGGTACGAGCTCGCTCGCACCGAGGGCATCGTGCTGCGCTATCTGGCGAGCGCGTACAAGGCGCTCGATCACACCATCCCGGACGATCTGAAGACCGAGGACCTGGAGGATCTGATCGCCTGGCTGGGCGAGATGGTGCGCCAGGTCGACTCCAGCCTCCTGGACGAGTGGGAGCAGCTGGCCAACCCGGAGGTGGAGACGGCCGAGGAGGCCCAGGAGAAGGCCGACCAGGTCAAGCCTGTCACGGCGAACGCCCGCGCGTTCCGCGTCCTGGTCCGCAACGCCATGTTCCGCCGTGTGGAGCTGGCGGCCCTCGACCACGTCGCGGAACTGGGCACGCTGGACGCGGAGTCCGGCTGGGACGAGGACGCGTGGGGCGAAGCGATGGACGCGTACTGGGACGAGTACGACGACCTGGGCACCGGCCCCGACGCCCGCGGACCGAAGCTCCTCGCCATCGAGGAGGACCCGGCGCACGGTCTGTGGCGTGTGCGGCAGACATTCGCCGACCCGAACGGCGACCATGACTGGGGTATCAGCGCGGAGGTCGATCTCGCGGCCTCCGACGAGGCGGGCCTGGCTGTCGTGCGCGTCACGTCCGTCGGTCAGCTCTGACAGGGGAGAGAGATTCCGATGACGAATCCGGCGGAGCGTCTGGTCGATCTGCTCGACCTGGAGCAGATCGAGGTCAACATCTTCCGCGGGCTCAGCCCGAACGAGTCGCTGCAGCGAGTCTTCGGCGGCCAGGTGGCGGGTCAGGCGCTGGTCGCGGCGGGGCGGACCACCGACGGCGAGCGTCCCGTCCACTCGCTGCACGCGTACTTCCTGCGACCCGGGCGGCCCGGGGTGCCGATCGTGTACCAGGTCGAACGGGTCAGGGACGGCAGGTCGTTCACGACCCGCCGGGTCACCGCCGTCCAGGAGGGCCGGACGATCTTCAATCTGACGGCGTCCTTCCACCGCCCCGAGCCCGGCAGCATCGAGCACCAGTTGCCGCCGCGGCTGGACTTCCCGGACCCGGAGTCGCTCCCGACGGTCGCGACCGAGATCCGTGAGCATCTCGGCGCGCTGCCCGAGGCGTTGGAGCGCATGGCACGACGCCAGCCCTTCGACATCCGCTATGTCGAACGGCTGCGCTGGACGACCGACGAGATCAAGGGCGCGGACCCGCGCAGCGCGGTGTGGATGCGCGCGGTGGGCCCGCTGGGCGACGATCCACTGGTGCACACGTGCGCGCTGACGTACGCGAGCGACATGACGCTGCTGGACGCGGTACGCATCCCCGTCGAGCCGCTGTGGGGCCACCGGGGCTTCGACATGGCGTCGCTGGACCATGCGATGTGGTTCCACCGCCCGTTCCGGGCCGACGAGTGGTTCCTGTACGACCAGGAGTCGCCCATCTCGACGGGCGGCCGGGGGCTCGCTCGCGGACGGATCTACGACCGCGACGGAAGGCTGCTGGTGTCCGTGGTGCAGGAGGGGCTGTTCCGCCCCATGGCGGTCACTGAGTGAGGCGCGTACGCCATGCGGCCGCCAGGCCGTTCACGGGCCCGTACTGAGCCTTTGAGCCCGGTGTTGCATGCTTGTCGCAGCTTGTCGCACCCGTGCGTGCCGCACGAAGACCGGCGGACGACCGACCAACAGACGAAGACAGGTTCAAAGGAGTCCCTGATGCCCCTTTACGACATCCCGCTGCGTACCCTGACCGGCGAGGACACCTCGCTCGCCGACCACCGCGGCAAGGCGGTTCTCGTGGTGAACGTGGCCTCCAAGTGCGGGCTGACTCCGCAGTACGCGGGCCTGGAGCGGCTGCAGAAGGAGTATGGCGAGCGGGGCTTCACCGTGCTGGGCGTGCCCTGCAACCAGTTCGCCGGGCAGGAGCCGGGCAGCGCGGAGGAGATCGGGACCTTCTGCTCCGCGACGTACGGGGTGACCTTCCCGCTGTTGGAGAAGACGGACGTGAACGGCGCGGACCGGCACCCGCTGTACACCGAGCTGACGAAGGTCGCGGACGCCGAGGGCGAGGCGGGTGACGTCCAGTGGAACTTCGAGAAATTCCTGATCTCGCCCCAGGGCGAGGTCACCCGCTTCCGCCCCCGCACCGAGCCGGAGGCCCCCGAGGTGCTGGCGGCGATCGAGACGCTGCTGTCCGCCTGAGCACACGCGGAAGGCTCCGGTCCCCCTGGGCGGTTGCCGGGGCCGGAGCCTTGGCGCGCTCTTGGCTGATCAGCGGATCGGCATGCCCGAGAGGGTGCGGGCGATCACCAGGCGCTGGATCTCGCTGGTGCCCTCGAAGATCGTGTAGATGGCGGCGTCGCGGTGCATGCGCTCAACGGGGTACTCGCGGGTGAAGCCGTTGCCGCCGAGGATCTGGACGGCCTGGGCGGTGACCTTCTTCGCGGTCTCGCTGGCGAACAGCTTCGACATGGAGCCCTCGGCGGAGGTGAACGGCTTGCCCGCGGTCGCCATCCAGGAGGCGCGCCACACCAGGAGGCGGGCCGCGTCGATCTGGGTGCGCATGTCGGCGAGCTGGAAGGCGATGCCCTGGTTGTCGATGATCGGGCGGCCGAACTGCTCACGGGTCTTCGCGTAGTCGAGCGCGACCTCGTACGCGGCGCGGGCGGTGCCGACCGCCATCGCGCCGACGGCGGGGCGGGAGGCCTCGAAGGTGGCCATCGCCGCGTTCTTCACCCTCTCGCCGCCACCGGCCTTCGCCCGCTCGCGGGCCCGCGCCAGGCGCTCGTCCAGCTTCTCCTTGCCGCCCAGCAGGCAGCTGCCGGGGATACGGACGTCCTCGAGGACGACCTCGGCCGTGTGCGAGGCGCGAATGCCGTGCTTCTTGAACTTCTGCCCCTGGGACAGCCCCGGGGTGTCCGGCGGAATGATGAACGAGGCGTGACCCTTGGAGCCGAGCTGCGGATCGACGAGCGCGACGACGACGTGGACGTTCGCTATGCCACCGTTCGTCGCCCAGGTCTTCGTGCCGTTGAGGACCCATTCGTCCTTCGCCTCGTCGTACACGGCGCGCGTGCGCATGGACGACACGTCGGAGCCGGCGTCGGGCTCGGAGGAGCAGAAGGCGGCGACCTTGACATCGTTGGCATCGCCGTACATCTGGGGAATCCAGGTACCGATCTGTTCCTCGGTGCCGTTGGCGATGACGCCGACGGCGGCGAGTCCGGTACCGACGATCGAGAGCGCGATGCCCGCATCGCCCCAGAACAGTTCCTCCATCGCCATCGGGATGCCGAGGCCGGTGGGGTCGAAGAACTGTTGGGCGTAGAAGTCGAGGGAGTAGATTCCGATCTTGGCGGCCTCCTGGATGACAGGCCAGGGGGTCTCCTCACGCTCGTCCCACTCGGCGGCGGCCGGACGCATCACGTCCCTGGCGAATCCGTTCAGCCAGTCACGGACCTGCTTCTGGTCGTCGTTGAGATCGAGCGTGAACTCGGCCATGTCCCCTCCAGTACTGCGGCGATGATGTGAGTGTTACCTGCGGTAACCGAAGTGTGTTACCGGCCGGTAGCCCCTGTCAACCAGCCATGGCCCGATCATGTGTGCGCACTGGCAGGGTGTTACTTTGCGCAGGCGTCACGCAATCGTCCGGGCGGGGAGAATCACATGGAGACCACACACCAGCAGCGGTCGGCGGACCAGCGCCGCCGGGAGCTCCTCGAGGCCGCCGACCGGGTCGTGCTCCGGGACGGCCCCCAGGCCTCCATGAACGCCATCGCCGCAGAGGCCGGGATCACCAAGCCCATCCTCTACCGGCACTTCGGCGACAAGAGCGGTCTCTACCGGGCGCTCGCCAAACGCCACACCGA
The DNA here is from genome assembly GCF_055566095.1 of Streptomyces sp. NPDC027962. NCBI lineage: Bacteria > Bacillati > Actinomycetota > Actinomycetes > Kitasatosporales > Streptomycetaceae > Streptomyces > Streptomyces sp. NPDC027962. The sequence continues at coordinate 109,140 of NZ_JBVHTA010000017.1, forward strand.
CGCGCTGCTCAGGGCGCTGCAGGTGGCGGTGGACGCGGACGTCGACCGCCGCCAGCGCGTGGCGGGCACGCTCGACACGTATCTCGCCGCGATCGAGGCGCGTCCGCAGGTGTACCGGTTCCTGATGCATCCGGCGGAGGACAACCAGCCCTCGGAGGCCGGTTTCGACGTCGGACGCCACTCGGCGCCGCTGCTGCGCCGCCTCGGCGAGGAACTCGGCAAGGTGATCGCCGACCGCGTCGACCTCGGCCCCGGAGGCGAGATGGTGGCCCGGGCGTGGGGCCATGGCGTCGTCGGCATGATGCATGCGGCCGGGGACTGGTGGCTGGGCGAACGGCAGTGCTCGCGGGCGGACTTGGTGACGAGCCTGACGGACCTGCTGTGCGGCCGCCTCTTCCAGGTCGAGGACAGAGCGGACGGCCCGGGCTTCTAGGGCGTGTTCCGAAAGTAGCGTCGTCCGCCCGCAGGGCGGGGCCCGCGGCGTCTGGTGCGTGCGATCGCAAGGCGGAGGTTCATCCTCGTACTGGACGTACTTGGATGACTCCGACAACGCAGCGAGTGTGCGTGCCAGGCGTCGTGGGCCAGGCGGGACTTTCGAAACACGCCCTGGGGCACGGGGCTCCCCGGGTGCCGGCGTGGCCGCCGTGTGCGGGCGCCACCGCCGGCTTTCGGGCACGGGCGTGGCCGCGGGGCGGGCATGGCCGTCACGGCCCGCCTCCAGGACCGCGGGGCGGGCATGGCCGACGGCTGTGTGCGGGCGTCACCACGGCGCGGGCGTCACCGCCCGTCTCCGGCGTGATGAGGCCCCCACGACCGCCCGGCCGTAGGGGAGTTCGAGAACACCGCGCGAAGCGCCGTACGGAGTCCGGGGCTTGCCCCGGTTCGGGAAGGGGCAGGCAGGCCCCGGGTCGGGAGGTGGGGCCGCAAGGCGGCCAGCCCGTAGGGGACGGCAGGGCAACCAGCCCACCACAGGCGCCGCGCGCACGCGCGCCGGCTCACCGCAGTCGCGCCACCCGTTCCGGCGTCGCCCACGACGCCTTGCTCGCCGCGCGCGCCAGGCGGGCGCGGCGTCGGGTCGTGAGGCGGTCCGCGTAGACCGCCCCGTCCAGGTGGTCGCACTCGTGCTGCAGGCAGCGCGCGAAGAACCCCGTGCCCTCCACCCGCACCGGCTCGCCGCCCTTCGTCACGCCCTCCACCACCGCACGGTCGAAGCGCTCCGTGCCGGCCTCCAGGCCCGGCAGCGACAGGCAGCCCTCCGGGCCGCGGACGACGACGCCGTCCGCCGCCACCAGACGGGGGTTGACGACGTGTCCGAGGTGGCGGATGTCCTCGTCGTCGGGGCAGTCGTACACGAACACCCGCAAACCCACCCCGACCTGGTTGGCCGCGAGGCCGACGCCCTGGGCCGCGTACATCGTCGCGAACAGGTCCTCGACGAGTTCCGCGAGGGCGGGGCCGAAGTCGGTGACGGTCTCGCAGGGGGCGTGCAGCGCCGGATCCGCGAGCAGGCTCATCGGCCTGACGCGTCCGGAACTGCCGGGGATCGGCCGGTTTCGCATGGCGTCCAGCGTACGTTCCCCGTACGGTCGCGCGTGACCTCCACGTTTTCCGACGGTGCCGCGGTGCGGGCGGCCGACCGGAGCTGGATAGGCTGAGTCCGGACCGATGCAAGGAGGATCAAGGACGATGTCAGGCAACTCGGAGCCCCTGACGCCGCGAGCCAAGCTGGCCGTGTCGGCGGGCAAGGCCGCAGCAGCGGTGTCCCGCGCCGCCGGGCGCGGCAGCGGATCGGTGATCGGCGGCCGGGTGGCGCTCAAGCTCGACCCCGATCTGCTGGGGAGGCTCGCGCAGCACCTGGACGTGGTCCTCGTCTCTGCGACCAACGGCAAGACCACCACGACCCGGCTGATCGCGGAGGCGCTGCGCGCCAGCGGCCCGGTGGTCTCGAACGCGCTCGGCGCCAACATGCCGGCGGGTATCACGTCGGCGCTGGCCGGCGGGTCGGACGCCCGGTTCGGTGTGATCGAGGTGGACGAGAAGTACCTCGCGGGTGTGGCCCGGGACGTGACGCCCAAGGCCATCGCGCTGCTCAACCTCTCCCGTGACCAGCTGGACCGCGCGGCGGAGACGCGGATGCTGGCCGAGAAGTGGCGTGAGGGGCTTTCCGGTTCGAAGGCGATGGTCATCGCCAACGCCGACGACCCGCTGGTGGTGTGGGCGGCTTCCTCGTCCCCCAATGTGGTGTGGGTGGCGGCCGGCCAGGAGTGGAAGGACGACGCCTGGTCCTGCCCGTCCTGCGGCGGTGTGATGCAGCGTCCCGGTGACGACTGGTTCTGCGGCGAGTGCGGTTTCCGCCGCCCCGCCCCGAGCTGGGTGCTCAGCGGCGACCATGTCATCGACCCGCACGGCTCCGCCTGGCCGATCCACCTCCAGCTGCCCGGCCGTGCCAACAGGGCCAACGCCGCGACCTCCGCGGCGGTCGCCGCCTGCTTCGGGGTCCCCCCGCAGGTGGCGCTGGAACGCATGTACCAGGTGCAGGCCGTGGCCGGCCGGTACGACGTCGTGTCCTTCCTCAACCGCGATGTGCGGCTGCTGCTGGCGAAGAATCCGGCCGGATGGCTGGAGACGTTCTCCCTGATCGACCCGCCGCCGACGCCGGTGATCCTCTCCGTCAACGCCCGCGGCGCGGACGGTACGGACACCTCCTGGCTGTGGGACGTCGACTACACCCGGCTCGCCGGGCACCCGATCTTCGTCATCGGCGACCGCAGGCTGGACCTCGCGGTCCGGCTGGAGGTCGCCGGTCTGGACTTCCGGGTGTGCGAGTCGGTCGACGAGGCGGTGCAGTCGGCGCCGCCCGGCCGGATCGAGCTGATCGCCAACTACACCGCCTTCCAGGACGTGCGCCGCCGCGTCGGCAACTGACCCACGGCCGGAAGAAAAGGACTTGAGGACGAAGAGCATGAGTGACAGCAGTCTGCGTCTGGTCTGGGTCTACCCGGACCTGCTCAGCACCTACGGCGACCAGGGCAACGCCCTCGTCGTGGAGCGGCGGGCCCGGCAGCGGGGCCTGGACGTGATGCGCATCGACGTGCGCAGCGACCAGCCGGTGCCGACCTCCGGCGACATCTATCTGATCGGCGGCGGCGAGGACCGCCCGCAGCGGCTCGCGGCCGAGCGGCTGCGCCGCGACGGCGGGCTGAGCCGGGCGGCGGCGAACGGCGCGATCATCTTCTCGGTGTGCGCCGGCTACCAGATCCTCGGTCACGAGTTCATCAACGACCTCGGTGAGCGGGAGCCCGGCCTCGGCCTCATCGACGTGGTCTCCACGCGCGGCGAGGGCGCACGCTGCGTCGGTGACGTACTGGCGGACATCGACCCGCAGTTGGGGCTGCCCCAGCTGACGGGCTTCGAGAACCACCAGGGCATCACACACCTCGGCCCGTCGGCACGCCCGTTCGCCCGTACCGTCTTCGGCCGGGGCAACGGCACCGGTGACGGTACGGAGGGCGCGTACAACGACACCGTTTTCGGTACCTACATGCACGGCCCCGTCATGGCCCGCAATCCGCAGATCGCCGATCTGCTGCTGAAGCTGGCGCTCGATGTGAACGCGCTGCCGCCGACCGACGACCGGTGGTACGAGGCGCTGCGCGCCGAGCGGATCGCGGCCGCGACGCAGCCCGCCTGATGGGCCCTTCGCTCAGCTGAGCGAAGCCGGGTGGGCGCGGTCCCACCAGTCGGACGCCCGTTTCTGACCCGCCACCCGACGCCGGTAGGGTGGCGGGGATCCAACCGGACGACGTGGTCCGGGAGTCGGCCCACGTTGTAAAGGTATCCGCGCTATGCGCATTGGTGTGCTCACCTCCGGCGGCGACTGCCCCGGACTGAACGCCGTCATCCGTTCCGTCGTGCACCGTGCCGTCGTCGATCACGGCGACGAGGTCATCGGATTCCACGACGGCTGGAAGGGCCTCCTGGAGTGCGACTACCGCAAGCTGGATCTGGACGCGGTGGGCGGCATCCTGGCCCGTGGCGGCACGATCCTCGGCTCCTCCCGGGTCCAGCCGGCGCATCTTCGCGACGGCGTGGAACGGGCCAAGGGGCATCTGGCCGACCTGGGACTGGACGCCGTCATCCCGATCGGCGGCGAGGGAACCCTCAAGGCGGCCAACCTGCTGTCCGAGGCCGGGCTCCCCATCGTCGGTGTGCCCAAGACGATCGACAACGACATCGCCTCGACCGACGTCACCTTCGGCTTCGACACCGCCGTCGGCGTGGCCACCGAGGCGCTGGACCGTCTGAAGACCACCGCCGAGTCCCACCAGCGTGTCCTGATCGTCGAGGTCATGGGCCGGCACACCGGCTGGATCGCGCTGCACTCGGGCATGGCGGCCGGTGCGCACGCCATCGTGGTGCCGGAGCGGCCCTTCGACATCGAGGAGCTGACCCGGCGGGTCGGCGCCCGGTTCGAGGCGGGCAAGCGGTTCGCGATCGTGGTCGTCGCCGAGGGAGCGAAGCCCCGTGAGGGCTCGATGCAGTGGGACGAGGGCGGCAAGGACATATACGGCCACGAGCGCTTCGCGGGAGTGGCCCGTCAGCTCTCCGTCGAGCTGGAGGAACGGCTCGGCAAGGAGGCGCGTCCGGTGATCCTGGGTCATGTCCAGCGCGGCGGAACGCCCACCGCCTACGACCGTGTCCTCGCGACGCGTTTCGGCTGGCACGCGGTGGAGGCCGCGCACCGCGGCGAGTTCGGCATGCTGACGGCGCTGCGCGGCACGGACATCACGATGGTGCCGCTCGCCGAAGCGACGCAGACGCTGAAGACCGTGCCCGCGGAGCGGTACGACGAGGCCGAGACGGTCCTCTGATCCAACCCGCGGATCCCTGCGGAACCATACGAACCGCCCCCGGTCGCAGCGGCGACCGGGGGCGGTTCTACTCTTGTGCGAGCAAGCGGACAACCAGCACGAATCAGGAATCCCCTGCGGGAGTGAACAGATGGATCACAGCGGGCACGGCATGACCATGGATCTGCCGCCGTTCACGCTGGGGCGGGGCCTCGAGTTCTCTCCTGACCCTTTCTTCCTCGTCGGCTGCCTCCTCGCCCTCGGGTTCTACGGCTGGGGCGTCGCACGCCTGCGCCGGCGCGGCGACAGCTGGCCGGTGAGCCGCACGGTCTGGTTCACCGTCGGTGTGCTGAGCATCGCGCTGATGATGTGCACCAGACTGAACGACTACGGCATGGTCATGTTCAGCGTGCACATGGTGCAGCACATGGTGATCAGCATGCTCTCGCCGATCGTGCTGCTGCTGGGTGCGCCGATCACTCTCGCGCTGCGCGCGCTGCCTGTCGCGGGCCGGGGCCGCAAGGGGCCGCGCGAGGTGCTGCTGATGCTGCTGCACAGCTTCTACATCCGGATCGTCACGCATCCGGCTTTCACGATCCCGCTGTTCATCGCCAGCCTGTACGGGCTGTACTTCACGCCGCTGTTCGACTTCCTCATGGAGTCGAAGACCGGTCATGTCGCGATGATGGTGCACTTCCTGGCGGTCGGCCTGGTGTTCTTCTGGCCGATCATGGGCGTGGATCCGGGGCCGCACCGGCCCGGTTATGTGATGCGGATGCTGGAGCTGTTCGCCGGCATGCCGTTCCACGCGTTCTTCGGCATCGCCCTGATGATGGCGACCGAGCCGATGATCGGGGCGTACCGGAATCCGCCGGCCTCCCTCGGCATCGACGCGCTCTCCGACCAGAACGCGGCGGGCGGCATCGCCTGGGCGTTCAGCGAGATCCCGTCCGTGCTGGTGCTGATCGCGCTCGTGTTCCAGTGGTACCGCTCCGACCAGCGCCTGGCCAAGCGCAGGGACCGGGCGGCAGACCGGGACGGCGACAAGGAGCTCGAGGCGTACAACGCGTATCTCGCCTCGCTCCAGGCGCGCAGCAGGTAGCCGGCGGCCGGTGCTCACCGGGCGGTAGCGGAGGGCCCTCCTCAGGAGCGACGATTGTCCTCGACGGTCCCCGCCGTCGAAGGAGGGCACAGATGTCCGGTTCGACGAAGACGATGGGCGTACTGACCGTCGGGGCCCTGGTGGTCGTGACGGCGTACACGGCGGCACTCGGCAGCAACGGCTGGCTGTGGTTCGGCTGGGTGGTGCTCGGGATGGTGACGATCGGCCTGATCGCCTCCAAGAGCACCTGATCCTTTCCCGCCTGATCCGTTCAGAAGCGGAAGACCGCGCCGGTGGTCCTGGCGAGTTCGCAGGCGTTGGCGAAGGTCTTGTGCCAGGCGGTGGGGCGGCCGCGCCAGGCGCCGGTGGCGCTGACGGTGACCGGGTCGTACTGCTTGGTGCACGGATGCGGGTCCCCGGTCAGCCGGTCGAGGTCGCCGCGCGCAGCGTCCAGTGCGGCGCAGGCGGCCCTCGCCTCGGGGTGCGGTCCGGCGGGCACGGGGCTGCAGTGCAGCAGCACGCCTCGGATCCAGGTGTTCTCCGCGCCCGACACGGTCAGGAAGAGGCCACGGGACGGGTCCGGTCTCCCGGCCCGTTCCGCCGCCTCGGCCACGGGCCGGTCGGGTTCGGACGGGCCGGGTGACGCGGCGGCGGGCACGGCAGCGGAGACGGCGAGCAGGGCGGCTGCGGCAAGGGTGGCGCTGCGGTGCATGGGGCGCTCCTGACGGGATGGGCCGACGTGGCCGGCTCGGGCGGGGCGAGGCATAGAGCACTCCGCGAGTGCGGCGCGGCGCAAGGCGCCGCGCCGCACAGTGGTGCGTACGGGGCGCCGGATTGCTCCGTACGGCGTCGCGCTCGTCCCGCCCGGGCGGGACGACATCCCGGGGTTCGTCAAGGCGCTGCAAGGAGCGCTATGCGCCGGTCAGGCGCCGTATCGCGGAGACGCGGGCGCGCACCTCGGGACAGGACCGGCCTTCCCCCGAGGGCCGGCTCTCCCCCGCCGCGCCGCTTCGGCGGTCACGGCGCCGTAGCGCCCGCGGCCGCCTCGCCGCCGCCGAGCGCGGGCAGCGCCTGGACGGGGAGAAGCTGCGGGCGTTTGGCCGTGCGGCCGTCTCCGGAGGAGCGGCCGCGCAGGCGCCTGCCGAGCCACGGACCGAGGAACGAACCGGCCCAGCGCAGCTCGTCGGCCGTCGCACGCCACCCGGTGGGAACGGGTGTTGCCGGAGGCGGAAGCGGATCCGTCCATGCAGTGCTGCTGCCGGGCAGTCGGAGAGCGTCGGCCACGGCGGCGGCGATCCGTTCGTGGCCGAGCGGGCTTGCGTGCAGCCGGTCCGGGCTCCACAGGCGGAAATCGGTGACCACCTCATGAACGGATGCCTCCGCCACGGCCACCTGGTGCCGGCGTGCCGCCTCCCGGATGCGGTGGTTGAGGGCGCCGACGCGCGGGCCGATCGGGCGGGCGAGCGAGGTGATCCGCGTGACATCGGGGAAGGTGACGGTCGCCACGCGGGCGCCCTGAGCCGTGAGCGCGGCGAACATCGCCTCGAGATGCCCGGCGACCTCGTCTGCGTCGAACCGGGGGCGCAGCAGGTCGTTGACCCCCGCGGCGACGGTGGCAACGTCGGGGCGCAGGGCGAGCGCGGCGTCGAGCTGTTCCTCGCGGACCTGGCCCGCGAGGCGGCCGCGTACGGCGAGATTCGCGTACCGTACGCCGGGGTTGTGCGCGGCCAGTTGTTCGGCGAGCCGGTCGGCCCAGCCCCGCAGCCCCACGGTGTCGTCGCCGTCGCCGAGTCCCTCGGTCTGGCTGTCCCCGAGCGCGACGTAGCGCTGGTACTCACCGTTGTGCATGAGCCTGCCGCCTTTCCCGCATGATCGCCGCGCTGCGCTCGCACCAGTCCCGGTTGCCCTGCTCGAAGGCAAGGCCGCGCAGGCAGGTCAGATAGGGCCCGACCCGCTTGCCGTGACGCAGGAACTCCTCCTCGCTGCGGTCCCCTCGGATCTTCTGGAGCAGACCGCTGAACAGCTCGACCTTGGCCGCGGCGAACGCGGCTCGATCCGTCAGCTGCGCGATGAGGTCCTCGGTGCCGATGCGGTCGGAGGCCTGGACCTTGACGAGCAGGTCGTCACGGATGAAGGAGGGCTTGGCCGAGGCGGCCGCGAATCGCTCCAGCTCGGCGAGACCCGCCTGCGTCACCTTGAACAGACGCTTGTTGGGCCGGGTCTCCTGCACCACTTCCCGGCCGCTGACCAGCCCGTCCGCTTCCAGCCTGGCCAGCTCGCCGTACAGCTGCTGGGGCAGAGCGTGCCAGAAGTTGGCCACGCTCATGTCGAACGCCTTGGCCAGCTGGTAGCCGCTCAACTCTTCGTCCAGCAGGACCGCGAGGACCGCGTGACGCAAGGCCATCGGAATGCTCCTTCTCGCTCTCTGTCCCCGGTGCGTCCGCTCATGATACTCAAGAAAGTGACTAATCAGATTCAGGATTACCGAGGAGAAGCCATGGCAACAGCAGACCTCTTCCGCGCCGCCGTCAAGGACCGCGATCTCACGAGCCTGGGCAAACTCTTCACGCAGGACGTCCGCCTCTACAGCCCCGTGAAGTTCACCCCCTTCGAGGGCAGGCCCATGGTGCTCGGGCTCTTCGGAGTCCTGCTGCGCACGTTCGAGGACTTCCGCTACGTCGGACAGCTCGACGGGACGACCGAGACGAGCGCCGACGGCGGCGAGACACCGTCGGCGATCCTGATCTTCCGGGCCACGGTCGACGGGAAGCAGATCCACGGCATCGATCTGCTGCAGTTCGACGAGGAGGACAGGATCAAGGAGTTCACGGTGATGGTGCGTCCGCAGTCCGCGGTGCAGGCTCTGGGCGAGGCGGTCCTCGCCGGCCTGGTCGCCGACGGCCTGGCGCCGGCCCCCGCCGGTCCCAGCGCGTCCTGACCCGCGGGGTTTGCCCCGGTGCCGTACGGGCAACCGGCCCCTACCGGGGCATCACACCCGCACCACCGGGGCACTCTCCCGGACCCGGAACCGCAGGAGGACGTCATGCCGGAGCACGACAGCCACCGCATACACGCGGAACACGACCGGGACAAGGCGGAGCAGCTCTTCCAGCAGGCCCGCCGCGCCGAGGACCCGGAGCAGGCCGAACGCCTCCGCTACCGCGCCGAGCGTCTGCGGTCGCGCAGCGAGGCGGAGCTGCGCCGGGAGGCCGACGCGCTGTACGACGACCGGGACGAGGAGGGCCCGCAATAGCCCCGAGGGCATCGGGGCGGCCCTCAGGGGCGGCCCTCACATGTGCCGGTTGGCGTAGTGGCTCTCGATGAGCATGATGTAGTCGGCGTCGTCCTCGTGCCTGCCGCTCTCGAAGGCCGGTGAGTCCTTGACCTCGGCCTTCGTGGCCGCCACATGCACGGTCTCGTTCGCGGTGTCGATGCGTGAGACGAGCCCCGCGGGCAGCAACACCCGCCTGCCGAGGATCCACGGCCCCGTGTCGACGACCAGGTACGACCGGCCGACCTCGTCGGTGTGCTTGTCGACCTTGCCGATCGACCCGTCGGTCGCCTCGACCGAGTACCCGACGAGCTGTGCCCCCGGCACATACTGCGCCGTCTCCGGGTACCCCCACATGTCGCCTGCCATGGTCCCTCCTCACCTGCGGCTACGGCCCCGTCCGCCGTCGCGGGTACCCTGGCGCCGCGCCTTCACACGGCTTTGGCAGCCCATGATCCGGGGTCGTCGTCAGGGCTGCGTCGCCGAGGCAAGGTGCGCGAAGACCACCACGTTCTCCTCGTAGTCCTTCGCCTTCCTGTCGTACTCCCCTCCGCAGGTGATCAGCCGCAGCTGCGGGTCGGGAGTGTCCGCGTAGACCTTGTCGTCGGGGAAGTCGGACTTGCTGAAGTTGTCGACTTCGTCGACCTCGAACGTGGCGACGGAGCGGTCCTTGCGGACGACGTCCACCCGGCTCCCCTTCTTGAGCTCGCTCAGCTGCGCGAACACAGCGGGGCCTGTCTTGGTGTCGACATGTCCGGCGATGATCGCGGTCCCCTTCTCGCCCGGCGTCACGCCTTCCTGGAACCAGCCGACCAGGTTGCTGTCGTCGGGTGGCGGCGGGTCGAGCCGGCCGGAGGCGCCGATGGACAGGGGGGTGAAAGGCGCGTCGACCGCGATCTGCTGGATCTTCAGCCGCGTCGGCTCGGAGCGCGCGAGTCCCTTGCGGGAGACGTCGCCCGGCACGGTGGCCGTCGACGACGGAGCTGTCAGGGCGGGCGGGGCGGCGGGTTTGCCGTCCGCGACGGGGTCGACGGCGTTGTAGATCAGTAGGAGGCCCAGTCCGACCGATGCCGCGGGCCAGAGGAGGGCGCGCCCGAGCGAAGGCCGGGCGGGCTGCTCGTTCGTATCCTTCGACTGCTGCACGGCCATGGGACGTACACCCTTTCGCTGCTGATGTCGTGTGAGCTCGCCGCCGCCCGCGCCGTCCGTCAGGGCACCGGCTTCCGCGGGCTCGCAGTGGCGACGTGAAAACCATCGGCACGTTCGCGGGCCCCCACCACCGCAGAGGGCGGCATCCGAGCGATCGGGTAGGCCCGACGGGTGACTGCCGGTGCGGGATTCACCCGGCCGGACCGCGCAGTGCGCGGAAGTGGTGTCGGATCCGTCGTCCACGGCCGCGGCGGCCTCAGGGCGTACGGCTGCCGAGGGCGTCGACGGCCGTGATCACCCGGTCCCAGAACCTTTCGGCGTCGAGTTCCACCGCCACCCGTGCGTTCACGGGCGGTCCAGGTACTGGTGCAGGTCGGTCACGGTCGCCCCACGCGTGTACTGGCCGTGCAGTTCGACCACCACGTTCGCCTCGACGCACCGCACGATCTCCGGGTCGATGACGCGCGCCACGGCGACGGGGTCGTGCAGCGGAGGCGCGGCGAATCCCCACAGCCGGCGGTAGGTCGACGCGAAGTACGTGATCAGTTCCGCGCAGATACGGGACAGCCGGGTGTCGAGTCGCTCGAGACGGGCCAGCACCTCGGGTGTGACGAGCGCCTGGTGGGTGACGTTGAGCCCGCACATGGTGACGGGGAGCCCGCTGGTGAAGACGGTGTGCGCCGCCTCGGGGTCGACGTGGATGTTGAACTCGGCGGCGGGAGTCCTGTTGCCGCGGCCGGTGGAGCCGCCCATGAGCACGATCTCCCGGATTCGCTCGGCGCTGTCGGGGTGACGCGTCAGCAACAGCGCCACGTTGGTCAGCGGACCGGTGGGGACGAGCGTGACCGGTTCCGGATGCTCCGTCAGGACCCTGTGCATGAGGTCGACCGCGTGCTCGGGCACCACGTCGACCGTCGGCTCCCCGAAGGCGGGCCCGTCGAGTCCGGACTCGCCGTGGACGTCGTCCGCGACGAGCAGCGGCTGGACGAGTGGCCGGGCGCAGCCGGCGGCGACGGGGACGCCGGTGATCCCGGCGACGGTGCAGACCCGGCGGGCGTTCAGTGTCGTCTTGTCGACTGTCTGGTTTCCGGCGACGGTGGTGATCGCCAGCAGGTCGACCGCGGGGTCGCCCGCTGCGAGGACGAGGGCGAGGGCATCGTCATGGCCGGGGTCGCAGTCGATGATGACGGGGACGGGCACGTCACCCCGCCTTGATCATGTCGGCGCACTTCTCACCGATCATCATGGTGGTGATGCACGGGTTGACCGTCGTGAGGAACGGCATCACGGACGCGTCGGCCACCCGCAGCCCCCGTACGCCCTTGACCCGCAGTCGGGCGTCGAGCGGTGAGTCCGCGTCGGAGTCGGGGCCCATGCGGACCGTCCCGGCCGGATGATAGACGGTGTTGTGCGTCTCGCGGATGTAGGCGAGGAGCTCCTCGTCGCTCCGGGCCCCCGGCCCGGGTGCCAGTTCCGCACCGGCCCAGTCCGCCATCGGAGCCTGCGCGACGATCTCGCGGGCCAGCCTCAGCCCGTGGGTCATGACCCGGATGTCGTGCCCGTCCGTGAAGTAGCGGGGGTCCACCTTCGGCTTGTCCCGGAAGTCACGGGTCCGCAGGCGCACCGTGCCCCGCGAACGGGCGCGGGTCACGTTCGGGGTGAGGCAGAAGGCGTTGTCCGACGTGGGATAGCCGCGGCGGTAGGTGTTCATGTCGAAGGGCATGGAGCCGTAGTGGAACATCAGGTCGGGCCGGTCCAGGCCCGGTTCCGTGTCGGCGAAGATGCCGATCCCCCACCACTGCGTGGACGAACTCACCATCGGCTGCTTCGCCTCCCACATGATCACCCCCTCCGGATGGTCCTGGAGGTGGGATCCGACACCGGGGGCGTCGACACGGACGTCCACCCCGACGTCCCGCAGATGCCCGGCGGGACCGATGCCGGACAGCATCAGCAGCTTCGGCGAGTCGACGGCCCCGCAGGAGACGATCACCTCGCGCCGGGCGGCGACCGCGCCGCTGTGGATCGTGTCCGGCCGCCGGAACTCCACACCGCTACAGCGCCCGTCGCCGTCGAACAGCAGCCGCCTGGCCTGCAGTCCGGTCATCACTTCCAGGTTCGGCCGCTTGCCGAGAATCGGATGCAGGTACGAGACCGAGGACGACGCCCGGGTGCCGTCGGGGAAGGCGTTGATCTGGAACCAGTGGGCGCCTCGCACCACCGTGGTACCGGTGTTGAACGGCGTCTTCGGAATCCCCGCGGCCACGCACGCCGACAGCAGGGCACGGCCGCAAGGGTCGTCGGGCGGCACGGTCCGCAGATGCACCGGCCCTGAGCGGCCGTGGTGGTCGCCCGGGGCCTCGTTGGTCTCCAGCCGCCGGTAGAGCGGGAAGCAGTCCGCGGCGCTCCAGCCCGCGCAGCCCGTCGCAGCCCACTCGTCCAGGTCCTCCGCGGGCGCCCAGAAGGCGATGCAGGAGTTGTGGGACGAGCAGCCACCGAGCACCTTGGCCCGTGCGTGGCGCATGAAGCTGTTGCCGTTCTCCTGCGGCTCTACGGGGTAGTCCCAGTCGTAGCCGGACTCCAGGAGGGCCATCCACCGATCGAGCCGGAGCACGTTGTCGTCGCCGACGTCGGAGGGGCCCGCCTCCACCACGCAGACGCTGACGTCCGGGTCCTCGGTGAGCCGGGCCGCGACGACGGCACCTGTCGTACCGCCACCGACCACGACGTAGTCGAACTCCGGCAGTGGGCTGTCCACGGTCATGGCTTCTCCAGGGCGTCGGGCGGACGGGGGACGGGGCATCAGGGAGTGGCGGGGTCGCCGGTCTCCGCGGCCTGTGCGGCATGTTCCGCGCTGTCGTCGATGCTCATGCGAACCACTTCTGGGGCGTCGGTGAGAGGTTGTGCCAGATGTGCTTGGCCTCCTGGTACTCGGCCAGTCCGGCCGGCCCGAGTTCGCGTCCGAAGCCGGACTGCTTCATGCCGCCCCACTCCGCCTGCGGCACGTAGGGGTGGAAGTCGTTGATCCACACCGTGCCGGCGCGTACCCGGGAGGCCACCCGGTGCGCCTTGCCGGTGTCCCTTGTCCACACCGCTCCGGACAGCCCGTAGACCGTGTCGTTCGCGAGGGCCACCGCCTCCCGCTCGTCGCGGAAGCGCTCCACGGTGAGCACCGGGCCGAACGACTCGTCGCGTACGACTGACATCTGTGTGTCGCACTCGTCGAGCACCGTCGGCAGGTAGTAGAAGCCGTCCCTGAGCTCCGGGTTCCCGGGCCGTGCGCCGCCGCAGCGCAGCACCGCTCCCTCAGCGAGTCCGGCGGCGACGTACGCCTCGATCTTGTCGCGGTGGGCGGCGGAGATCAGGGGACCTGAGCGGGCGTTCTCGTCGAACGGGCCGCCCAGCACGATGGCCTGCGCCTGCTCGACGACCTCCGCGACGAACGCGTCGTGCAGTTCGTCCTGGACCAGAAGCCGCGCGCCGGCGGAGCAGACCTGGCCGGAGTGGAGGAACACCGCCGTCAGGGCGTAGTCGACGGCGGCATCGAAGTCGGCGTCGGCGAAGACGATGTTGGGGTTCTTGCCGCCGAGTTCCAGGGCGACCTTCTTCACGGTCGGGGCGGCGGCAGCCATGATGCGGCGGCCGGTGGCCAGCCCACCGGTGAAGGACACCAGGTCGACCCGCGGGTCCTCGGTGAGCGGCGCTCCGGCGACGGCACCCGCGCCGAGCACGAGGTTGGCCGCCCCCTCGGGGAGTCCGGCCTCGGTGAGCAGCCGCATCAGCATGATGGCGGTGTGGGGGGTCAGTTCGCTGGGCTTGAGGACGAAGGTGTTCCCGGCACCGAGAGCGGGCGCCACCTTCCATGCTGTCTGCAGCAGCGGATAGTTCCAGGGTGTGATGAGCGTGCAGACGCCGACCGGTTCGTGGACGACCCTGCTGTCCACTCCGGGGTCACCGGTGTCGACGACGCGGTTGCCGCCGCCCGCCGCCACGAGGTTGCCGAAGTAACGGAAGCAGTTGGCGATGTCGTCCATGTCGTACTCGCTCTCGACCAGCCGTTTGCCGGTGTCGAGGGATTCGGCGCGGGCGAAGGCGGCCTTCTCGCGCTGCAGCAGGCCGGCGACGCGCAGCAGCAGCGCGCCGCGTTCGGCGGCGGGCGTGTTCGGCCAGGGTCCGCTGTCGAAGGCCTCGCGCGCGGCGGCGACCGCCGCTGCCGCGTCCCGGGGGCCGGCCTCGTCGACCGTCGCCACCAGCGTGCCGTCGGCCGGGCAGCGGATCTCGCGACTGCCTCCCTCTGCTGCGGCGGTCCAGGCGCCGCCGATGAACAGCTCCGGCATGGGGACCTCCGGGGGTCGAGTGGGCGACGGGAGTCCGAGGGCTCTCGGCCGACGCTCGCACTGCTGCGCGCTTGCTGGCGGCACGGGTCGCTGTGGACGCGCTCGGTATCGACAGTCTCGGTACCGACAGTAGAGAGACCCGCCGCATCTCGCAGCGGGAGAGAGACGCCGCCGTGTGCTCTTCCCATGGCAGAGCCGCCGTCCGAGCCCCGCAGGTCGGCTATGCGTTCGTCGGCAGGGGCTGTTCCGTCCAGATCGTCTTTCCCGACTGCGTGTAGCGCGTGCCCCATCTCTGGACGAGCTGGGCGACGATGAACAGGCCGCGGCCTCCCTCGTCGTCCGCCGCGCTGTGACGGAGGTGCGGCGAGGTGTGACCGGTGTCCGAGACTTCGCACAGCAGACGGCGGTCGCGGATGAGACGCAGGCCCAGCGGACCGCCGGCGTGTTTGACTGCGTTGGTCACCAGCTCACTGACGATGAGCTGGACGGAGAAGGAGAGTTCCTCGAAGCCCCATTCGACCACCTGGTGGGCGGCCAGCTCCCGCGCCCGGCCCACGGTGGCCGGCTCCGCGGGGAGCTCCCATTCGGCGATCCGCCCGGCCTCCAGTTCCCGGGTGCGGACCAGCAGCAGTGCGGTGTCGTCCGCTGTCGTGCCCCGGGAGCGGAGGTCGGCCACCACCCGGTCGCACAGATCTTCCAGAGGCGCCGTGCGGTCGCTGAGCACCTTTTCCAGGCGCCGGATTCCATGCTCGATGTCATGGTCCCGGGATTCCACCAGGCCGTCGGTGAACAGTGCCAGCAGGCTGCCCACCGGCAGCTCGAACTCGGCGCTCTCGAAGGGCAGGCCGCCGAGACCCAGCGGAGGACCTGCCGGCAGCTCGATGTGTTCGACGCGGCCGTCCGGGTCGACGATCACCGGCGGCAGGTGTCCGGCCCGGCCCATCACGCAACGCCGCGACACCGGGTCGTAGACCGCGTACAGGCAGGTGGCGCCGGTGGCCACGTCGTCGCGGGACAAGGCGGCGTCCGGCGCGCCGCCCGGCGCTTCCGCGTCCTCGCCCGACTGGCCCACCAGGTCGTCGAGCCGCTTCAGCAGCTCGTCGGGGGCGAGGTCCAGCTGCGCGAGGGCGCTGAACGTCGTGCGCAGCCGCCCCATGGTGGCCGCCGCGTGCAGGCCGTGGCCGACGACGTCGCCCACGACCAGCCCGACCCGGGTGCCCGACAGCGGAACGACGTCGAACCAGTCACCGCCGACTCCTGTCACATCGTCGGTGGGGAGATAGCGGTGGGCCACATCGACCGCCGAATAGCGGGGCACATGGCGGGGCAGCAGCTGCTGCTGCAGGGTGAGCGCGGCAGTCCGTTCCCGGGTGAAGCGACGAGCGTTGTCGATGCTCACCGCCGCGCGGGCCACCAGTTCGTCCGCCAGCGCCACCTCGCCGTTGTCGAAGGCCACCGCCCTGTCGGCGCGTACGAAGGTGATGAGCCCGAGGAGGCTGCCCCCCGCCCGGAGCGGCACCACCAGCGTGTCACCGTCGAGCACCAGGCCCCCGGAGGACAGGACGCGGTGCTGCGGCGTTCCCGGCGGGTGGACCACGGCGACCGGCCGGGCCACGCCCGGGCCGCCGCGCTCCTCCGAGGGGGCCGGACGGGAGGCAAGGCGTATCAGCGACGCCCTCGTCGCGCCGCCTGGCGGCGGTAGCTCCCCTTCCAGTACCGCCTCGACGAGGTCGACGGTGGCGCTGTCCGCGAAGTCCGGGACGGCCACTTCGGCGATCTCCTCGGCCGTCCGCACCACGTCCAGAGCGCTGCCGACGCTGCGGCCGGCCTTGACGAGCAGGTCCAGCCGGCGCTGCGCCTCGTAGCGGTCGGTGATGTCGAACGCGTCCTCGCAGATGCCCAGGACGTTCCCGTCCTCGTCCGTGAGGCGGTAGTAGGAGCACGACCACAGGTGGTCCCTGCCGGGGTCGCTGGGCGGCTCGCCACGGAAGTGGAGGTCGAGGATCGGCTCGCCGGTGTCCAGTACGTGGTGCATGACCGCGTCGAGCGTCTCCGGGTACCCCTTCGTCACGAACCTGCCCGTGGCGTACAGCTCGTCGGCCCGCTTGCCCAGGTACGTCTCGAGCGGTCGCCCGATCTCACGCTCGTAGGCGCTGTTGCTCCACGTCAGGCGGAGGTCGGTGCCGTAGATGGCCAAACCGATGGGTGACTGGGTGGCGAGCCCCTGCAGCATGGCCAGCCGGGCTTCCCACTGCCGCATGACCGGCAGCTCCGCCACGGCGATCACCTGCGCCCCGGTGCCGGGCCCGGCCAGCGGGCACCTGGCGGTGGCGACCTGGATCCGGCGGCCGTCGCGGTGGACGGCCAGCCGGGCCTCGCTCCGCCGTGTGCCGTCGGCCCGCGCGGCCGCACCGGTCCCGTCCGATCCGGGGGGCGCGGGAAGCGACAGGAAGGTGTCCACGGGCCGGCCGATGATCTCGCGCGGGGTGTAGCCGAGGAGCGTTTCGGCATCAGTGCTCCAGCCGACCACGGTGTTCTGGGCGTCGAGGACCGCGATGGCCGCCCTCGTCACATTGAGGGGGCTGCGGTAGTCGGCGCTCCCGGCCGTGTTCGGCGAGCTCATGGCACCACCGGCCTGGTTCATCAGTTACAGGGTCCGCCCGGGCAGTCCTCGGCACAATCGCGGGGGGTCCCTTCATTGGTGCAACCGTCGGCGAGGGCGTTGTCGGCTTCCTGCGGTCCGGCGTGCCACGGTACGGGGCGTGGCGGTTTCGGCCCGGAGGGGCCGGGCAACCGAGTCGGTGAGCGTCGACGAACGACGAGAGGACCGAGATGAGCGCCGGAGAAAAGGCCAAGGCCAAGGCCGAGCAGGTCGTCGGGAAGGCCGTGCGCAAGGCGGCCCACGCGGTCGGCAAGGAGACGACGGCCGCGAAGGGCGCCGCCCTGGAGACGCGCGGCAAGGCCCGCGAGGCCAAAGAGAAGACGAAGGACGGCTTCAAGCACTGACCGCGCCCCGCGGGGGCGCACAGGGGCGGGGTCCGGGACGCCGGGCCCCCGCCCCCGTTTTTGTGCCGCTTTTGTGCCACTGCTGCGCCCCGTGTTCTGTCTCTCTGCGCCGCGCAGGGCCCCGAGGAGGAGCGGGGTGTCGCCTCGCCCCTGAACGCCCAGCACCGGCACCGCCGGTGCTCGCGGGGTGCAGGGACGGCGATCGTGATGGTGAGAGGGGGCGCCGCCTTCTGCCGCAACGGGACGACTGCCGCCGCACACGGCGGCGTCACGCCCTGCGGCGCCTGCACGCCGGCGGGCGTCCCGGAGCCTTAGTGGCCCGTCGCCGACCGCGCCCGAGGGCCCGTGAAACTGCGGCATCGCCCGGCCCCTCCCCCAGGCGTAGGCTGATGAGAACGCCCTGTCGGATCCTGAGCCAGCGTGCAGAGGGCGACATGACCGACCCCTTCGGCTTCCTCAAGACTCCCCGTCAGCCCGTGCCCGCGCGTCCGACCGAGGAACGGCTCGGCGACTGGCACGAGGTGTACGCGGGGCAGACCCTGCTGCCGGTCGTCTCCCGGCAGGCAGGGCGCTGCATGGATTGCGGCATCCCCTTCTGCCACGACGGCTGCCCGCTCGGCAATCTCATACCCGAGTGGAATGTGTACGCCGCGCACGGTGACTGGTCCGCTGCCGCCGAACGGCTGCACGCCACGAACAACTTTCCCGAGTTCACCGGCCGGCTGTGCCCGGCGCCGTGCGAGGACGCGTGCGTTCTCTCGATCAACGCGGAGCCGGTGACGATCAAGAACGTCGAGCAGGCCATCGCCGACCAGGCGTGGGAACAGGGCTACGTGTCTCCGCTCCCGCCTCAGCGGATCAGCGGCAAGACGGTCGCCGTCGTGGGCTCAGGACCGGCGGGCCTGGCCGCGGCGCAACAGCTCACCCGTGCCGGTCACACCGTCGCGGTCTACGAACGCGCCGACCGGGTCGGCGGTCTGCTCCGCTACGGCATCCCCGCGTTCAAGATGGAGAAGCGGTACCTGGACCGGCGCATCGAGCAGATGCAGGAGGAGGGCACGATCTTCCGCTGCGGGATCGACGTGGGCCGCGATCTCGACGTGGCCGAACTGAAGAACCGCCACGACGCGGTGGTCGTCGCCGTCGGAGCGACATTGGCTCGTGAACTCCCGGTCTCTGGACGGGAGTTGGCTGGCATCATCCAGGCCATGGACTACCTGACGGGGTCGAACCGGGTCTCGGAGGGCGACTACGCCCAGCCTCCCGTCTCCGCCGGGGGCCGACACGTGGTGATCATCGGTGGCGGCGACACCGGCTCCGACTGCCTCGGCACCGCGCTGCGCCAGGGCGCGGCTTCGGTGGTGCAGCTGGACATCAATCCCGAGCCGGCGGCCGCCCGGCCGGACAGCGAGCCGTGGCCCGTCTACCCCAAGGTCTACCGGATCTCCCATGCCCACGAGGAGGCCCGCGGACGGGACGGTGCGGATCCGAGGACGTTCTCCACGGCCACCGTGCGCTTCGAAGGCGACGCGAACGGCCGCGTCTGCGCGTTGTGTCTGACGGAGGTCGAACCGTCGGCCAGACGTCCGCGGGCGGGCACCCAGCGGGTTCTGCCCGCGGATCTGGTGCTGCTCGCCCTGGGCTTCCAGGGCCCCGAACGCGACACCGGCCTGGTCAGGCAGCTCGGACTCACCCTCGACGCCCGCGGCAACTTCGCGCGGGACGCCGCGTTCGCGGCACAGGCGGGAGAGCGGCACGAAGGGACGGCCCAGCCGGCTGCCCGCAGCGTGGCGGACGGCGTCTTCGTCGCGGGCGACGCGGGACGTGGCCAGTCCCTGGTGGTGTGGGCCCTTGCGGAGGGCCGGTCCGCCGCAGCGGCGACGGACCGCTATCTGACCGGCTTCACCGAGCTCCCCTCCCCCATAGCGGCCACGGACAAGCCCCTCAGGCCGTGACGCAGCGGCAGTCCTGCCCGCCGGTGTCATGTGGCCACTCCGGGCCCGAGGAGCGACATGGGTGCCGCCGCCATCGGCGCCGGCATCGAAGTGGCCGTCGAACAGGCGACCCACCACGCCCCCATCTCCACCTTTGCGGCGTCCTTGGCCGTCACCGTGCCCACCGCGCTCTTCATGGTGACGGTGTGGCTGGTCCACGCACGCCACTTCAAGAAGGGCACCGCCCTGAACCTCGTCCTGCCCGTCTGTGCGGTGCTGGTACTGGCCGCCGGCTTCGCCGGACACGGCGCCCTGCCACTGGCCGGGCTCGTCCCCGCGTGTGCCGTCGCCGTCGGCGTCTGCCTGGCGGCCGCGGGCCCGCGCAGTGTGACGTGACGAGCCGTCGCCCCTTCACACCGCGCGGGCGGCACGCTCGTTCAGCCCTGCTCCCGCTCCACCGGCAGCCACAGCCCGGCCTCGGCTTCGGTCCCGTCCGGTGACAGGCGGGTGCGCAGGCTCTCGGGGCCCGGGCGGCTGCGGTACGGATTGGCCGGGAACCACTCCGTGAACACGTCCCGCCGTGCCCGATCAGGTCGGGTACGGGCGCCCCGGGTGTGCCGCTCCGCCGCGTCGGCACGTGACGGTCTGTCAAAAATGTCCGCGAGGGGTCAGCATGAGTGCGATCGCACCGATCGCATCCGACAAAAACCGGCCGCGGACTCCGCGGACGTGGATCGACCGAGCCCGTCATTGCATACTGTGACCTCGCAGAACGCGGCTCCAGAGCCGACCGGGCAGAGTTGGGAGAGACACCGTGTTCTACTACGTGCTCAAGTACGTCCTCATCGGGCCGCTGTTGCGCTTGCTCTTCCGGCCCCGGATCGAAGGACTGGAGCACATCCCCGCCGAGGGCGCGGCGATCGTCGCGGGCAATCACCTGTCGTTCTCCGACCACTTCCTGATGCCGGCGATCCTCAAGCGGCGTATCACGTTCCTGGCCAAGGCCGAGTACTTCACCGGCCCCGGCCTCAAGGGTCGGCTGACGGCCGCGTTCTTCCGCAGTGCCGGGCAGATTCCGGTGGACCGCTCCGGCAAGGAGGCCGGCAAGGCCGCCATCAGGGAGGGCCTCGGGGTCTTGGAGAAGGGCGAGTTGCTGGGGATCTACCCGGAGGGCACCCGGTCGCACGACGGCCGGCTCTACAAAGGCAAGGTCGGGGTCGCGGTGATGGCGCTGCGGGCCGGGGTGCCCGTCGTGCCGTGTGCGATGGTGGGGACGTTCGAGATCCAGCCGCCCGGTCAGGTCATCCCGAAGATCAAGCGGGTCACGGTCCGGTTCGGGGAGCCCTTGGACTTCTCCCGGTACGCGGGCTTGGAGAACGAGAAGGCCGCGATCCGCGCGATCACCGACGAGATCATGTACGCGATCCTGGAGCTCTCCGGCCAGGAGTACGTCGACCGATACGCCGCCGAGGTCAAGGCCGAGGAGCAGGAGCAGCAGAAGCAGGAACTGCGCGGCAGGCAGCCGAAGAAGTTCCCCGGGATCAGCGGCTGAGGCGCGAATCTGCGGTCGGCGAATTCTCCTGGGCACCGCCGGACGGGCCACCTAACGTGCCCGCATGACTCGTCGGAGAAATGACACTCGTACGGCCAGGGGAAGCGCCTTTGTGCTCGGCGCGACAGGACAGGTGGGACGAGCGGCGGTCAGCGCCCTCGTGGCAGACGGCTGGGAGGTGCGGGCGGCCTCACGAGGCGGTGTGCGGGACGCGCACTGGCCCGGCGAGGTACGCACGGTACAGGTCGACCGCGAGGACGACGCCGCACTCGCCGCGGCGGTCGGCGACGGTTGTGACGTCCTTGTCGACATGGTCGCCTTCCACGCCGGCCACGCACGCCAGTTGAGGGCGCTGGCGGACCGGGTCGGTTCGGCCGTCGTCATCTCCAGCGGGGCGGTCTACGAGGACGACCGCGGCCGCAGTTTCGACACCCAGGACCTGCCGGACGGCTTTCCGTGCCATCCGGTGCCGGTCCCCGAGGCCCAGTCCACGGTGGCGCCCGGCGACTCGACGTACGGCACCAGGAAGGTGGCGCTGGAGCGCGAACTCCTCGCGGCCGGTGACGTGCTGCCGGTGACCCTGCTGAGGGCGGGCGCGATCCACGGCCCGCACTGCCGCACCCCGCGTGAGCTGTACTTCGTCAAGCGGGCGCTGGACGGCCGGCCGGTGCGTGTGCTGGCCTACGGCGGCCTCAGCAGGTTCCATCCTGTCCACGCGTCCAATGCGGCCGAGCTCATCCGGCTGGCGGCGCTGCAGCCGGGCTCCCGCGTGTTCAACGCGGGCGACCCCGAAGCGCCGACGGTCGCCGCGATCGGCGACGCGATCGACGAGGTGCTCGGCCACCGGTCAGAGACCGTCCTGATCGACGGACCGCCCCCGTCGCACTCGGTCGGGGAGACGCCGTGGTCCGGAGCGCATCCGGTGGTGTACGACATGAGCTCCGCGGAGCGCGAGCTGGGGTACAGGGCGGTCACCACGTACGAGGAGTCGCTTCCGGCGACGGTGGAGTGGCTTTCGGAGCAGTTGCACGGCCGTGAGTGGACGGAAGCGTTCCCGGAAATGGCGAAGAACTACGGTCAGGACGCCCTGTTCAACTACGCGGACGAGGACGCCTGGCTGAAGCAGCACGGGTCCGGCGGCTGACCGCCCGCTCGGGGAGGGGGCGGCCGTGCCACTGGCCGCCCCTCCCCCGTTCGCCGCTGAGCAGGCAGGCACGACGAACCGGTGCGGTGGATCCGCTCAGCGGTGCAGCTTGGCGAGCAGGTCGTGTTGGGCTTCGTCGAGTACGCGCCGCAGGGCGAGGGCGTCCGCCGCCACCGCGGTCACCAGAGCGGCGGGGCCGGCGAGCGGAGTGAGCGCCGCGGTGGCGCCCAGCGGTCGTGGTTCGGCCGGCTGATCTTCGTACACGGGGTCCACGACGAGGAGTTGGCCCACGGCCCGGTGGCCACCGAGCACGGCCGGGCCGTCCCATCCTCCCGGGGCTCCGGGGCCGCAGGCGAGTTCGGTGTCCAGCAGAGGGCGGCCCGCGCGGTGGACGGTGAGGCGCGTGATGAGGGTTCCCGGCTCCTCCCCGTGACGGCCGAGGACCTGCTCCTCGCGCAGCACGAGCCGCGCGGTCGCGGCAAGCCGGACACGGGTGTGCATGCCGAGGTCGCTGCCGCGGACAGCGATCAACTGCTGGGGCAGCCAGTGCAGTTCGGCATCATCGCCCACGCTCAGGTTGACGTCGAAACGTGCGTGCTCCCCCGCCGGTCCGGGCAGGGCGATCGTGGCGGCTGCGGCATCGACGGTGAGCCGCGCGCCGTCACGTACGTCTGCGTCGACGGCGAGCCGGTCGCCGCCGAGCGGCGCGCTCATCGCCCCGACGACGGTGACCCGCTGGTGCGGTCCTGTGGAGCGGGTACGGCGCAGCGCCAGCGGTCCGTCGCCCATGAGGACGGGCAGGCCGGTGCGCTCGGCGACGATACGCGCCGTGGCGTGGACGGTCATCCGGTGCTCAGGCGGTCCAGTCGGCGAGCCGTGCCCGCACCCAGTCGGCGACGGGCGCGATGCCGTCGTCCTCGCGCAACGATGTGAAGGCGACGGGCAGTTCCCCTCGCTGCGCCTTTGCGTCGCCGGCCATACGGGCGAGGTCGGAGCCGACGTACGGCGCGAGGTCGGTCTTGTTCACGACGAGCAGGTCGGCGGTGGTGACGCCGGGGCCGCCCTTGCGGGGGATGTCGTCGCCGCCCGCCACGTCGATGACGAAGATCTGCGCGTCGACGAGGCCTTTGGAGAAGGTGGCGGTGAGGTTGTCACCGCCGGATTCGACGAGGATCAGGTCGAGCGGGCCGACGCCGTCCTCCAGGTCCTCGACGGCCTCGAGGTTGGCGGAGATGTCGTCGCGGATGGCGGTGTGCGGGCAGGCGCCGGTCTCGACGGCCTGGATGCGCTCGGGCGGCAGCACGGCATTGCGCAGCAGGAACTCTGCGTCCTCGCGGGTGTAGATGTCGTTGGTGACGACCGCGATGGAGTGCTTGTCGCGCAGCGCGGCGCACAGGGCGGCGACAGTGGCGGTCTTGCCGGACCCGACGGGTCCGCCGAGCCCGATCCGCAGGGCACGCCGGGTGCCGTCGGGACGCGCGGCATCGGCACCGACGGCGGCGGGGGCGTCGTGATGGCTGTGGTCGAGATGCATGCGGGTGCGGCTCCTTGGTGGTGGTGGGCGGGGACGGGGTCTGGCACGAGGCTCGGGGAGGCGGGGGCGGGGCCCAGGACGGGCTCGAGACCGGGCTTCTAGGACGCGAACAGGCGGACCGGCCACGCGGCGTGCTGCTCGGCGCCGATGTCCAGCAAGGGGGCCGACGCGGCCGGGAGGGTCTCGGTTCCCTCCCGCGCGGCAGCGCCCGCCCGTGCCGCGACCTCGTCCATCTCGGGGGCGAGGCGGGCGAGGACGGCGGTCGCCTCGAACGGGTCCAGGCTGAGCATACGCACCGCCGCCGTGGCGGGACCGCCGACCGCCTCGTACACCGCGCAGTGCGCGGCGTCGACGGGACCGAGGCCCGCCGCGCGGGCCGCGGTGCCGAGGACGATCGGCTGATGCGTACCGCGCGGGAACACCGCTGCGAGCGCTTCGAGTTCGGTGCCCGGCCAGGCCGCCCGCGCCGCCCGGAGCATCTGCCTGCCCAGCTTGCGGGCGGTGGCCCGCAGCGCCGGCGACGGCGTGCGGGCGTCCGCGGCGGCGTCGAGGCTCACGGGGTCGTGCCCGAGGGCGGCCGCGGCGGCGAGTCCGGCGGAGGTGAGCCCCGTGGTGTGCAGCCGGCCCCGGCAGAACCTCGCCAGGTCGTGGGCGTCCCGGACACGCCCGGCCTTCACGGCGGCCTCGACGCCGCCGGAGTGTGCGTGCCCGCCGGCGGGGAACCGCCCGTCACAGAGCACAAGCAGTGCGGCGCGGCTCATGGCGCCGCACTTCGTGTGGCATGCGACGTCCTTCGTGTGGCATGCGGCATCGGACGCATCGGATCCACCTCCCGCATCAGAAGAGGAAGTAGCGCTGGGCCATGGGCAGTTCGGCGGCCGGAGCGGGCTCCACCGGTTCGCCGTCGATCGTCACGGAGAACGTGTCCGCGTCGACCTCCACCCGGGGCATGGCGTCGTTCTCGCGCATGTCCGCCTTCGTCACCCGTCGGGTGCTCCTGATGGGCACGAACCTCTTGCCGAGGCCGAGCCGCCCGGGCAGGTCGTCCTCGATCGCCGCCGGGGCGACGAAGTTGAACGAGCCCCTGGCCGCCGCACGCCCCAGCGCGCCGAACATCGGCCGCGGCAGCACCGGCTGCGGGGTGGGGATAGAGGCGTTGGCGTCGCCCATCTGCGCGTATGCGATCTGTCCGCCCTTGATCACCAGCTGGGGCTTCACGCCGAAGAACGCCGGCTCCCAGAGCACGAGGTCGGCGAGCTTGCCGGTCTCGACCGAGCCGATCTCCCCGTCCAGCCCTTGTGCAACCGCCGGGTTGATCGTGTATTTGGCGACATAGCGACGTGCCCGGTGGTTGTCTGCGCGCCCGTCCCCCGCAAGCGGGCCCCTGCGCTTCTTCATCACATGCGCGGTCTGCCAGGTGCGCATGACCACCTCGCCGACGCGTCCCATGGCCTGCGAGTCGGAGGAGATGATCGAGATGGCCCCGAGGTCGTGGAGCACGTCCTCGGCGGCGATCGTGGAGGGCCGGATGCGCGACTCCGCGAAGGCGAGATCCTCGGGTACTGCCGGGTTGAGGTGGTGGCAGACCATCAGCATGTCGAGATGTTCCTCGATGGTGTTGACGGTGTGCGGCCGGGTCGGGTTGGTCGAGCTGGGCAGCACGTGCGGCTCGGAGACGACGGTGATGATGTCGGGAGCGTGCCCGCCGCCCGCGCCCTCCGTGTGATACGCGTGGACGGTACGGCCCGCGATGGCTGCGAGGGTGTCGTCGACGAAACCCGCCTCGTTCAACGTGTCCGTGTGGATGGCGAGCTGTGCGCCTGTCTCGTCGCAGACGGTCAGACAGGCGTCGATGGCGGCGGGCGTGGCTCCCCAGTCCTCGTGGATCTTGAATCCGAGGGCGCCGCCCCGCAGTTGGGAGTACATGGCGTCGCGGGAGACGGTGTTGCCCTTACCGAGCAGGCCGATGTTGACGGGGTAGGTCTCCAGCGCCTCGAACATCCGGGCGAGGTGCCACGGGCCGGGCGTGATCGTGGTCGCCTTGGTCCCTTCGGCCGGCCCCGTCCCGCCGCCGACGAGAGTGGTCACGCCGGTCGCGAGCGCCTGCTCGACGACGGTCGGCGAGATGAAGTGGACGTGCGCGTCGATGGCTCCGGCGGTGACGATCTTCCCGTTGCCGGCGATGACTTCGGTCTCCGGGCCGATGACGAGGCCGGAATGGACACCGTCCATGGTGTCGGGGTTGCCTGCCTTGCCGATGCCGCAGATCCGGCCGTCGCGCATACCGATGTCGGCCTTGACCACACCCCAGTGGTCGACGATCACGGCGCCCGTGATCACGGTGTCGGGTGCGCCTTCCGCTCGTGTCGTACGGGACTGTCCCATCGACTCGCGGATCACCTTGCCGCCGCCGAACACTGCCTCGTCACCGGCGCGCCCGGGGCCACCGGAGCGGTCGTCCTCGATCTCGACGAGCAGGTCCGTGTCGGCGAGGCGGATACGGTCGCCGGTGGTGGGGCCGAACAGATCGGCGTACACGGCGCGGTTCAGTTCAGCCATCGAGCCGGCCCCCGGTCTCTCCCCGCAGCCCGGCGACGATGCGGCGCCCGGCGAGCGGCACGAGTTCGACCTCGACCGGGATACCCGGCTCGAAGCGCACGGCGGTGCCGGCGGCGACGTTCAGCCGCTTGCCGCGGGCGGCGGTGCGGTCGAAGTCGAGGCCCGGGTTGGCCTCGGCGAAGTGGTAGTGCGAGCCGACCTGCACGGGGCGGTCCGCGGCGTTGACGACGGTGAGGCGACTGGTCTCGCGGCCCTCGTTGAGGCGGATCGGCCCGTCGCCGAAGTAGATCTCTCCGGGGATCATGTGCACCGCCTCTCAGACGATCGGGTCGTGGACGGTGACGAGCTTGGTCCCGTCGGGGAAGGTGGCCTCCACCTGGACGTCGTGGATCATCTCGGGGACGCCCTCCATGACGTCGTCGCGGGTGAGCACCTTGCGACCGGACGCCATGAGTTCGGCTACGGTGCGGCCGTCTCTGGCGCCCTCGAGGATGTGCGAGGTGATGAGGGCGAGGGACTCGGGGTGGTTGAGCTTCACCCCACGCGCCCTGCGCTTCCCGGCCACGTCGGCGGCCACATGGATGAGAAGCCGTTCCTGCTCGTGCGGGGAGAGTTGCACGCGTCCACCTGCCTGTCGTCCGGCCCGTAAAGTATGGGCGCGATGGACCGTAGCGTGCTTCAACACTTCGTTGACCGGCTCACGGGTATCTCACGACCAGGGGTTGAACGTTAGGGCGCAGATTTTTCCGGCGCGTTAACTGATCTTGGGATCCGGCTGGACATCGATGCGGTTCTTGCCGTGGCGACCGGGGTGCGCGCCACAGGGCCGGCCCCGACCCCGGCCGCCGTCGCCTGCGTCGTGCGGCAGGGCTGGGCTGGGCTGGGCTGGGCGGAGCTCGCCACGCCCTATCGGGTGACCGCACCCAGGTGCGGCTGGACGAATGCCGCTCGCTGCCGTCCGCCGACGCGAGCGGCGGCGCCCTCGCGGCGAGCGTGCCGCCGCTCGCCCTCGCCGGGACGGGAGGCGGAGGCGGCGCGCCGAGCCTGCCGGTCGGCGCCCTCACCACGCCCGCCGCCGATCCCTGCGGTGAGGCGCAAACCTGCCGCGGGCGGGCAGCGCCGACGCCGGTCCGAGGCCTCGAGCCGCGCGCGACGCGACCCGTCGCGGCGTCGCGCCTTGGCGCAGGGCGCCCGGGCGCGTCAGGTGCGGTCTTCGGGGCGGTGGTGTTCCGCCGCGAGGCCGAAGCGGCCGCGCGGGGCGGGAGCGGAAGACGTCGAGCCGAACGAGGACACCGAGCTGATCACCTGTTCCTCGGCCGGCCCGCTCGCGCTCTCGAGTCGTTCCAGGTCAGCCGCGGAGACCAGCGCGACGAGCGGCTTCCCGTGCCGGGTCACGACCACGCGCTCCCCGCCGTAGACAACGCGGTTGATCAGGTCGGCGAGCTCTGCGCGGGCTTGCGTCACCGGAATCTCATAGGCCATGCTCCCATCATAACGGTCTGTACGTCCTGTACATTTTTTACGGACATCGCGACGACCCGCAGCCGAGGAGAGGTACGCCATGAACCGTCCTTCCGCCCGCTACGTCCTGCCGGAGTTCACCGAACGCACGTCGTCGGGGACGCGCACGCTCGACCCGTACTCGAAGCTGCTGGGCGAGCGGATCATCTTCCTCGGGACCGCCGTCGACGACACCGCCGCCAACGACGCCATCGCCCAGTTCCTGCACCTCGAG
The DNA here is from genome assembly GCF_055566095.1 of Streptomyces sp. NPDC027962. Classification (NCBI taxonomy): domain Bacteria; kingdom Bacillati; phylum Actinomycetota; class Actinomycetes; order Kitasatosporales; family Streptomycetaceae; genus Streptomyces; species Streptomyces sp. NPDC027962. The sequence continues at coordinate 137,313 of NZ_JBVHTA010000017.1, forward strand.
TACGCCGCCCCCGACCAGGACATTTCCCTGTACATCAACTCCCCCGGCGGATCCCTCCACGCCATGTCCGCCATCTACGACACGATGCAGGTCGTCACCTGCGACGTGGCCACCACGTGCCTCGGCCAGGCCGCCTCGACCGCGGCCGCGCTGCTCGCCGCCGGCGCGCCGGGCAAGCGCATGGCGCTGCCCGGCGCGCGGATCGTGGTCCAGCAGCCTGCCTTCGAGGAGCCGTTGCGGGGGCAGCCCTCCGATCTGGAGATTCATGCTGCCGAGTTGTTGCGGCTGCGTGCGCAACTCGCCGGGACGCTGGTCCGCCACACCGGCCAGGACGCCGACCGCATCGCCGCCGACCTGGAGCGGGACAGAATCTTCGACGCGACGGCGGCCAAGGAGTACGGCCTGATCGACCATGTCATCACGAGCCGCAAGACCTCTGCCTCTATCACACCGTCCGGCGCGAAGTGAACGCGCGATGCTGCCGCCGGAACTGCCGCCGCTGCCTGCTTTGACCCGCGCCGAGGCCGAATTCGTCGACGCGTATCTCGAAGTCGTCGACATGGTCGGCCGGATCAACCCCGCCCGCTCCACCCACACCTACGGCGCACTGCGCGCGGCTCAAGCCCTGGTGGGGCGGGCCGCCGCACTGAAGGACGCCCTGACGCTCATGCATGTGCGCGGCGAGAGTGAGGTGTACACGCACACGCTCGCCGAGGCGCTTCGCGTTCTGGACGGGGAGCGCAGGGCGAGGCGCGTGACCATGCCGCCCGTTTCCACGAGTTGACGGTCGTTCCGCTGCTGTCAACCGCCAACGGGGTAACGGCATTCGTACCCCGTTCGGTGGAGCTTCAACGAAGTTGTTGCGTGTCGCAGGACTTGCGCGGCGCGATCACCGATCTGGCCCAATCGACGGCTTCACCGCTGGTACGACCATGCGTCCGCGTCATGCGAGAACGGTGTTCACACTCCTGTCCACCCGAAAGGGCCAGTCGTGATCAGCTTCACAAAAGCCGTTTCAACTCGGAAATCGGACATGGGTGGGTAACGATCCGTGGGACGACAAGCCCCCGCCACCTTGACGGGGCGGTCCGGGCGGACGCTGAGTCCTGCCGCCGCACCGGACGACTGGTCGACGGAAGTGCATCGGCAGGAGTGGAGGACCCGAGCAGTACGGCGTGACCGGCGATCCCGGACACGTCTTGGGGTGAAGCCGCTTCGGCGGCCGGGCGTCTTCGCCGGTCCGAACCCGACAGGTCATCCTTCACAGGCGGCTGACGAAGGGTTGCGCATGACTGCGCAGATTCATCTCCCGCTCCTCTTCTCGCGTGCGGGCGCCGTGTCGGCACTGACCATCGCCGCCGTCGGCGGCTCACTCCTGGCCCCCAGCAGCTCCGCAGAGGGGCGAGCGATCAGCAGCCACGCGAGCAAAGCACTCAAAGTGGCTGCCTCGAAGCAGGGATCGCCCTACCGCTACGGCGCCACGGGCCCGGCCCGCTTCGACTGCTCCGGGCTCACGCTCTACTCGTACAAAAGAGCGGGGAAGAGACTGCCCCGGACCGCCCAGCAGCAGTACAACCGGACGCGACATATCTCCGCCGCCAACCGGCAACGCGGTGACCTGGTGTTCTTCCACTCCGGAGGTTTCGTGTACCACGTGGGCATCTACGCCGGCCACGGCAAGATCTGGCACTCACCCAAGACGGGCGACGTGGTCAAGCTCGCCAAGATCTGGACGAGGAGCGTCAAGTACGGCCGCGTGCGCTGACGCCCCGACAGTTCCCCTGCGTACGTGCCCCGGTCACCCTGTCACAGGGACCGGACCAGCAGGGCGACCCCGAGCCCGGTGGCGCCCCCCGTGACGTCTTCGACGGCGACGGGCGGTGCGCCGGCCGGGCGAACACGGGCCGCCCTGCGCCGGCGATGCCGACGGCGAGCACAGTGGGTCAGTTCTGCACGGGCACGGACCACGGCAGCGCGATCCAGACCGTCTTGCCGCCCTCCTGGGTGGGTGAGACGGACAGCCGACCGCCGCACTCCGCGGTGAGCGTACGGATGATCACCATTCCGCGACCGTTGTCCTGGCGGACCGCTGCCGGCAGCCGCTGCGGCCAGCGCGGATGGCTGTCGGTCACGCCGATGCACAACTGCTCGTCACGCTCCAGCCGCAGGTCGACGGTGAAGGTCGGGGACTGGCCGAAGGTGTGCTGCACGGCGTTGGTGGCGAGTTCGGACACAATCAGCCGGACGGTGTCCACGGCCTCGGTGTCGGGCTCGAGCCCCCATTCGCACACGATGTCCGTGACATATCTCCGGGCGGTGGAGACCGACTCCGGATCGCTCGGCAGAGTGACGGATGCTTCTTGGTGGTCTGCCATGGCGACGCTGTCCCTTTCCCACCGGGCCGGGCTCCGACTCGTAGCGGATGAAATGCGAGAACGGCCACGGATTGCGCTTCCGCGCCAGACTGCCACTTAACGTGTGCCAGGGGCGTCAATCCACCAAGATACGTACATACCTGTCGCCCGAAGCAGTGAACTCTGCCACGGCAGACCGTATTTGGGGCGCTTCGGCGGCCCGGGGACGTGCCGCCGTCCTCAACTGGCGGGCGCGGCACCGATGATCGTGGAGACCGCCCGGTCGATCTGCGCTGCTGTGAGATCCGCGCGGGCGGTGAGCCTGATCCGTGAGATCCCGTCCGGTACGGACGGAGGCCGGAAACATCCGACGACGAGCCCGGCCGCACGACACTCGGATGCCCACCGCAGGGCCGCCTCCGGCGACGGGGCCTGTACGGAGACGACGGCGGCGTCGGGCCGCGCCGCGGTCAGCCCTGCGTCGGTGAGCCGGCGGTGCAGCGTCGCGGCCACGCCGCGGGCCCGCTCCGCGAGGCCGGGTTCGCGGCGCAGGAGCCGCACGCTCGCGAGAGCCCCGCCGGCCGCCGCCGGGGCGAGACCGGTGTCGAAGATGAAGGTACGCGCGGTGTTGACCAGGTGGTCGATGACGCGGACCGGGCCGAGGACCGCCCCGCCCTGGCTGCCGAGCGACTTGGAGAGGGTGAGCGTGGCCACCACACCCGCCGCGCCCGCGAGCCCGGCGGCGTCCAGTGCCCCGCGGCCCCCGCTGCCGAGAACGCCGAGACCATGTGCGTCGTCGACGATCAGTGCCGCGCCGTGCTCGCGGCAGGCGTCGGCGAGACCGGGCAGGGGCGCCGCGTCGCCGTCCACGGAGAAGACCGAGTCGGTGACGGCGAGGGCGCGGCGGCCTGGGTGTGCGTCCAGGGTCTTGCGTACGGCTTCGACGTCGGCGTGCGGAACGATCGCCGTCTCCGCCCGTGACAGGCGGCAGCCGTCGACGATGGAGGCGTGGTTGCCCGCGTCGGAGACGACGAGGGCGTCGCGGCCGCTGAGCGCGGTCACGGCGGCGAGGTTGGCCGCGTAGCCGGAGGACAGGACGAGGGCCGCCTCGAAGCCGCAGAAGTCGGCGAGTTCGTGTTCCAGCTCGGCGTGGAGTTCGGTACTGCCGGTGACCAGCCGGGAGCCGGTGGCGCCCGCGCCCCAGCGGCGGGCGGCCTCTGCGGCGCCTTCCGTGACCTCCGTGCGGCGGGTGAGCCCGAGGTAGTCGTTGCTCGCCAGATCGAGGAGGGCGCTGTCCGCGGCGCGGGGCCGGAGCGTGCGGACGAGACCGGCGTGCTCACGGCGGCGCGACTCTGCGTCGATCCAGTCGAACGGATCCTGAGGCATGGTGGTCCGGTCCTTTTGTAGGCAGCGGACAGACCCTAACCGGGTGGGCGAAGAGATCGGGTGTGGCCATGCACACACCTCAATCCGGCGCTGTTGTGGAGTTCCTCCTTGGCCCAGGCATGGGCCGTACGTCAGGATCAGCGCCATGGACCTGCTGAACACCCTGGTGGAGAAGGGGCTGCGGCGCGAGCTGCCGACCCGTGAAGAAGCTCTCGCCGTGCTGGCGACCTCGGACGACGATGTGCTCGAAGTGGTGGCCGCGGCGGGCAAGGTGCGCCGCCAGTGGTTCGGACGGCGGGTGAAGCTCAACTATCTCGTCAACCTGAAGTCGGGCCTGTGCCCGGAGGACTGCTCGTACTGCTCGCAGCGGCTCGGGTCGAAGGCGGAGATCCTCAAGTACACCTGGCTGAAGCCCGACGAGGCGTCGCAGGCCGCGGCGGCCGGTGTGGCCGGCGGCGCCAAGCGGGTCTGTCTGGTCGCGAGCGGGCGCGGTCCGACGGACCGCGACGTCGACCGGGTCTCGAAGACCATCGAGGCGATCAAGGAAGAGAACGAGGGCGTCGAGGTGTGCGCCTGCCTGGGTCTGCTCTCCGACGGTCAGGCCGAGCGGCTGCGCGACGCGGGCGCCGACGCTTACAACCACAACCTGAACACGTCCGAGGGGACGTACGGGGACATCACGACCACGCACACCTATGCGGACCGCGTGGACACGGTGACCAAGGCGCACGCGGCGGGTCTGTCCGCGTGCTCCGGGCTGATCGCCGGCATGGGCGAGGCCGACGAGGACCTGGTGGACGTGGTGTTCTCGCTGCGCGAGCTGGACCCCGACTCGGTGCCGGTGAACTTCCTGATCCCGTTCGAGGGCACGCCGCTCGCCAAGGAGTGGCACCTCACTCCTCAGCGCTGTCTGCGCATTCTCGCGATGGTGCGGTTCGTCTGCCCCGACGCCGAGGTGCGGCTGGCCGGCGGGCGCGAGGTGCATCTGCGTTCGATGCAGCCGCTGGCGCTGCACCTGGCCAACTCGATCTTCCTGGGCGACTACCTCACCAGCGAGGGCCAGGCGGGCAAGGCGGACCTCGACATGATCGCGGACGCCGGATTCGAGGTGGAGGGCACGGACACGACGACGCTGCCCGAGCACCGGAGCGCGGGCGGTGGCTGCGGTTCGGTCTGCGGGGACGGTGGCGAAGGCGGCTGTTCGAACGACGGGCCGGCGAAGGCGGCCGAGCCGGTGGCCGAGCAGGCGACCGAAGTCCCCGGCGCCCGTACGGACCTGGTTGCCGTCCGCCGTCGCGGCGCCGGAACGGATCTCGCGCCCAATGCCTGATTTCTCCCCGGACGAGCTGCGCGTCCTGGACCGTGCTCACGTCTGGCACCCGTACGGCCCGATGCCGGGCCGTACGGATCCGCTGGTCGTCGAGTCCGCCTCCGGGGTGCGCCTTCGGCTCGCGGAAGAGGTGCACGGGCAGCGCGAGTTGATCGACGGCATGTCGTCCTGGTGGTCGGCCGTGCACGGCTACAACCACCCGGTCCTCAATGAGGCGGCGACGGCGCAGCTGGGGCGGATGAGCCATGTGATGTTCGGCGGTCTCACCCATGAGCCCGCCGTCCGGCTGGCGACCCGGCTGGTCGATATCACCCCTGAGCCGCTGCGGCACGTCTTCCTCTGCGACTCCGGCTCCGTGTCCGTCGAGGTCGCGGTGAAGATGTGCCTGCAGTACTGGCGCTCGGTGGGCCGCCCCGCGAAGCAGCGGCTGCTGACGTGGCGCGGCGGCTACCACGGCGACACCTGGCAGCCCATGTCGGTCTGCGACCCGGAGGGCGGCATGCACGAACTGTGGCAGGGCGTGCTGCCGCGGCAGATCTTCGCGGACGCACCGCCGGCCGAGTACGAGACGTCGTACGCGGACGGGCTGCGCGAGCTGATCGCCCGGCACGCGGACGAGCTCGCCGCGGTGATCGTGGAGCCGGTGGTCCAGGGCGCGGGCGGCATGAGGTTCCACTCCCCGGCGTATCTGCGGGTACTGCGCGAGGCGTGCGACGAGCACGGTGTGCTTCTCGTCTTCGACGAGATCGCGACCGGCTTCGGCCGCACGGGCACGCTGTTCGCGGCCGGGCAGGCCGGCGTCGCTCCGGACGTGATGTGCCTGGGCAAGGCGCTGACCGGCGGCTATCTGACGATGGCGGCGACGCTGTGCACCCCGCGGGTGGCCGATGGCATCTCGCGGGGCGAGGTCCCCGTGCTGGCGCACGGCCCGACGTTCATGGGCAACCCGCTGGCCTCGGCGGTCGCGTGCGCGTCGATCGACCTGCTGCTCGGCCAGGACTGGCAGCAGGAGGTGAAGCGGCTGGAGGCGGGCCTGCGGGACGGCCTCGCGGAGCTCGCCGGGCAACCGGGCGTGAAGGACGTACGGGTTCTCGGCGGCATCGGCGTCGTGCAGCTGGACCACGAGGTGGACATGGCCGCGGCGACGTCGGCGGCGATACGCGAGGGCGTCTGGCTGCGCCCGTTCCGCGACCTCGTGTACACGATGCCGCCGTACGTGACGGACGACGACGACCTCGCCCGCGTCTGCGGCGCGGTCCGCGCGGCGGCGACGGCGGGCTGACGCGCCCCGCGGGGCGCCCGCCGACCAGGGGAGAGCAACGGTCCCCCCGGGGGGCACCCAGTCGGAACGAGCAGAGGACACAGAAGCACATGGCAGTGATCGTCGTCACCGGCACCGGCACCGAGATCGGCAAGACCGTCGTCACCGCTGCCGTCGCGGCCGTCGCCGTGGCGCAGGGGCGTTCCGTCGCCGTCGTGAAGCCCGCGCAGACCGGGGTCGCGCCGGGCGAGGACGGTGACGTCGCCGTGGTGCGGCGGCTCGCCGGGCAGCTGACGGCCGTCGAACTGGGGCGTTTCCCCGAGCCGTTGGCGCCCGCGACCGCCGCCCGGCGGGCCGGGCTCGCCCCGGTGCGGCCGGGGCAGGTCGCGGAGGCGACCGGGAAGCTGGCGGCCGAGCACGACCTGGTGCTGGTCGAGGGCGCCGGCGGGCTGCTCGTACAGCTCGACGACGAGGGCGCCACGCTCGCGGACGTGGCCGCAGAGCTGGGCGCGCCCGTGCTCGTGGTCGCCCCGGCCGGTCTCGGCACCCTGAACATGACGGCCCTGACAGCCGAGGCGCTGCGCGCCCGGGGCCTGGAGCAGCTGGGCGTGGTGGTGGGGAGCTGGCCCGCCGAGCCGGATCTGGCGGCGCGCTGCAATCTGGCGGACCTCCCGCACGCTGCGGGCGCGCCGCTGCTGGGTGCCGTTCCGGGGGGCGCCGGGGCGCTCGTGCCCGCGGAGTTCAGGGCGCGGGCGGAGGGGTGGCTGGCGCCACGCCTCGGGGGCCGGTGGGATGCGGGGGAGTTCGCCGCCGCCGTACGCTGACGCCCATGCGCGCACGGATCGACGAGATCGTCTTCGACTGCCACGACCCCGCCCTGCTGGTGCGTTTCTGGGCCTCGCTCCTCGGCGGCGATCCGGTGGACCGCTCCGACGACTGGTCGTACATCGATCCGCCGGACTTCGTGCGTATCGCCTTCCAGCGCGTGCCGGAGGACAAGGCGGTCAAGAACCGGCTGCATCTGGACCTGGACGCGGGCGATGTCGAAGCGGCAGCGGACGAGGCCGTGCGGCTGGGCGCGGTGCGCGTCGGGGGGATCGTCCCCGACGCATACGGCCGCTTCCAGGTGCTGCGCGACCCGGAGGGCAACGAATTCTGCTTCGTGGCGGGTTCGGACGGCTGATCCGCCGCGCGCGGGGGGAGAATGTCGGTGACCGGCCCGTCCTTCTCAGGGAGGCCCCGATGCCCCACCGCCGCACGAAGGTGCCACGGGACGCCGTCCACCATCCGGTCTTCGCCCGTTTCTACGCGAAGCTGAGCGTGACGGCGGAGCTCAAGGGCGGGATCGCCGCCTACCGCGCCGAGCTGCTGGACGGACTGTCCGGCCGCGTGATCGAGATCGGCGCGGGCAACGGCCTGAACTTCGCCCACTATCCGAGGGCCGTCTCCGAGGTGGTAGCGCTCGAACCGGAGCGCACTTTGCGGAAGTTGGCCGTCGAGGCGGCGCTGCACGCCGACGTTCCGGTGGACGTGGTGCCAGGTGCGGCCGAGGCGCTGCCGGTCAAGAGCGAAGGCTTCGACGCGGCGGTGGCATCGCTGGTGCTGTGCACCGTACGGGATCTGCCGCGGGCGCTCTCGGAGATCAGGCGGGTACTGCGGCCCGGTGGCGAGCTGCGGTTCTTCGAGCATCAACTGGCCGAGGGGCGCGGGCTGGCGCGCACCCAGCGGGCGTTGGACCGCACGGTGTGGCCGCGGCTCTTCGGTGGCTGTCACACCGCACGGGACACGGTCGCCGCCATCGAGGCAGCCGGCTTCGAGCTGGGAGGGTACCGGCGGTTCCGTCTGCCGGAGGGCGGGCTCCAGCTGCCGACGTCACCCTGCGTCCTGGGGGTCGCCCGACGTCCGCAGGACGCGGGTCAGGACGCAGATGAGGGCGGGGCCGGTCAGGGCCGGCCCTTCTAGGGCGTGTTTCGAAAGTCCCGCCTGGCCCACGACGCCTGGCACGCACACTCGCTGCGTTGTCGGAGTCATCCAGGTACGTCCAGTACGA